>NZ_JBHXLL010000047.1:0-69133 GCF_042721415.1 Kitasatospora sp. NPDC058444 | reverse complement strand
TGGGACGGCCCGTTGGGCGCGGTCAGCCCGTTGGAGGCACCGTCCTGGTTCACCGCGGAGCCACGGATGACGGCCAGCACCTGGTGCCCGTTGCGCCGGGCGTCCGAGAGCCGCTCCAGCAGCAGCATCCCGGCGCCCTCGGAGAGCGTGGTGCCGTCCGCGCCGTCGGCGAAGGACTTCGCCCGGCCGTCGGCGGCGAGATTGCGCTGCCTGCTGAAGTCCACGAACGTGTCCACGGTGGACATCACCGAGACGCCGCCGGCCAGCGCGAGCGTGCACTCGCCGCCGCGCAGCGACTGCGCCGCCAGGTGCAGGGCCACCAGCGAGGAGGAGCAGGCGGTGTCCACCGAGAGGGTGGGACCCTCCAGGCCGAGGGTGTAGGCGACCCGGCCCGAGGCCACGCTGCCGAGGCTGCCGTTGCCCAGGTAGTCCCGCACGTCCTCCGGCGCGTTGCTGAGCCTGCTGCCGTAGTCGTGGTACATCACCCCGGCGAACACGCCGGTGGCACTGCCCCGCACCGAGTACGGGTCGATGCCGGCGCGCTCCAGCGCCTCCCAGGAGGTCTCCAGGAGCAGGCGCTGCTGCGGGTCCATCGCGATCGCCTCGCGCGGCGAGATGCCGAAGAAGTCCGGCTCGAAGTCGGCGGCGTCGTGCAGGAACCCGCCCTCGCGGGAGTACGTCCGGCCGGCCTTGCCCGGCTCCGGGTCGTAGAGTCCCTCGATGTCCCAGCCACGGTCGGCCGGGAACTGCGAGATGCCGTCACCGCCGTCCGCCAGCAGCTGCCACAGCTCCTCGGGGGTGCTGACACCACCGGGGAAGCGGCAGGCCATCGCCACGATCGCGATCGGCTCGTCGCCGGCCTGCCGCGCGCCGGCGGCGGGTTCGGGGGCCGGCTCGGCGGAGCCGAAGAGTTCGGTCCTGAGGTGGCCGACCAGGGCGGTGGGGTCCGGGTAGTCGAAGACCAGGGTGGCCGGCAGCCGCAGACCGACAGCCAGGCCCAGCCGGTTGCGCAGTTCCACCGCGGTCAGCGAGTCGAAGCCCCAGTCCCTGAAGGCCCGTCGCGGGTCGAGCACCATGTCCGAGTCGTGGCCGAGCACGGCGGCGACATGGGTGCGGACCAGCTCGAGGAGGGCCGTGTCGCGCTCGGCCCGTCCGAGGGCGGCCAGCTTGTCCAGCGCGCTGCCCGGTGCCGCGGGTGCCGCTGCCGCCGTGCGCCGGGCGGCCGGACGGAGCAGGCCGCGCAGCACCGGGGAGAGCGTGCCCGCCGAACGCAGCGCGGGCAGGTCCAGGCCGATCGGCACCAGCAGCGCCCGGTCCCCGGCCAACGCGAGGTCGAAGAGCGCCAGACCCTCGGCGGTGGCGATCGGACGCACCCCGGACCTGGCCATCCGCACCACGTCCGCCTCGCTCAGGTGGGCGGTCATCCCGGTGCGCTGCTCCCAGAAGCCCCAGGCCAGCGAGAGGCCGGGCAGGCCGAGCGCCTGGCGGTGCTGGGCCAGGCCGTCGAGGAAGGCGTTGGCCGCCGCGTAGCCGGACTGGCCCGCACCGTCCACGGTGCCGGCGGCCGAGGAGAAGAGCACGAACGCCTTGAGGTCGAGACCGGCGGTGAGCTCGTGCAGATGCCAGGCCGCGTCCACCTTGGGGCGCAGCACCGCGTCCAGCCGCTCAGCGGTGAGCGCGGTGACCAAGCCGTCGTCCAGCGCGCCGGCCAGGTGCAGCACGGCGGTCAGCGGGCGGTCGACGGGGACGGTGGCGAGCAGGTCGGCGAGCTGCTCGCGGTCGGCCGCGTCGCACTTGGCCACGGTGATCTCCGCGTCCAGGTCGGCGAAGTCGTCCTGGGCGACGCCGCTGCGCCCGGCCAGCAGCAGGTGACGCACACCGTGCTCGGCCACCAGGTGCCGGGCCACCAGCGCGCCCAGCACGCCGGTGCCGCCGGTGATCAGCACGGTGCCCTCGGCATCGAGGGGGCTGACGGTGCCCTCCGGTGCGCTCCTGACCAGCCGGGGCACGTGCACCTTGCCGTCGCGCACGGCGAGTTGTGGCTCGCCCGAGGCGGCGACCGCCGCCAGGGCCTGCTCGACGGTGGTGTCCTGGTCGGCGTCCACCAGGACGAACTGCTCGGGGTTCTCGCCCTGGGCGGCGCGGGTCAGGCCCCAGACGGCGGCCGCGGCGAGGTCCTGGACGCCCTCGGCGCCCACCGCCACCGCTCCCCTGGTGAGCACCACCAGGCGGGAGGCAGCGACCTTCTCGCTGTCCAGCCACTGCCACAGGGTCTCAAGCACCTGGACGGAGACGGCCCGGGTGCCGGTGACGGGATCCTCGCCCTGCCGCACCGGCAGGACCACCAGCTCCGGTACGGTCGCCAGCTCCGCCAGGCCGCCCTCGCCGAGCACCACGTGATCGGGTGCGGGTCCCTCCACCGCGAGGACCGGCCAGTCGAGCCGGAACAGGGCGTCGGAACGGGTGGCCGCCCCGAGCGCGGCGGGGTCGGCCGCGCGGGTGGTCAGCGCGTCCACCGAGGCCACCGGGGAGCCGGTGGTATCGGCGAGCTGGACGGTCAGTGCGTCGGTGCCGGTGATCCGCAGGCGCAGCGCCCTGGCTCCCGAGGCGTACAGCGAGACGCCGTTCCAGACGAAGGGCAGCCGGGCCTGGCCCGGCTCCTGGCCACCGCCGAGGTCCGCGGCGTGCAGGGCCGCATCGAAGAGCGCCGGGTGCAGGGCGAACCCCTGCTCCTCCACCGGGAGTTCGACCTCAGCGAAGACCTCCTCGCCACGCCGCCAGGCCGCCTTGAGCCCCTGGAAGGCGGGGCCGTAGTGGTAGCCCTGCTCGGCCAGCCCCTCGTACACGCCGTCCACCGGGACCGGCTGCGCACCGGCCGGGGGCCAGGCCGCCAAGTCGAAGCCGGCCTCGGCGGTGTCCGGCTCCAGCAGGCCGCTGGCGTGCCTGGTCCACTCGCCTTCGCCGCCCTCGGGGCGCGAGTGCACGGTCAGCGGGCGTCGGCCCGAGTCGTCCGGCTCGCCGAGGTGGAGCTGAAGTTGGACCGCGCCGCGCTCGGGCAGCAGCAACGGCACCTCCAAGGTCAGTTCCGACACCCGGCCGCAGCCGACCTCGTCGCCGGCCTTGACGGCCAACTCCACGAACGCGGTACCCGGCAGCAGGACCGTGCCGCCCACCGCGTGGTCGGCCAGCCAGGGCGCGGTGGCGGTGGCGAGCCGGCCGGTGAAGAGCATGCCGCCGCCGTCGGCGACCGTGACCGAGGCGCCGAGCAACGGGTGTCCTGCGGCGACCAGACCGGCCGCGGTCACATCGCCCACCGCCTGGGAGCTGCCGAGCCAGAACCGCTCGCGCTGGAAGGCGTAGGTGGGCAGGTCCACCTTGCGCACGGGCGTCCCGGCGAAGACCGCCGCCCAGTCGAGGGCGACGCCGTGCACGTGCGCCTCGGCCAGCGATGTCAGGAAGCGCTCCGGGCCGCCCTCGTCGCGGCGCAGCGAGCCGATCCCGACGACCTCGGCGTTCAGCGCCTCCGCCGTCTCCTCCACGCTGTGCAGCAGCACCGGGTGCGGGCTGCACTCGACGAAGACGCCGTAGCCACTGTCGAGCAGCAGCCGGGTGGCGCCCTCGAAGAGCACGCTCTGGCGCAGGTTGGTGTACCAGTAGTCGGCGTCCAGGCCCGCGGTGTCGAACAGTTCGCCGGTCACCGTGGAGTAGAACGGCACGTCGACGGAGCGCGGGCTCAGCCCGGAAAGCTCCTTCAGCAGCCGCTCGCGGATCGACTCGACCTGGGCCGAGTGCGAGGCGTAGTCCACCAGCAGCCGTTTGGCCCGCACGCCCTCCGCGCGCAGCCCGGCGTACAGCTGGTCCAAGGCGTCGGCGTCGCCGGAGACCACCACCGAGGCCGCGCCGTTGACGGCGGCCACCGAGAGCCGCCCTTCGTACTCGGCGAGCCGCGCACGGACCTGCTCCGCCGCCAGCGCCACCGACATCATGCCGCCGCGCGCGGACAGGTCGTCCGCGATGGCCAGGCTGCGCAGGGCCACCACCTTGGCGCCGTCGGCCAGCGAGAGCGCCCCGGCCACGCAGGCGGCCGCGATCTCGCCCTGCGAGTGCCCGATCACGGCGGCCGGGCGCACCCCGTAGGAGATCCACAGCTCGGCCAGCGACACCATGACCGCCCAGAGCACGGGCTGCACCACGTCCACCCGCTCCAGCGAGTCCGCGCCGCGGATGACCTCCAGCAGGTCCCAGCCCACGTGCGGGGCCAGCGCCTGGGCACACTCGGTCATCCTGGCGGCGAACACCGGGGCCGTGTCCAGCAGTTCGGCCGCCATGCCGATCCACTGCGAGCCCTGTCCGGGGAAGACGAAGGCGATCCGGGACTCGCTCTGGCGCCCGCCCTGAACCACGCCCGCCGCGGCGCGTCCGGCGGCGAGCTCCCTCAGCCCGGCGGCCAGCGCGGAGCGGTCCGCGCCGATCACCACCGCGCGGTCACCGAGGGCGGCCCGGGAGGTGGCCAGGGTCCAGGCGAGGTCGGGCAGCGGGGCGCTGTCCAGGTGGTCGAGCAGCCGCTGCGCCTGGGCGGCCAGGCCCTGCTCACCCTTTCCGGAGAGCACCAGCGGCAGCGGTCCGGTCGGTTCGGTGGCACGCTGGGGCACTTCGGGCTCGGGCACGCTCTCCAGGATCACGTGGGCGTTGGTGCCGCTGATGCCGAAGGAGGAGACCGCGGCCCGCCGGGCCTCGCCGCGCTCGGGCCAGTCCCTGGCCTCGGTGAGCAGTTCGACCGCGCCATCGGTCCAGTCCACCTGCGGGGTGGGCTCGTTGACGTGCAGCGTCTTCGGCATCCGGCCGTGGCGCATCGCCATCACCAGCTTGATCACCCCGGCGACGCCCGCGGCCGCCTGGGTGTGGCCGATGTTCGACTTGATCGAGCCGAGCCAGAGCGGCTCACCGCCGGCGCGCTCCTGCCCGTAGGTCGCGAGCAGCGCCTGCGCCTCGATCGGGTCGCCCAGCGGGGTGCCGGTGCCGTGCGCCTCCACCAGGTGCACCTGATCGGCACTGAGCCTGGCGTTGGCCAGGGCCTGGCGGATCACCCGCTGCTGGGACGGCCCGTTGGGGGCTGTCAGGCCGTTGGAGGCGCCGTCCTGGTTGATCGCGCTGCCGCGGACCACGGCCAGCACCCGGTGCCCGTTGCGCTCGGCGTCCGACAGCCGCTCCAGCAGCACCATGCCGACGCCCTCGCCCCAGCCGGTGCCGTCCGCCGAGGCGGCGAAGGACTTGCACCGGCCGTCCAGCGAGAGCCCGCGCTGGCGGCTGAAGTCCACGAAGGTGTCCGGGGTGGACATCACGGTGACACCGCCGGCCAGCGCGTAGGCGCACTCACCGGTGCGCAGCGCCTGGACCGCCAGGTGCAGCGCGACCAGCGAGGAGGAGCAGGCGGTGTCCACGGTGACGGCGGGCCCCTCCAGGCCCAGCGTGTAGGAGACCCGGCCCGATGCGACACTGCCCAGGTTTCCGTTGCCGAGATAGCCCTCGACGCCCTCGGGCACCTCGGCCAGCCAACTGCCGTAGTCGTGGTACATCACCCCGGCGAAGATGCCGGTCCGGCTGCCGCGCAGGGTGTGCGGGTCGATGTTGGCCCGCTCGAACGCCTCCCAGGAAACCTCCAGGAGCAGGCGCTGCTGCGGGTCCATCGCGATCGCCTCGCGCGGTGAGATGCCGAAGAACGCGGCGTCGAAGCGCGGTGCGTCGTAGAGGAAACCGCCCTCACGGACGTGGGTCTTGCCCGGCGCGTCCGGGTCCGGGTCGTAGAGCCCCTCGACGTCCCAGTCGCGGTCGGCGGGGAAGTCCCCCACCGCGTCCACGCCCTGGTCGACCAGCTGCCACAACTGCTCGGGCGAGCTGACGCCGCCGGGGTAGCGGCAGCTCATCGCCACGATCGCGATCGGCTCCTGCGCCGCGGCCTCGATCCGCGTGTTCTGCTGGCGCAGTCGTTCGTTCTCCAGCAGCGACTCGCGCAGCGCCTCGACTATCTGCTCGACAGATGTATCCACGGTCGGTGTCGCTCCCTGATTACTTGGCGTCGCTGCGGTCGAGCGCAGTGCGGATGAGATCGGAGATGTCCATGTGCTTGATGGCCGACGTCCGGTCGGCCCCGGACTCGGCCGGTGCGCCGGGCGCGGCCGGCTTCGGGTCGGCGGGGGCGGTCTCGGAGAGTTTCAGCAGCCGCTCCAGCAGACCCGACTCGCGGAGCCTGGCCACCGGGATGCCGGCCAGCAGCTCGGCCACCCGGGCGTCATCGGGCGCCTCGGCCGCCGGCTCGGTCCGCTCCGGGCGCAACCTGTCCAGCAGGTACGCGGCGAGCGCCGCCGGGGTGGCGTAGTCGAAGATCATCGTGGACGGCAGGCGCAGCCCGCTGACCGCGTTCAACTTGTTGCGCAGCTCCACCGCGGCGAGCGAGTCGAAACCCAACTCGCTGAAGGCACGCCTGGGTTGGACGGATGCCGGACCGTCGTGCCCGAGCACGGCGGCCACCTGCGAGCGAACCGCCTCCAGCACCGCGTGCTCGTGGTCGGCGGCCGGCAACGTGCTCAGGCGCTGGGCCAGCGAGGCCGCACCGCTGGAACCGCCGGCGCCGGTGGCCGCGTCCCGGCGGACGGTGGGCCGCACCAGAGCCCGCAGCACGGCGGGGAGGGACTCGCTGCGCTCGCGCAGCGCCGCCAGGTCCAGACGCGCCGGCACCAGGGTGGCACGCTCGGCGCGCAGGGCTGCGTCGAACAGGGCCAGCCCCTCGGCCGGGTCCAGCGCGCCGATGCCGGAACGCTCGATCCGCTCCAGGTCGGCCTCGGCGAGCTGGCCGCCCATCCCGCCGGCTCCCGCCCACAGGCCCCAGGCCAGCGCGGTGGCCGGCAGGCCGGCCGCGACCCGGTGCTCGGCCAGCGCGTCCAGGAAGACGTTGGCGGCCGCGTAGTTGCCCTGCCCGGTGGCGTCCAGGGTTCCGGCCGCCGAGGAGAACAGGACGAACCTGCTGATCTCCCGCTCCAGGGTCAACTCGTGCAGATGCCAGGCACCGTCGACCTTCGGCCGCAGCACCGGGTCGATCCGCTCGGGGGTCAGCGAGCCGATCAGGGCGTCGTCCAGGACACCCGCGGTGTGCACGACGCTTCGCACCGGGTGCTCGGCGAGCAGCCCGGCCAGCGCCGCCCGGTCGGCGACGTCGCAGGCCACCACCGCCACCTGGGCGCCCAGTTCGGCCAGCTCGGCCTTCAGCTCCCGTGCCTCGGGCGCCTGCAGGCCCCGGCGTCCGGCCAGCACCAGGCTGGTGACCGCGTGCTGCCGCACCAGGTGCCTGGCCACCAGCGCGCCCAGGCCGCCGGTGCCGCCGGTGATCAGCACGGTGCCCCAGTCGGGGCCGTCCTGGTCGGCCTGCGGCAGCTGGACCCTGGCCAGACGCGGCACCAGGATCGCGCCCTCTCGCAGCACCAGTTCGGGCTCGCCCGAGTCGAGGGCGGCGGCCAGCAGCGGCAGCGTGAGCGGGTCCTCCCCCAGGCCCGCGGAGTCCACCAGGACGATCCGGCCCGGGTCCTCGGCCTGCGCCGCGCGGACCAGGCCGCGCACGGCGGCATCCGCCAGGCCCTGGGCGGTCAGCACCACCAGCGTCGCCTTGGCGTACCGGTCCTCGCGCAGCCACTCCTGGACGGGGCCGAGCACGGCGTGCAGGGCGGAGCGCACTGCCGTCGGCACCTGGTCGCCGGCAACCGTCGGCACCGGCAGCAGCACCACGTCCGGGACGGCGTCACCGAGCGTGGTCAGGTCCGGGTGGACGGGCACGTCGAGGCCGAGGTCGCCGGTACCGAGCACCGCGAACTGCCGGTTGCCCACGCCCTGGGCGGTCAGCTCAGGGCGGGGCGTCAGCTCCACAGTGAACAGCGAATCCTGCTGGGGGCCGAGTTGGCCGGCCGCCACCGGCCGGGTCACGAAGGAGGAGACCGAGGCGAGAGGGGTCCCGGCGCCGTCGGCCAGCTCGATCCGGATGCCGTCGCCGTCCTGGCGGGTCAGCCGCACCCGGGCCACCGAGGCGCCGCCGGTGTGCAGTTCCACCCCGTTCCAGGCGAACGGGAGCAGCACCTTGCCCTCCGCCGGTGCCTCCTCACCCTCCTCGTCCAGCAGGGCGGTGGCGTGCAGGGCGGCGTCCAGCAGCGCGGGGTGCAGGCCGAAGCGGGCGGCGTCGGGCCGTTCGGCGGCGGGGAGTTCGAGCTCGGTGAAGACCTCCTCGCCGCGCCGCCAGGCGGCCTTGACGCCCTGGAAGACCGGGCCGTACTCGTAGCCCTCGGCGCGCATCCGCTCGTAGAGGCCGGTGACGTCGACCTCGGTCGCGCCGGCCGGCGGCCACTGGGTGAACGGCTCCGGGCGGGCGGTGCCTCGCTCCGCGAGCAGGCCGGTGGCGTTGACGGTCCAGCCGGCCTCCTCGGATCGCGCCGGGCGGGAGAAGATCTGCACGGCTCCGCCGCGCCCGGCCACGACCTGGAGCTGCACGGCGGTCGACTCCGGCAGCAGCAGCGGCGCCTGGAGCGTGAGCTCCTCCAGGACCGGCAGGCCGAGCAGGTCGCCGGCCCGAATCGCCAGATCGACCAGCGCGGTTCCCGGCAGCAGGACCGTGCCGAGGACGGCGTGCTCGGCGAGCATCGGGTGGGTGGCTCGCGACACCCGCCCGGTCAGCACCACCTCGTCGGAGGCGGCCAGCCGGATCTCGGCACCGACCAGCGGGTGGTCCACCGGCGCCTGGCCCAGGCTGCCCGCGTCGCCCTTGGCGGCCGGGGCGTCCAACCAGAACCGCCGATGCTGGAAGGCGTAGGTCGGCAGCTCGACCGCCCGAGCGGTGTAGTCGCCGTAGATCGAGGGCCAGTTCAGTGCGGCGCCGCGGGTGTGCGCCACCGCGAGGGCGCCCAGCAGCTCCGCCACCTCGGGCTTGTTCTTGCGGGCGACCGAGGCGAAGACCGCCTGCGCGTCGTCGGCCACGCACTCCGGGCCCAGCGCGCTCAGCACGGCGTCCGGGCCCAGCTCCAGGAAGGTGGTGACCCCCTGGTCGGCCAGCGCGGCGATGCCGTCGGCGAAGCGCACGCTCTCCCTGACATGCCTGACCCAGTACTCGGGCGTGCACAGCTCCGCCGGGCTCGCCGGCCGGCCGGTCAGGGTGGAGACGATCGGGATGCTCGGCTCGGCGTAGTCGAGTTCGGCCAGCACCGCGCCGAACTCGGCCATCATGCCGTCCATCCGGGGCGAGTGGAAGGCGTGCGAGACGGTCAGCCGCTTGGACCGCTCGAAGCGGGCCGCCAGTTCCAGCACCGCCTCGGTGTCACCGGAGACCACCACGGAGCGCGGTCCGTTGACCGCCGCGATGCCGACCCGCTCGTCCAGCAGCGGCAGCACCTCGGCCTCACTCGCCCGCACCGCGACCATCGCGCCGCCCTCGGGCAGCGCCTGCATCAGCCGGCCCCGGGCACCGACCGCCTTCGCCGCGTCCGCCAGCGACCAGACGCCGCTGACGTGCGCCGCGGCCAGCTCGCCGATCGAGTGGCCCGCCAGGAAGTCCGGGCGCAGGCCGAACGACTCCAGCAGCCGGAAGAGCGCCACCTCGGTGGCGAAGAGCGCGGCCTGGGTGTAGGCCGTCTGGCCCAGCAGCTCGGCGTCCGCGCCGAAGACCACCTCGGCCAGCGGGCGGTCGAGTGCCGGGTCCAGGTGGGCGGCGACGCGGTCGAAGTGCTCGGCGAAGACCGGGAAGGTCTCGTACCACTGGCGTCCCATGCCGGGGCGCTGCGAGCCCTGGCCGGAGAAGAGGAACGCCAGGCCGCCCTCGTCGACCGTGCCGGTGACCAGCCCGGGTGCGCCCGTACCGGCACTCAACGCCGCCAGGGCGGCGTCGAGTTCGGCGCGCTCCGAGGCCAGCACCACCGCGCGGTACGGGTGCGCGCTGCGAGTGGTGGCCAGCGCGAGGCCCAGGTCGGCCAGGGCGAGCTCGCCGGTGCCGGCCAGCCGCTCGGCCTGGGCGCCCAGTGCCTCGGGGCTGCGGGCCGAGATCGGCAGCGCCACCAGGGTGGGCGGGGTGCCGGTGGCCGGGGAGTCCTCGCCGAGCTGCGCCTCCTCGAGGATCACGTGCGCGTTGGTGCCGCTGATGCCGAAGGAGGAGACGGCGGCACGGCGCGGGCCGCCCTCGCTCTGCCAGGGCCGGGACTCGGTGAGCAGCTCGACAGCGCCCGCCGTCCAGTCCACCTGGTCCGAGGGTGCGTCCACGTGCAGGGTCTTGGGCAGCACGCCGTGGCGCATCGCCTGCACCATCTTGATCACCCCGGCCACGCCGGCGGCGGCCTGGGTGTGGCCGAAGTTCGACTTGATCGAGCCCAGCCAGAGCGGCCGGTCCGCCGAGTGCTCCTGGCCGTACGTCGCGAGCAGGGCCTGCGCCTCGATCGGGTCGCCCAACGTGGTGCCGGTACCGTGCGCCTCCACCACGTCGACCTCCGCCGCCGACAGCCCGGCACTGGCCAGGGCCTGGCGGATCACCCGCTGCTGGGAGGGGCCGTTGGGGGCGGTCAGGCCGTTGGAGGCACCGTCCTGGTTGATCGCGCTGCCCCGCAGCACGGCGAGCACCCGGTGCCCGTTGCGCTCGGCGTCCGACAGGCGCTCCAGCACCAGCATGCCGACGCCCTCACCCCATCCGGTGCCGTCCGCCGCGGCCGCGAAGGACTTGCAGCGCCCGTCGGCGGCCTGGCCGCGCTGGCGGCTGAAGTCGATGAAGGTGTCGGGGGTGGACATCACGGTGACACCGCCGGCCAGCGCGAGCGTGCACTCACCGCCACGCAGCGCCTGCGCGGCCAGGTGCAGGGTGACGAGCGAGGAGGAGCAGGCGGTGTCGACGGTGACCGCCGGTCCTTCGAGTCCGAGTGCGTAGGCGACACGACCGGAGACCACGCTGCCGAGGGTGCCGTTGCCGAAGTAGGCGGCCACCTCCTCGGGGGCGTCGGTGAGCCAGCTGCCGTAGTCGTGGTACATCACCCCGGCGAACACCCCGGTCGCGGTCCCGCGGACCGTCGCCGGATCGATGCCCGCGCGTTCGAAGGCCTCCCAGGAGACCTCAAGGAGCAGGCGCTGCTGCGGGTCCATCGCGACCGCTTCGCGCGGGCTGATGCCGAAGAAGTCGGCGTCGAACTCCGCCGCCCGGTAGAGGAATCCACCCTCGCGGGAGTAGGTCTTGCCAGGCGCGCCCGGCTCCGGGTCGAAGATCGTCTCGGTGTCCCACCCCCGGTCGGTGGGGAAGCCCGCGATGGTGTCGACGCCGTCGGCAACCAGGCGCCACAGGTCCTCGGGCGACTCTACGCCGCCGGGGTAGCGGCAGCTCATCCCGACGATCACGATCGGGTCTTCCCCGGCCTGACGGCTGGTAGCTGCCCCCGCGGCCAGGCCGACGGGCGCGGCCGGCGCTGTGGGCTCGCTGCCGAACAGGGTGTCGCGGATGTGCTCGGCCAGCGTCTTCGGTGACGGGTAGTCGAAGACCAGGGTGGCCGGCAGCCGCAGCCCGGTCGCCGAGTTGAGCCGGTTGCGCAGCTCCACGGCGGCCAGCGAGTCGAAGCCGATCTCGGTGAACGCCCGGGTCGGGCTGATCGCCGCCGCACTCTCGTGCCGCAGCACGGCCGCCACCTCGGTGCGGACCAGCTCCAGCAGCGTGCGGTCCCGCTCGGCGGCGGGCAGTGCGCTCAGCGCGCTGTCGGCGGCCAGGTCGCGGGTACCACGGGCAGCCGACGCCCGACGGTTGGCCGGCCGCACCAGGCCGCTGAGCAGCGCGGGGATGCCGTCCGCGCGGTCGCGCACGGCGGCGGCGTCCACCTCGACGGGGACCACCCTGGCTTCGCCGGTGCGCACGGCGGCGTCGAACAGGCGCAGCGAGTGCGCCGCATCCAGTCCGGGCAGTCCGTAGCGGGCGATCCGGGCCAGTGTCGCCTCGTCGAGCACGGCGCCCATACCGACCTCGCCCGTCCACAGGCCCCAGGCGAGGGCGGTGGCGGGCAGGCCCAGTGAGGCGCGGTGCTCGGCCAGAGCGTCCAGGAACGCGTTGGCCGCCGCGTAGTTGCCCTGACCGGCGCCGTCCAGGATGGCGGCGAGCGAGGAGAACAGCACGAAGGCCTTCAGGTCGAGCTCGGCGGTGAGCTCGTGCAGGTGGCAGGCACCGTCCACCTTGGCCCGGAACACCTCCTCCAGCGTCTCCTCGGTGAGCGAGCCGATCACTCCGTCGCGCACCGTGCCGGCGGCGTGGATCACCGAGTCGACCGGGTGGGCGGCCAGCAACGCGGCCACCGAGGCGCGGTCGCTCACGTCGCAGGCGACCACGGCCACATCGGCACCCAACTCCGTCAGTTCGGCCTCGATTTCGGGCGCCGAGCCGCGGCGTCCGGCCAGCACCAGGCTGCGCACACCGTGCTCGGTGACCAGGTGCCGGGCCAGCAGTCCGCCCAGGCCGCCGGTACCGCCGGTGATCAGGACGCTCCCCCACTGGGGCTTCGGGTTCGCCGCCGAGGGCAGGACGGCCAGCCGGGGGGCTTTGAACTCACCGCTCAGCAGTGACAGTTCGGGCTCGCCGGTGGCCAGAGCGGCGGTCAACTCGGCGTCGGTGGGCAGGTCGGCGTGCTCGATCAGAACGAAGCGCCCGGGGTTCTCCGCCTGCGCCGAGCGCACCAGGCCGCGGATCGGCGCCTGGGCGAGTGCGGGCGAAGTGACCACCACCAGCGTGGAGTCGGCGAAGCGGTCCTCGGCCAGCCAGGCCTTGAGGACCCACAGCACCCGGGCGGTGGCGTTCCTGGCCGCGAGCGGCAGGGCCTCGGTCCCGGCCACCGCGTGCAGCACGACTGCCTGCGGCAGCGGGTCGGCGAGCCCGGTCAGCTCGGCCAGGTCAGCGAGGTCGCCCTCCAGCGCCGCAATCCGCAGCAGCTCCGGCTCACTCGGCACGCCCAGCGGCAACTGCCGTACCGCATAGAGGACTTCGTCTTCCGACACCGGGCGGGAGACCAGGCCCCGCACGGTGGCCAGCGGCACACCGGTGGCGTCGGCGAAGTCGAGCGCGAGGGTGTCCTTGCCCGGGTGGGAGATCCGCACCCGCACCGAGGCGGCACCGGCGGCGTGCAGCGACACTCCGGTCCAGGCGAACGGTACCAGCACCTCGGCGCGGGGCTCGGCACCCAGGTCCGCGGCATGCAGGGCGGCGTCCAGCAGCGCCGGGTGCAGGCCGAACTCGGTTGCCTCAGAAGTGAGTTCGACGGGCAGTGCGACCTCGGCGAAGACCTCGCCGCCCTGCCGCCAGGCCGCCCGCAGCCCCTGGAAGGCCGGGCCGTAGCCGTAGCCCTGGGCCGCCAGGGTCTCGTAGACACCCGCGAGGTCGACCTCCTCGGCACCCTGCGGCGGCCAGCTGTCCAGCGGCTGCGGCAGCGGCTCGGCGGCGGGTGCCAGCACACCACTGGCATGCTGGGTCCACTGCCCGGCGTCCGCGCCGTCCGCCCTGGAGTGGATGGTCAGCTGTCGGCGCCCGCTCTCGTCCGGCTCGCCCACCGCGACCTGGATGCCCACGCCGCCCTCGGCCGGCAGAACCAGCGGGGCGCCCAGGGTGAGTTCCTCGATCGCGCCCGCGCCCACGTGGTCGCCCGCACGCACGGCCAGCTCCACGAAGGCGGTGCCGGGGAAAAGCACCCGTCCGGCGATGACGTGGTCGCCCAGCCAGGGCCGGGCCCGCAGCGAGAGGTGTCCGGTCAGCACCACGCCGTCCGCGCCGACGGCCACCACCGCACTCAACAGCGGGTGGCTGGCGGGAAGTTGGCCGAGGTCGGTGAGGTCGGCCCGGGCCGATCCCGGCTCCAGCCAGAACCGCTTGCGCTGGAAGGGGTAGTGCGGCAGGTCGATCCGGCGCCCGTCGCGACCGGCGTGGAAGCGGGCCCAGTCCATCCGAACACCGGCGCAGTAGGCCGCCGCCAGGGCCAGCACGGCCTGCCGCGGCTCGGGGTGCTCGCGGCGCAGCAACGGGGCGAAGACCGCCGCGGAGTCCTCCAGGCACTCCTGGCCCATGGCGCAGAGCACGCCGTCCGGGCCGATCTCCAGGAAGGTGTCGACCCCGGCGCCGGCCAACCAGCCCATGGCGTCAGCGAACCGCACCTGCGCGGCCACGTGCTCGACCCAGTACTCGGGCGTCGCCAACTGCTCGGTGCACAGCTCGCCGGTGACCGTGGAGACGATCGGGATCTTCGGCGCGGCGTACTTCAGGACCTTGGCGACCCGGCGGAACTCGGCAAGCATCGGCTCCATCAGCGGCGAGTGGAAGGCGTGGCTCACCCGCAGCCGCTTGGTCCGGTGCCCTGCCGCGGCCAGCTCCCCGGCGATCCGCAGCACCTCCTGCTCGGCGCCGGAGAGCACCACCGCGCGGGGGCCGTTGACCGCCGCGAGGCCGACCTGGCCGGTGAGCAGCGGCGCCACCTCGGCCTCGGCGGCCTGCACCGCGACCATCGCGCCACCCGCCGGCAGCGCCTGCATCAGCCGGCCGCGCGCGGCCACCAGGATGGCGGCGTCCTCCAGCGTGAGGACCCCTGCCACGTGCGCGGCGGCCAGCTCGCCGATGGAGTGCCCGGCCAGGTAGTCGGGGCGCAGGCCCCAGCTCTCGGCCAGCCGGAACAGGGCGACCTCTATCGCGAACAGCGCCGGCTGGGCGTACTCGGTGCGGTCCAGCAGCTCGGCCTCGGCCGAGCCCTCGGCCGCGAACAGCACCTCGGTGAGCGGCAGCTCCAGCTGGAGGTCCAGGTAGCCGCAGGCCTCCTCCAGGGCGTCGGCGAACACCGGGAAGACGGGGAGCAGTTCACGCCCCATCGCCAGGCGCTGGCTGCCCTGGCCGGTGAAGAGGAAGGCGAGCTTGCCGGGGCCGGCGACGCCCGTGGGGGTCGCACCGGAGGCGATCGCGCTCAGGGCGGCGCGCAGCTCCCCGCGGTCCTCTGCGACGATCGCGGCGCGGTTCGTCAGACCGGCCCGGGTCGTGGCCAGCGAGTAGGACAGGTCGGCGAGTCGGACCTCGTCGCGGTCCAACAGCGGGAGCAGGTCCGCGGCCCGTTCCCGCAGGGCCTGCTCGCCGCGCGCCGACAGGACGTAGGGCAGCACACCGGAGTCGGCGGGACCGGGGGGGTCGGTGGGATCGGCGACGGGCTCCTCGGCCTGGGCGTCGTGTTCCAGCAGGACGTGCGCGTTGGTGCCGCTGACGCCGAAGGAGGAGACACCGGCACGGCGCGGCGCTCCGGTCCGCGGCCACGGCCGGCCCTCGGTGAGCAGTTCGACCGCGCCGGCCGACCAGTCGACATGCGGGCTCGGGGCGTCGATGTGCAGGCTCTTCGGCAGGTAGCCGTTGCGCATGCTCAGCACCATCTTGATCACGCCGGCCACGCCGGCGGCCCCCTGGGTGTGGCCCAGGTTCGACTTGGCCGAGCCGATCAGCAGCGGTGCGTCCCCGGGCCGGTCCTGCCCGTAGGTGGCGATCAGCGCGCTCGCCTCGATCGGGTCGCCGAGCGTGGTGCCGGTGCCGTGTGCGTCGACGGCGTCCACCTCGGCGGCCCGCAGACCGGCGTTGGCCAGGGCCTGGCGGATCAGCCGCTGCTGCGAGGTGCCGCTGGGTGCGGTGAGCCCGTTGCTGGCGCCGTCCTGGTTGACCGCCGAGCCGCGCACCACCGCCAGCACCTGGTGGTTGTTGCGCCGCGCCTCGGACAGCCGCTCCAGGACCAGGACACCGACGCCCTCGGCGAAGCCCGTACCGTCAGCCGCGGCCGCGAAGGCCTTGCACCGGCCGTCGGGGGCCAGGCCGCGCTGCCGGCTGAAGGCGGTGAAGACGCCGGGTCCGCCCATCACCGCGACGCCGCCGGCCAGCGCCAGCGAGGACTCGCCCGCGCGCAGCGACTGGCAGGCCAGGTGGATCGCGACCAGCGAGGCCGAGCAGGCGGTGTCCACGGTGACCGCGGGGCCGACCGCGCCGAGCACATAGGCCACCCGCCCGGAGATGACGCTGGGCGCGTTGCCGGTCATCAGGTAGGCGTCGAGGCCGTCGGGGGCCTCGTGCAGCCGCGGGCCGTACTCCTGCACCTCAGCACCGAAGAACATCCCGGCCTCGGTGCCGCGCAGCGCCAGCGGGTCGACACCGGCGTGCTCCAGGGCCTGCCAGGCGGTCTCCAGGACCAGTCGCTGCTGCGGGTCCATGGCCAGCGCCTCGCGCGGGCTGATGCCGAAGAAGTCGGCGTCGAACTCGGTCGCCGTGTCGAGGAATCCGCCGCTCCTGACATAGCTGCTGCCGGGGGTCTCGGGGTCCTCGTCGAACATCCGCTCAAGGTCCCAGCCGCGGTCCTTCGGGAAGTCCGAGAGCACCTCGCCGCCGTCGAGCAGCAGCTGCCACAGGTCCTCCGGCGAGTCCACCCCGCCCGCGAACCGGCAGCCGATGCCCACGATCGCGATCGGCTCGTCCGCCGCACCGAGGTTGGCGGTCGGGGCCGGTTCCGGGGTGACGGCGCCGAGCGCCGCGGCGAGCAGCCGATCGACCAGCGCGGCCGGGGTCGGGCACTCGTAGACCACGGTGACCGGCAGGTCGAGACCGGTGGCCGCGACCAGGCGGGCCTGAAGGTCGACCGAGGCCAGCGAGTCGAAGCCGAGCTCGGTGAAGGCACGCGCGGTGTCCAAGATCTCGGCCGCCTCCGGGCGTGCGGCCTTCAGCGCCGCGACCGCCGCGCTGCTCACGAGGTCGAGAACCAACCTCCGGTGCTCCGACGGCGCGGCAGCGGCCAGCAGCCGGGCCAACACTGAATCGGAACTGGACTCATTCATCCGCGCATCTCCCACATCCGGCCAAGACCGTTTAGCAAACGAACAGTTACGCGGGGACGGCTGCGCCCAGCCGCGCATCGCCCCCGTCACGCCGCGCCACTCTCAGCGCCTGGCTGGGCTCAGGCAGCACCGCCGGAGAACGCACGGTTCCGCCCGGCGGCAATCGCTTCGCTGTCGAACTTCCAGCGGACATAGGACAGTGACCCCAGCAGCTCGCCAGAGGTGACGGTGTGGGACTCACCGGCCTCCACCACCCCGGCCAGCGGCAGCCTGCCGATGTTCGCCCAGCGCAGCCGCCCCTCCCCGTCCAGGTAGCTGCGGGTGCGCCCCTGGTTGTCGGGGTGCAGGCAGTAGGGGATGTCCAGGTACCCGCGCTGGAACGCCAGCAGCATCGCCCGCCCGACGTCCGGGTCCAGGTTCAGCACCGCGGAGACCAGCGCCGCGGCCTCCGCGTAGGTCTGCGAGTCGGCGCCGTCATCGGCGACCCGCTCGGTGCGGGCCGCACGCGCGGCCGCGTGCTCCAGCGCGCTGACGTTCTCCGCCACCGTCGGGATCCGCACGGACTCGGCGACGGTCTTCACGATCAGCCGCTCCGAGCCGGTGGAGGCGGCCAGCTCGGCCGCGTCGCCGAGCAGCGCCAGCGCCCCGTGCGGCGTGGTGGGGTAGACGCCCATGTAGGCGTAGATGACGACATGCCAGTCCGCCTCGGGCAGCAGCTCGGCGCAGAGCCGGCGCAGTGCGAACACGGCCTCCGTGTCCTGGCCTTGGTGCGTCTGCTGGGCGTAGCTGGCCGAGATCGAGCGCAGCCCGTGCTGGTAGAAGAACAGCGCTTCGAGCGCGCTGATCGCCACCAGTTGGCTGGGCGGGCAGAGTTGGCCGAGCATGCAGCCGCCGAAGGTCTCCAGGTGCGGATCCCGCCCGAGTTCGCGCAGCCGGCTGAAGAGGTCGCAGGAGCGCGACCAGTTCTCCACCGACTCGCGCAGCGGGATGCGCCCGTACGGAAGGCAGTAGGAGACCGGACCGCCTTCCGAGGCGTCCAGTCCCACCGTCATCAGCGCCCGGAAGATGTCCAGCGGCGCGGCCGAGCCGTGCCGGACCTGCACCGGGAAGTCCGCGCCGTGGATCCCGTCCAGCACCCGCCTGGTGGTCTCCGGATCATGGCTGACGATCGGGTAGCCGTTGAGCGATACGCCTTCCAGCAGGGCGAGCTCGGCGGAATCCAGGTCGTTCACCCGGGTGTAGCTGTCCAGGGTGACGGTGCCGACCGTACGGCCGGCGGCACCCTTGGTGGCCAGCAGTCCGGCCCGCATCAGCTCCGGATCGCTCATCCCCATCCGGGGCTGCACCACGAGGTCGCCCGCCCGGTGCGCCCGGCGGACGAACGCGCCCAAGCCGCCGAACCCGGCGACCTCGCCGTACCCGCCGGACCCGACCACCTCGCCGAGCCCGCCGACCTCGCCCCCGGTCACGTCAGCACCCGCTGCGGGAGCGAGTCGAGCAGCCGCCGGAAGGAGGCGATCCCCTCCGCCCCGTCGTCGAAGACCGCGTCGTAGCCGGCCGCGATCAACTCGGCCAGCTGATCGGCGCTCTGGGCGCCCGCGATGGCCAGCTTGCCGCCGATCACCGCCGGGACGGCGCTCAGCTCGTCTCGCTCGCGTACCTTGCCGATCATCCGGATGCCGTCCTGGAAGCCGTGCCCGTTGACGCTGCTGACCACCAGCAGCACCGGACGGCGGGCCAGGCTCTCGCTCACCAGCAGGTCGGTGGGCACGCAGGGGCCCAGGTTCACCACGTCGAACCCCATCTCCTCCAGCAGCAGCTGCAGGAAGACCAGATTCCAGGTGTGCGAGTCGGAGGTGCCGCCCGCGACGATCACCGGCGCGTCCCGTTTGACCACGGCGGGAAGGTTCTGCGCGGCGGCGACGGCCTTGTTCTGCTCTGCGGGCAGCGACATCACAGCTCCTGGCCGAGCTCGTAGGCGCGGACGTGCTCGATCCGCGACACCGAGATCAACTCCTCGCCGCGGACCAGGATCTCGGTCGGTGCCGGGCGTCCGAGGAACATCAGCAGGCTGGCCGTCGGACCGTAGGCGCCGGCGTTGGGGATGCTCACCACGTCCCCGGGCGCCAACGCGGGCAGCTCGATGTCGCGGCCGAGCACATCGCCCGGAGTGCAGAGCGGTCCGACCAGGCTGGCGATCTGGTCGAGCGGGACCCCCTCGTCGTCCAGGCGCACCGAGACCGGCATGATCCGGCCCAGCCCGGACATGCCGCCGAAGGTGTTGATCCCGCCGTCCAGGATCACGAAGCGCCGGCCGCGGCTCTCCTTGAGGTTGACCACGCCAACCATCAGAGTGCCGCTGTCACCGACCAGGTAGCGCCCGGACTCGACCGCGATCCTCACCTCGCCGCTGCGCCAGCCGGGGAACGACTCGTCCAGCGAAATCGCCATCGCCTCACGCAGGTTGCCGTACACCGGCCGCTCGCCGCGGACCGCGTACGGCACCGAGAAGCCGCCGCCGATGTCGACGAAGCGAAAGCGCGTGCCGAGCTCGTCCTGCACTCGGGCGGCCACCGCGATGGTGTGCTGGAACTCCCCGATCAGGCTCGCCTCGTCCTTGGCGTTGCTGAGCGGGAAGAAGTGCGCGCCCGCCACGTCCGTGCCCGGCACGTCGAAGACCTGCTCGCGCAGCGCGGGCAGTGTCTCGCTGTCGAAGCCGAACTGGGAGGGCACCCCGGTCATCCGGATGCTGGACGTGGCGCTGGCACTGGCGCTGTTGACCCGCAGAAGGCAGGTGGCGACCACGCCCAGCCGGGTGGCGACCGCGCCGACGTTGCGCAGATCACCCAGCGACTCGACCGAGAAGAGCCGCACCCCGGCGCTCAGCGCCTCGGTCAGCTCCCCCTCGGTCTTGCCGGGGCCGGTGTAGAGGATCTCGCTGCCCTGGAAGCCCGCGCTCAGCACCGCGGCGAGCTCACCGGTGGAGCTGATCTCCGCCCGGCAGCGCCGGCCCTCGCCGGCGCGCATCTCGCGCAGCAGCTCGGGGTGCGGGTTCGCCTTCGCCGCGTAGAAGAGCTCGACCTCCTCGGGCAGCGCGGCGAACAGGTCGCGTCGGGCGGCCGCGACGCGGTCCAGGTCGTAGACGTACGACGGAGTACCGAAGCGCTTGGCAAGCTCGGCGTAGCCGGTCACGGGGTGGCCCCTTCGAAGAGTAGAGCGAGCTTCCTGCGATCGTGCTTGCCGTGCAGCGTGAGCGGCAGCTCCTCGACCATCCGGCACAGGCCCGGCACCTTGGCCGGTTCCAGGCGCAGCGACAGCTCTCGCAGCACGGTGTGCGGCGCCAGGTCGCCCACCACGCAGACCGCGAGGTCGCGATCCTCGGTCGGCGGCAGCACCGCTGCGGCCCGGACACCGGGGATGTCCATCGCGGCCGCCTCGATCTCGATCGTGCTCATCCGCACGCCCTTGCGCTTGAACATGTCGTCCCGACGGCCCTCGTAGTAGAGGAACCCGTCCTCGTCCACACTGCCGAAGTCACCGGTGTGCAAGCGCCGTTGCCCACTTACCGGGTCGGTACGGAAGGCCTTGGCGGTGAGCTCGGGCGCCCGCCAGTAGCCGGGCATCACGTGCGGGCCCTCGACCACGATCTCGCCGGCCACGCCGGTGGGCACCTCATTGCCGTCCTCGTCGAGGATCAGCACCCTGGTGCCCGGCAGCGGACGGCCCACCGAGGTGGGCTTGGCGTCCTCGAACTCGGGCGGCAGCACCGAGATGCGCTTGCACTCGGTCTGGCCGAACTGGCGGACCACCTCGACGCCGGGGAAGGCCGTGCGCAGCGCGTCCACCGTGGTCTTCGGCAGCGCGGCGCCGGTGTTGGTGAACAGTCGCACCTTGGACTCGCCGCCCGGGTCGCGCTCGGCGAGGGAGCAGATCATCGCCGCCAGCGAGGGCACGATCGGCACCACGGTCGCGCCGCTCTCACGGATCCGCTTGAGCAGCACCAGGTCCGAGTCGGTGTCGGCCAGCACCAGTTCCGAGCGGCCGAGCGCGGCGAGCAGGATCTTGTAGAGCCCGTAGTCCCAGGAGATCGGGAACCGGCAGAACACCACGTCGTCGGGGCGGTAGCCGAGTTCCTGGTTGATCGCCCTGGAGGCGAAGACCATCTGACGGTGCGGGCAGATCACACCCTTGGGCGCGGCGGTACTGCCGGAGGTGTAGACCAGGACGGCGACCGCGTCGGCGTCGACCTCCTGGACCGAGGCCCGCGCGCCGGCACCGTGCAGAGCCGTCACCTCGGGCCAGACCTCGCCGAAGCCCAGTACCTCGACCGGCGAGAGCCCGGAGATCCGGTCCACCGCAGTGTCGGCGACGATCACCAGCCGGGGCTCGGCGTTGGCGAGCACCGAACGCAGGTGGTACTCCTTCATGCCCGGGTTCAGCGGCACCAGCACCGCACCGCGCCGGGCCGTGCCGTAGAACAGCGCCACCAGCGCCCGGTTGCTCGGCAGTTGAACCAGCACCCGGTCACCGGGGCGCACGTCGCGCGACTCCAGCCACGCGTCGACCGCGTGGCTGTACTCGCCGAGCTCCTGGTAGGTCCATCGCCCGTCCCGGTCGCTGACCGCGACGGCACCGGGCGCGACGTCTGCCGTCGCCTCGTCGAGCACACCGTGCACCAGCACGGCGGGCGCGGCCTGCGGTATCGCGTCACCACTCACGGCGTGTGTCCGTCCTCTCCATCGTGAGCCTCAATCGGATGTCGTCGCGGCCTGGAGTGCGAGCTGCTTGCGGTCGATCTTTCGGTTCGAGTTCAGCGGGAACTCGGCCAGGTGCCGGTAGCGCTTGGGGACGATCGCCACCGGTAGCACCTTGCGCAGGTCACGGGCGAGTTGAGCCGGCGGCACGACCTCGCCGGTGTAGAAGACCACCAGCTCCACCGAGCCCTGAGCCGCGATCGCCACGGTGACCGCGTCCTGCACGCCGGGGCAGCTGCGCACCGCGGCGTCCACCTCGGCCAGCTCCACCCGCACCCCGAGCACCTGCACCTGCGCGTCGTCCCGGCCCAGGTAGAGCAGCTCACCACCGTCCGCCCGGCGAACCCGGTCCCCGGTGCGGTAGAAGCGCCGGCCGTTGCGGTCGAAGAACCGCCCCACGTCGTCGCCGGGATCGAGGTATCCGGCAGTCAACTGTGGTCCGGCAATGCACAGTTCTCCCTCGACGGCATCGTCCTCGCCGCTGGGGCCGAGCAGCAGGACCTGGTGTCCGCCGTGCACCGAACCGATCGGCACCATGCCGTTGAGCGCGTCCTCGCCCGCCCAGCGGTGGGCGGCGACGGTGATGGTCAGCTCGGTCGGCCCGTAGAGGTTCTCCAGCGTCGAATCCGGCGCCGCCGCCAGCCAGTCGCCCGCATCCTGGCAGCTCAGCGCCTCTCCGGCGAAGAAGCTCCAGCGCAGCGAGGGCATGCCGGCGGGCCCGAGACCCCCCATCCGCCGCACCAGCGCGATCGCGCTGGGGGTGGAGAACCAGACGGTCAGGCCGTTGTCCGCGATGAACCGCGGCATGTCCCGGTAGGCCTGCGGCGGCGGAACGACCAGCGTGCCACCGGCTCCCCAGGCGCAGAACAGGTCGAACATCGCGCAGTCGAAGTTGAGGTCGAAGTTCTGCGAGAAGACGTCCTCGGGACCGAAGTCGTACCGCTCGTCGAGCAGGCCGAAGTAGTGATGGGTGTTGGTGTGGGTGACCGGAACGCCCTTGGGCCGGCCCGTCGAGCCCGAGGTGAACAGGACGTACGCGGTGTCCTCGCCGCGCACCGGCATCGGCGCGGACAGCGCGCTGCCCGCCGCCAGCGGTACGGCCGGCTGCGGCTGACCGCCGGGGGCGAAGAGCACCGGGAGGTCGACGCCCTCCGCCCGCAGCCCGACCAGGGCCGGCAGCGAGTCGTCGTCGGCGATGAGCGCACCGACTCCGCTCGCCTCGATCATCTGCCGGGTGCGGGCGGCGGGGAAGGCCGGTTGCAGCGGGACCACGGTGATCCCGGTGTACAGGCCGGCCAGGATCGACGCGTACGCCGAGGGGCCCTTGCCCGCCAGCACGCCGATCGCCGCCGGCCGCGACGGCAGGTGGGCCAGCAGCGAACCGGCCAGCAGCAACGCGCGCTCGTGCAGCTCCCGGTAGGTCAGGCTGGTCCCGCCTGCCAGCACTGCGGGGCGGTCCGCCGATTTGGCGAGTCCGCGCAGGAAACGCCCGGACAGCGCGAGGTCCACGGTGTCATCCATCGTGGTGGCCCTTTCGTGCCCCTCCCCGCCCCGTCAGGCCTCGGTGCCGATCAGCATGCCCGCCATGGCCTTCCAGAGCACGGCGGGGGTCTCGAAGGTCTCCGGGGTCAGCGCGTCGTCCAGGAAGCGGACGTCGTAGGCCGCCTCCAGGTTGCCCAGGAGCTCCACGGTGCCGAGCGAGTCCAGGCCCAGCTCACGCAGCGGGGTGTCGCTCTCCAACTGCTCGCCCGGGGGCAGGAAGGGCAGGAAGCGGCGCAGCGTCTCTTCGAACTTCTCGTCCCACATGGTCACTCCATCACTGTCGTTGCTCGTCGTAGTGTGCTCGGACGGCGCCGAAGCGGCGCCGGTGTGCTCGGGCGGCGCCGACCGGCGTCGGCGCGTTCTGCCAGGTGCGTTCCAGGAGGGGCCGGACCCTCGCCTCGGCGCTCAGCCGACGGCGGACCGGCGCCTGGGGGTCATCGCCAGCCGGGGGTTGGCCGGCACGACCTCGAAGTTCCCCGTGGTGCACGGGACTCGGCCGAACAGGCTGTCAGGGCCCGCGACACAGACCCGCTCGACGCCGAGCCGCTTGAGACCGGCCACCGCGTCCGGCCAGCGCAGCGGACGCACGATGCTGTCCAGCAGCATCGTGCGCACCTGCTCGGCCGTGGTGAGCAGCGCGCCGTCCTGGTCGGCCACCACCGGCAGCTTCGGGTCGGTGAAGTGCAGGGTGGACAGCACCTCGCGCTCGGCCTTGTCCCGCAGCCCGGCGAAGGCGCCCGAGTGCAGCGGCGGACGCATGGTGTAGAGCGGCATCCCACCGATCGCGCGCAGCCGCTGCTGCATCCACTCCACCCGGGACTCGCGCAGCGAGAGCATGTAGAAGCCCTCGTCGATGTAGCAGGAAATGTCGTGCCACTCGCCCTGCTCGTCCAGCTCGGCGAGGATCTCGCCCAGTTTCTCCTCGGGAGTACGGACGAAGGAGAGCACCACGATGTCGGTGTGCTCCTGGCTGAAGTACTCGTCCATGCAGCGCGCGAGTTCCGCGGTCATCCGCACGGCCTCGGGCATCGAGAGCGACTGGGCGAAGGCGACCGCCGCCTTCTCGCCGAAGCTGGGGCCGAGGACGGCCTCGGCTTCGACGCCGAGGGCATCCTGCGCCCAGTCGGCGCTGGCCAGGCAGTTGACCAGGAAGGCCACCTGGGCTGCCTCGGAGTAGTCGCCCTCGGCCTCGCGGAAGGCGTCCACCAGGGAGTAGCCGAGGACCTCGTCGGCGACCGTGACCAGTTCCCTGGCGAAGCGGTTGGCCACCATGAACCGGCCGACGTCGTCGAAGGTGGCCGGGCCCATACCGGGGAAGATCATCGCTGTTCGCTTCGTCATGACCGGCTCTCCCGCACCGGCTGCGCCAGCTCCTTCAGGAAGCCCACCATCACCTCGGTGAAGCGATCCGACTCCTCCAGGTGCGGGCAGTGGCTCGAGTTCTCGAAGATCTCCCAACGCACGTTGGGGATGCGGTCGAAGTAGGGCTGCATCGTCACCGGGGTGGCCTCGTCGTACCTGCCGCTGATCAGCAGCGTCGGCGTCCGGATCGCGTCCAGTTCGTCGATGATCGACCAGTCCTTGAGGGTGCCGATCACGTGGAACTCGTTGGGCCCGTTCATCGTGTAGTACACGGTCGGGTCGTTGTAGATCTCCATGAAGGAGGAGAGGAAGTCCTTCGGCCAGGGCAGGATCCGGCACACGTGACGGTCGTAGAAGACCCGCATGGCGGCCAGGTACTCGGGCGACTCGAAGGTCTCGGCCGCCTCGTGCCGCAGCAGGGTCTCCTGCACGTCCGACGGCAGCTGCGCGCGCAGCACGGCCATCTCACTGAGCCACAGCGGGTAGGAGGCGGGCGAGTTGGCCACCACCAAGCCGCGCAGTCCGGCCGGCCGGGTCATCGCGTGCTTCGCGGCGAGCAGGCCGCCCCAGGACTGGCCGAACAGCACGTAGTCGTCGGCGATGCCCAGTTCGCTCAGCAGGTTGGTCAGTTCGGCGGCGAAGAGGTCGGTCTTCCAGAAGTCGGCACCCTTGTCGGGCAGATGGGTCGAGCCACCGTTGCCGAGCTGGTCGTAGTGCACCACCGGCCAGCCCTGCTCGGCGAGTTCGGTCAGCTGCAGCAGGTAGTCGTGGGTGCTGCCGGGACCGCCGTGCACCACCACCACGGCCGGTTTCTCCGCTCGGAGGTCGCCGGTGACGCGGTACCAGGTTCGGTACTCCCCGAACGGGACGGTTCCCTTGGCGCTGGGCTCCAGGGGCACGGTAACCACCTCAGTCGACAGACGTGTTCGGGGTGCATGGCAAGTGATCCGGTCCCGACGCTAACGCGCTGCGACGGCCCGACTGGACCCCTAGCGGCCCCTAGCCCAGCAGGGGCGCGAGCCGGATCGGCCCGGGTCGCGACACAGGCCACGCGGTAGGGGTCGGCAGGGGGTGTGGTGCGGTGATCGGGCCGCCTAACGTGCGAACAGCGGTCGAATGCGCCGTACGGATGGCCGCTCCACGCGCCCGGGTTCTCCTCGCACCGGGGCCTTCCTCGCGCGGAGGGGCGGAGGGCTTCTTCGCGCCGGGGGCCTTCCTCACACCGGGATCAGCGTGCCCGGATCAGCGTGCTCGCGCATGCGACGCACGCGAGTTCCGACGCATGCGGGTTCGAATGAGTTCGTTCCAGTGAGTTCGAGAGGGCACCATGACCCAGACTGCCGACCAAGAACGTCCGGCCACCCAGCCGCCGGCCTTCCCGATGCCGCGCTCCTGCCCTTTCAGCCCGCCGGCACAGTACGCCAAGCTCCGTGAGAGCGAGCCGATCTCTCGGGCGGTCCTCAAGGTCAACGGCAAGCCCACCTGGCTGGTCAGCACCTACGAGAGCATGAAGAAGATCCTCGGCGACTCCCGGGTGAGCGCCAACCTCAAGCTGCCCGGCTACCCGCTGCAGGTGCCGGTGCCCGAGGAGATGCTGCAGGCCGTCCCGCTCACCTTCCTCTCCATGGACCAGCCCGAACACACCGTCCAGCGCCGGCTGCTGGCGCCCGAGTTCAGCCTGCGCCAGATTCGCGCGCTGCGCCCCCGGATCCAGCAGATCGTGGACGCCCGGATCGATGCGATGCTGGCCGAGGGCGGCCCGCTGGACCTGGTGGCCGCACTCGCACTGCCGGTGCCCTCGCTGGTGATCTGCGAGCTGCTCGGCGTCCCCTACGAGGACCACCCGCGCTTCGAGCACTGGGCCGGCCAGATCATGAACCATGACATCAGCGACGCGGAGCGCGGCCTGGCGCACTACGAACTCGACCAGTACGTCGACCAGTTGGTCACCAACAAGGAGACCACGCCGGGCGACGACATGATCAGCCGACTGATCGCGGCCAACCGCGCCGAGCCCTCCGTCGAGCATGCCGACATCGTGAGCATGGCCCGGCTGATGCTGGTCACCGGCCACGAGACCACCGCCAACATGATCGCGCTGGGCACTCTGGCCCTGCTGGAGCACCCCGACCAGCTCGCCGCGGTCAAGGCCGACTCCACCCTGCTGCCCAAGGCCGTCGAGGAGTTGCTTCGGTTCTTCAGCATCTCCGACGCCGGCACCGCCCGGGTCGCACTGGAGGACATCGAGATCGACGGAGTCGTCATCAAGGCAGGCGAGGGCATCCTGCCGCTCAACAACTCCGCCAACCACGACGAGAGCGTCTTCCCCGACGCCGACACCCTCGACATCCGGCGCGAGGCCCGCAGCCACCTCGCCTTCGGCTACGGCATCCACCAGTGCATCGGCCAGAACCTCGCCCGGATCGAACTCGAAATGGTCTACGAGACCCTGTTCCGGCGCATCCCCGGCCTCAGGCTCACCGTCCCGATGTCCGAGCTCAAGTTCAAGGACGACGCCATCGTCTACGGCATGTACGAACTGCCCGTCACCTGGTGACCCAGGCGGATCGATCCGACCAGTCGAACCCGACTCCGAGAGGGCACCATGACCCAGGACCACCTGGCGACCGAACTGCCGAACTTCCCGATGACCCGCACCTGTCCGTTCAGCCCGCCGGCGCAGTACGCCAAGCTCCGTGAGAACGAGCCGATCTCCCAGGCGGTACTCAAGGTCACCGGCAAGCCGGCCTGGCTGGTCACCACGCACGAGCACGTCAAGACGGTGCTCGGCGACTCCCGCGTGAGCTCCAACCTCAAACTGCCCGGCTACCCGCACCAGTTCCACATCCCCGAGGAGATGCTCCGCGAGGTCCGCCTCATGCTGCTCTCCATGGACCCGCCGGAGCACACCGCCCAGCGCCGCTACCTGATCCCCGAGTTCACCGCCCGCCGAATGCGCGCGCTGCGCCCCCGGATCCAGGAGATCGTGGACGCCCGGATCGACGCGATGCTCGCGGCCGGCGGACCGGTCGACCTGGTGGCCGCACTCTCGCTGGCGGTGCCCTCGCTGGTGATCTGCGAGCTGCTCGGCGTCCCGTACGAGGACCACCCGCAGTTCGAGGAGTGGTCGGCGCTGATGATGAACCACGACATCAGCCCGGAGGAGTACGGCGCCGCGGTCGTCGGCCTGGACATGTACCTGGACAGGCTGATCACCGCCAAGGAGGCCGAACCCGGCGACGACCTGATCAGCCGGTTCATCGAGAAGAACCGCGAAGAGCCGATCGCCGACCACACCGACATCGTCACCATGGCCCGGCTGATGCTGGTCGGCGGGCACGAGACCACCGCCAACATGATCTCGCTCGGCGTGCTCGGCCTGCTGGAGCACCCCGAGCAGCTCGACGCCGTCAAGGCCGACCACGAGCTGCTGCCCGGCGCGGTGGAGGAACTGCTGCGGTTCTTCAGCATCTCCGACTCCGGCACCGCCCGGGTCGCGCTGGAGGACATCGAGATCGACGGCACCGTCATCAAGGCAGGCGAGGGCATCCTGCCGCTCAACAACTCCGCCAACCACGACGAGAGCGTCTTCCCCGACGCCGACACCCTCGACATCCGCCGCGAGGAGGCCCGCAGCCACCTCGCCTTCGGCTACGGCATCCACCAGTGCATCGGCCAGAACCTCGCCCGGATCGAACTCGAAGTCGTCTTCGGCACCCTTTTCCGGCGCATCCCCGGCCTCAAGCTGGCCGTCCCGGTGTCCGAGCTCAAGTTCAAGGACGAGGCCCTGGTCTACGGCGTCCACGAGCTCCCCGTCACCTGGTGACCGTTCAGCCCACAGAGGTCCACTCCACCGAAGTTCACCCCACAGAGCGAGGTACAACCACTATGCGTGTCAGCGTCGACCCCGACCGGTGTGTGTCGGCCGGCCAGTGCGTCATGCGCGCCCCCGACGTCTTCGACCAGGACGACGACGGCATCGTGACGCTGCTCCAGGAGGAGCCACCCGCGGAGCTGCACACGCTGGTCAGGCAGACCGCCTCGCTCTGCCCGGTGCGGCTCATCCAGATCACCGAGTAGCCGAAGGACGGCTGAGCGAACACCCCCACCGATCGCCGCACACGCCCGGCGGGGCGTGGCGCGTTTGCGGGGCCCCGCTCCCTGGACTGGGCCGGCGTTCGCCGCTATCCGGCGTGGTCGGGGCCCCGACCACGCCGCTCACCGCAGCGTCCCGGTCCCGGGAGAGCTCCGTCGACTGCGCCGCTCCCATCCCGGTCGGACGCCGGAACCGCAGCACGCTCGCCGCGCGAACCGGAGCGCCCGGCAACGATCCCGTTCGGCATCGCCTCGTTCCGGATCGCCGGCTTCATCCTGTGGCCGTTCGGGCGGACGACGGTGGAGAAGCCGGGCGCCGGCGCCGCGTCCTGCGTCGGCAATGTGATCTGGCTGGTGTTCGCCGGGTGGTGGCTGGCGATCGCGCACCTGGTGACCAGCATTCCGCTGTTCCTGTCGATCATCGGAATCCCCTTCGGCTGGGCGAACCTCAAGATGATCCCGATCTCGCTGATGCCGCTGGGCCGCGAGGTCGTCCCGACCGACGAGGCCTGGGGCGCCCGCTGACCGGCACGGACCCGACGGCCGGCGAGGGCTGCTGCCCTCGCTGGCCGTTCGCTCTTCCCGGGGCTCAGTCGCGGCGCGCGAGGGCCCTGCGCACGAGGTGGGCGGCGGCGCCGAGGGCGAGGACGGCGGCGCCCCACAGGACGGAGGCGGCGGGCAGGGCGAAGGCGAGGGCGAGGCAGCCGGCCAGGCCGAGGAGGGGGACCGCGCGCGGGGGGCGGCCCTCGGCGGGGGTGAGGGTCCAGGCGGCGGCGTTGGCGACGGCGTAGTAGGCCAGGACGCCGAAGGAGGAGAAGCCGATCGCGCCGCGGAGGTCGCCGAGGGCGGCGGCCAGGGCGACCACGGCGCCGACGGCCAGCTCCGCGCGGTGCGGGACGCCGAAGCGGGGGTGGACGGCGGCCAGCGGGTGCGGGAGGTGGCGGTCGCGGGCCATCGCCAGGGTGGTGCGCGAGACGCCGAGGATCAGGGCGAGCAGCGAGCCGAGGGCGGCGACCGCCGCGCCGGCCCGCACCACGGGGGCGAGGGCGGGTGCTCCGGCGGCCCGGACGGCGTCGGCCAGTGGCGCGGCGCTGTGGGCGAGGCGCTCGGGGCCGAGGACGGCCAGCACGGCGAGGGCGACGGCGGCGTAGACCACCAGGGTGATGCCGAGGGCGAGCGGGATCGCGCGGGGGATGGTGCGCCGGGGGTCGCGGACCTCCTCACCGAGGGTGGCGATCCGGGCGTACCCGGCGAAGGCGAAGAACAGCAGGCCGGCGGCCTGGAGCACGCCGTGGAAGCCGGCGTCCGCGCCGACGGCCCAGTGGCCGGTGTCGGCCTCGCCGCCGGCCAGGCAGGCGGTGACGACGGCGGCGAGCACCGCCAGGACGACGGCGACGATCGCCCTGGTCAGCCGGGCGGCCTTCTGCACGCCGACGTAGTTGACGGCGGTCAGCGCCACCACGGCCGCGACCGCGACGGCGTGGGCCTGGGCGGGCCACACGTAGGAGCCGACCGTGAGGGCCATCGCCGCGCAGGAGGCGGTCTTGCCGACGACGAAGCCCCAGCCGGCCAGGTACCCCCAGAAGTCGCCGAGCCGCTCCCGGCCGTAGACGTAGGTGCCGCCGGACCGCGGGTAGCGGGCGGCCAGCCGGGCCGAGGAGGTCGCGTTGCAGTAGGCCACCACGCCGGCCAGCGCCAGGCCGACCAGCAGCCCGGATCCCGCTGCCCCGGCGGCGGGCGCCAGCGCGGCGAAGACGCCCGCGCCGATCATCGAGCCCAGCCCGATCACCACGGCGTCGACCACCCCCAGGTGCCGCCGCAGCTCCCCCGGCCCGGCCGCCGTCGGCGACGAACTCATGCGCTGTGCCTCTCCGGATCCGGCTGCGGTGTCGGCGCACCCTACCGGAGGAAGGGGAACGCGGGGTGCGGGGCCGGCCACCCGGGGGAGACGGCCGGTGGCGGTCACCGTCCGAGCCGTCCCTCCAGGGCGCGCAGGTCCGCGGTGAGCGCGCCGCGCACCTGGCGGGACATCAGCGGGCCGGTCAGGCGGAAGCCGCCGCGGACGCGGATGCGGGCGAAGGTACCGGTCTGGGTGGGCTCGAAGGTGTAGGTGACGCGCATGGGCATCGGCCCGGCGACGGAGACCATGTCGAGGACCGTCGGCGGGTCGTGGCGTGCCACGCGCAGCACGTACGAGAAGGACCGGCCCAGGAAGCGCGCGGTCCGGGTGACCTCGGCGCCCACGCCGAAGCCGCCGCCGTCGGCCTCCCGGGTGAGGGTGGCGGTGCGGATGCCCCGGGTCCACTCGGAGTCGTGGCGCCAGTCCATCGCGTAGGCGGCGACGGTGGCGGGCGGGAGGGGGATCAGGCGTTCCACTGTGACGTCGAGGGGCATGATCACACTCTCCCGCCGGGCGGGCCACCGCGCTCCCCGGACGCACCCGGGCGGAGGGGCGCCCCGGTTGCGCCGCCGGGGTCTACAGCCCCAGGATCCGCCGGGCCTCCGCGCGCATCTCGACCTTGCGGATCTTCCCGGTGACCGTCATCGGGAACTCCTCGACCACGTGCACGTAGCGCGGGATCTTGACGTGGGCGAGCCGGCCGGCGCAGTACGCGCGGACGGTCTCGGCGGTGAGCGGCTCGGCGCCCTCCCGCATCCGGATCCAGGCCATCAGCTCCTCGCCGTACTTGGCGTCGGGGACGCCGACGACCTGGACGTCGAGGATGTCCGGGTGGGCGTGGAGGAACTCCTCGATCTCGCGCGGGTAGAGGTTCTCGCCGCCGCGGATCACCATGTCCTTGAGCCGGCCGGTGATGGCGAGGTAGCCGTCCTCGTCCATCACCGCGAGGTCCCCGGTGTGCATCCAGCGGGCGGCGTCGACGGCCTCGGCGGTGCGCTCGGGCTCGCCCCAGTAGCCGAGCATGACGGAGTAGCCGCGGGTGCACAGCTCGCCGGGTTCGCCGCGCGGGAGGGTGCGGCCGGTGGCCGGGTCGATCACCTTGACCTCCAGGTGCGGGCCGACCCGGCCCACCGTGGCGACCCTGCGCTCGACCGGGTCGTCGACCCGGGTCTGGGTGGAGACCGGCGAGGTCTCGGTCATGCCGTAGCAGATGGACACCTGCGTCATGCCCATCCACCCGATGACCTCCTTCATCACCTCGCTCGGGCAGGGCGAGCCGGCCATGATGCCGGTGCGCAGGCTGCCGAGGTCGTAGCGGTCGAAGTCCGGGTCGGCCAGCTCGGCGATGAACATGGTCGGCACGCCGTACAGCGAGGTGCAGCGTTCGGCGGCGACGGCGGCCAGGGTGGCGCCGGGTTCGAAGGAGGGGGCGGGGATGACCATGCAGGCGCCGTGCGAGGTGGCGGCCAGGGCGCCCATCACCATGCCGAAACAGTGGTAGAAGGGGACGGGGACGCAGATCCGGTCCTGCTCGGTGTAGTCGAGCAGCTCGCCGACGAAGTAGCCGTTGTTGAGGATGTTGTGGTGCGAGAGCGTCGCGCCCTTGGGGAAGCCCGTCGTCCCGGAGGTGTACTGGATGTTGATCGGGTCGTCGGGCGCCAACTCGCGCCCGCGTTCGGCGAGTCGGGAGGGGTCGGCCTGCCGGCCGGCTTCGGTCACGGCGTCCCAGGCGGGGCTGCCGAGCAGCAGGACGTGCTCCAACTCGGGGCAGCGGGGGCGGACTTCCTCGATCATCGCGGCGTAGTCGGAGGTCTTGAAGCGCTCGGCGGCGACCAGCAGCCGGATGCCGGCCTGGTTGAGCACGTACTCCAATTCGTGGGCGCGGTAGGCCGGGTTGACCGTGACGAGGATCGCGCCGAGCTTGGCGGTGGCGTACTGGGTGAGCGTCCACTCGGCGCAGTTGGGGGCCCAGATGCCGACCCGGTCCCCCTTGGCGATCCCGAGCTCCAGCAGGCCGAGCGCCAGGGCGTCGACGTCGGCGGCGAGTTCGGCGTAGGTCCAGCGGCGTGCGGTGGCCCGGTCGACGAGGGCGTCGCGCTCGGGGAAGGCGCGCACCGCGCGGTCGAGGTTCTCCCCGATGGTGTCGCCGAGCAGCGGGACGTCCGCGGTTCCTGAGGCGTAGCTGCGTGGGGTCGGCGTGGTCGGCACGGGCTGACTCCTGGGGACGGCGGTGCGGGACAGGGACCATGCTCGCGGCCCCGGCCCCGCGCCACCACCCCCGAACGGGGGGAACGGACACGGCGCTGGGGCCGGCCGTCGGACTCGACGGACGGCCCCAGCGCGCGGGGTCACTTGTTGATGCAGACGTTGCCCGCAGTCGGGTTGAGGAGCCCGATGAGGTTGATCGAGTTCCCGCAGACGTTGGCCTCCAGGTTGATCGGGACCTGGATCACGTTGCCGGAGAGGATGCCGGGCGAGCCGATGGCGGCGCCGTTGGCGGTGGCCTCACCGGCGAAGGCGGTCCCGGTTCCGGCGAGGACCGCCGCCGCGGTCAGGGCGGTGGCGGCGATGGTGGTACGCATACGCATTGCGTCACTCCTTGTGAGCAGAGCGGGTCGAAGTGTGACGATCACACATCGATCACGATCACAAGCGATCCACGCCTCCGCACGCCGGATTGCCCCGTCCTAGGGCGTGTCGGCCCCCCGTCCCCCCCGTACCGCCCCCGCGGGAGCGGCGACACTCAGTGATTCCAGCAGCTCCAGGGCCGGATGCAGCCCGGGCTCGGCCGCCACCGCACGGTGCAGCAGCCCCAGGGCGAGGGCCCCGTTCCCGGCCGCCAGGGCGTCCAGCGCCCCGTTGTAGTCGATCCGTCCGGCGTAACGCAGCCGGAACAGCACGGACAGGTCCTCCCGACAGGAGGGGCAGCGCAGGGCCTGCGCCTGCGCCGGGACCTTGCACAGCGGACACAGCACCTCGGGGGCCTGCGGGGCCTCCAGCGGGGCCTCCAGGGCCTGCGCGTCCGGTGCGTCCGGCGTGCCCTGCGCGTCCTGCGGGGCCGTCACGGCTCGTACGGCGCTCATCGCGGCCCCGCCTCCTCCGGCCGCACCGGGCCGAGCGACTCCTGGGCCGGCTCGCTGCCCAGCTCCCGCTGCGCCTGCGCGTACAGGGCCAGCAGGTTCGACATGTGGGTGTTGACCTCGGCCATGTTGGGCGCCTCCACGGCCGCGTCCAGCCCGCGCAGCTCGGCCATGATCAGCTGAGCCAGGGCGGGCGAGACCATGTTCTGGGTCACGTAGACGTTGCACATGGTGAGCATCCGCATGGTGTGCCCGAGCGAGTCGCACAGCTCGTCCGCCCGCTGGGCCGCGCGCACCGCGCCCTCCCAGTCGGCGGCCTCGCGGCGCAGCCGCAGCTCGGCGGCCACCGACCGCAGCCGGTCCAGGTCGCTCGGGTCGAGGTGCTTCTCGCAGTAGTGGATGAACAGGCTCAGGTACGCCTCCGAACCCCGCACCCAGCGCTGGGCCTTGAGCTGCTGCTGGGCCCGCTCCAGCGCCGCGTCCACCGACCGGCCGCGGGTCTGCCCGGCCGCCAGATCGTCCAGACTGTCCATCAGCCGCTGCGCCTCGCGCAGTTCGGCCTCGGTCAGCTCGCCGCCCCAGCGGTCGGTGAAGGACTCGATCTGCCGCTGCTGCTCCTCGACCTGCACCTTCAACTCGGGGTCGAGGGTGACCCGTTCGAGCTTGACGGTCTTCTCGGCGCCGCCCTGGATGCGCACCGACAGGGTGATGGTGCGGTCCCGGTCGAGGCCGAAGGAGACCTCCACCGGGGTGCGGCCGCCCAGACCCTCGGGCAGCCGCAGGGTGAGGTGGCCGATCAGCTCGTTCTGCTGGGCTATCTCGTGCTCGCCCTCGTAGACCGCGACCTCCAGCCGCTGCCGGCCGCTGCCGGAGACCACGAACTCCCGGCTGACCGGCGAACTCGTCGGGTAGCTGGTGTTCTTGGGGATGATGACGGCGAGGCGGCCGTCGTTCAGCTCGATGCCGAGGTTCTTCGGGGTGATGTCGAACGGGTTGGTGACCTGCGCGAGTTCGCCGCAGCCCGGGCAGACCTCGCAGCCGGGCGGGTTCACCACGCCGCAGGAGGCGCAGCGCAGACCCACGTCCTCGGCGGCGGTGCCGACCACCTTGGTGCCGCCCGGGGCGGCCGAGTTGAGCGGCTCCCCGCACAGCTCGCAGGCGGTGACGCCGGGGGCCGCCGGGGTGCCGCAGCGCGCGCAGTTGCCGCCGTGCACCACGGCCGTGGCCCGGGTCTGCCGCGGGACCGTCGCGCCGGCCCCGGTGGAGCCCGAACCGTCCAGCGCCTGATCGCACTTGGGGCAGGCGGCGGCATCGGCGTCGACCGGGACGTGGCAGGTCGGGCAGGAGACCCGGGCGCCGCCGAGCAGGGTGGTCGCGCAGTTGGCGCAGTTGGAGGCGGACAGGTCCCCGGGGGCCCGGCACTCGGGGCACTCCACCTCGCCGACCAGCGCCGACTGCACGGCCGCGCCGAGCGCCACGCACTGCATCGGGTTGACGCCGCGCCGGATCCGGCGGGGGCCGAACACCTCGCCGAGCCGTCGGGCGACCAGCGGGATCGCGGTCGAGCCGCCGACCAGCACCACCTCGTCGATGTCCCCGACGGTCAGGTTGGCCTGCATGATGGCCTTGTGGGTCAGCTCGATGGTCCGCTCGATCCGGGCCTCGATCAGCTCCTCGAAACGGGCCCGCTCGAACTCCGTCTCCAGCACCAGCTGCCCGGCGCCCAGGCCCGGCAGGATGACCTCGGAGGACTCCTGGTGGGAGAGCTCGATCTTGATGGTCTCGGCGGTGGCGGCGATCTTGGGACGGTCGCGCAGGTCCGGCTGGTACTCCGCGCCGTACTCCTCGCGGATGTCCTCCAGCAGCGCGGTGGTGATCCCCCGGTCGAAGTCGTCGCCGCCGAGCAGGTTGTCGCCCTCGATGCCGAGCACCGAGACCGAGCCGGGCACCAGCAGCAGGATGGAGATGTCGAAGGTGCCGCCGCCGAGGTCGTAGACCAGGACGGTCCGTCCCTCGTCACCCGCCTCGGAGGTGATGCCGTAGGCGAGGGCGGCGGCGGTCGGCTCGTTGATGATCCGCAGCACGTGCAGGCCGGCCATCCGGCCCGCCTCCTGGGTCGCCGCGACCTGCCGCTCGCCGAAGTACGCGGGGACGGTGATGACGGCGCGGTGGAAGGGCTCGCCGAAGCGCTGCTCGGCGTCCTCCTTGAGGCGGTGCAGGATGATCGCGGAGATCTCGATCGGGGTGTACGAGCGGCCGTTGAACCAGACGTTGACGTCGCCGTCGGTGCCGGCGGTGACCTTGTAGTCCACCTCCTTCAGGGCCGCCTGGACCTGTGGGTCCTTGAACTTGCGGCCCATGAAGCGCTTGACCGAGCGGATCACGTTGACGCCGTCGATGGCGATCCGGCTGCGCGCGGTGGACCCCACCAGCAGCTCGCCCTTGCGGCCGCTGCCGACCACGGAGGGCGTGGCCTCCTGGTTCTGCCGGTTGAAGATGATCTCCGGCTCGCCCCGGCGCAGGTGGGCGACCACGGAGTTGGTGGTGCCCAGGTCGATGCCGAGTGTGCGGTACATGTCGTTCCCCTCTTGCCCCTCGTGGTCCTGGCTACTTCTTGCGCTTGGCCTGCTTGGCCTGCTTGGCCTGCTTGGCCACGGCGCCGCCCCGGCGGCGGGCCCGGGGCGGGGCCCCCTTGGGCTGGGCACGGGTGACCGGCGCGCTGGCTTCGGCGGTGGCGGGCGGGAGGTCGTCGGTGACTTCGGCGTCTTCGGTGACTTCGGTGGCCTCAGCGGCCTCGGGCGTCTCCGGTTCCGGTTCGGGTTCCGATTCGGGTTCGGGTTCGGTTTCCGGTTCGGGTTCCCGTTCGGGTTCCGGCAGCGGGACCGGGAGGTCCGACTCCGGTGCGGCGACCACCACTTGGGCCCGGCGCAGCACCTCGTCCCCCCAGAAGAACCCGGTCACCACCGTCCGCACCACCGTCTCCGGCGCCACTCCGGGCCGGGTCTCGGTGCCCACGATCTCGGTCAGGTCCGGGTCCGCCGTCATGCCCTCCAGCCGCATCGGCCGCACCTTGGCCTTGGCGAGCTGCCCGAGCAGCCGCCGCCGGGTGGCCTCCAGTCCGGCGCCGCGCCCGAGCGCCACCAGCTCGCGGTCCAGGCCGAGGGCGGCGAGCGCGTCGTCCACCTCGACCAGGATGCCCAGCAGTTCGCGCTGTTCGGCCCGGGCGGCCTGCTTCTGCTCCGTCAGCTTGCCGCCCAGCAGCGATGCCCGGAAGAGCAGTCGGCCGAACGCCTGCTCCAGGTCGACGTCCTCCACGCCGGGCGGGATCTCCAGCCGCCGGTGGCCGTCGAACGGGGCCCCGGGGGTGGCCCCGCCGTCGGGTGCGTCGGGGCGCCCGTCGGCAACTGCATCGGTGCGGGCGTCGGTCATTCGGGCACCTCGATCTGCGGCAGCACGGAGAGGTCCGCCGCGTAGCGGGCGGGGACGGGCGGTTCGGGGTCGGCGCCGCCGGGGGCGGGCTCGGCGAAGTCGGCGGCCAGCTCGGCGCGGTGGAGGGCGGCCAGCGCGGCGGGCGGCAGCGGTGGACGCTCGATCACCAGCAGCGGCTCGGCGAGCGCGGGGGCGAGCAGTTCGGCGGCCTGGTCGACCGGCTCGGGCGGGAGGGGCCGCTGGAGGTCCGCCTCCAGGCGCCGGTCCGGGTTGCGCAGCAGCGCGGCGGCCTCCTGGATCTGCTGCCGGGTGTACCGGGCGGCCTTCATCGCCGGCCCGACGGCCAGGTTGATCTCGCGCACGCCGGCCGTGAGCGGGACGCCCAGGACCTCGTACGGCGACGGTTCGTGCAGTGGCATGGCGGGCGGTCTCTCTCCTCACGGTGGCGGGAACGGCTCGGGCGGACCGCACGGCCTGCGGCGTACGGTCTAGGACGACGCCAACTGCCGTGCGGTTGCCGTCAGTAGAGCGAGTTGATCCGCATCTGCATGGCGTGCAGCTCGACGTCGTCCGGGCTGTACTCGACGGCCGTGCGGGCCAGCTCCCGGGCCTCGCGCAGCTTCCGGGCGTTGGCCTGCTGGACGGCGAACGAGCCGTAGACGATGCCGAGTTCGCGGCGCAGCTTGTCGGTGTCCTCCGGGGTGCCGGACAGTTCGAGCGCCTCCTCCAGCAGCTTGATCGCCGCGCGGTAGCGGCGGCCCTCGTAGTGGCCGATGGCCTTGCCGCGCCAGAGGCTGACCATCAGGCGGCGGATGTCGGTCGAGTCGTCGTAGGACCGGGCCTTCTGGAGCATCGCGGCCTGGGCGGTGAACGGCTGGTCCTGCATGGCGTCCATCACGTGGTTGGCGAGCATCACCGACACCCGGCGCGGGGCCTCGCGGTCGGTCCCGCCCTCCCACTCCGGGTCGGCGCGCAGCGCCTCGGCCATCCACTCGACGGCGCGCCGCCGGTCGTCGGCGAAGGCGGCCGAACGGGCGAGTTGGAGCAGCACGAAGCCGAGGCCGAGCCGGTGGTCCGGGTCGGGGTTGAGTTCGATCAGCGCCCGCCAGGTCTCGGCGGCCTCCTCCAGTTCCGCGTCGGTGGCGTCGGGGTGGCTGAGCTGGCCGGCCCGGTTGCCGAGGGCGGCCTCCAGGAAGTGCCGGGCGGTCGGGTCGCCGGGGACCAGCTCCAGGCTCTTCTCCAGCAGGGCGAGGGCGCGGCGGTAGTCCTTGTCCTCGTTGTTGATCTTGCGCGCCCACTGGGCGTAGGTGGCGCCGAGGTCACCCCTCACCTCGGGGTCGTCGGGGGCCAACGCCAGGGCCTTCTCCAGGAGTTCGGCGGCTCCGGCCTGGTCGTCCAGGCTGCTCTTGAGCAGCGCGCGGGCGGCCCTGAGGCCGGACTCGGCGGCGATGGCGGCGACGTCCGCGGGCAGCCGGGCGCCGGGGACGGACCGGGCTCGGGTGAGGCCGTCCAGGGCCTCGCGCCAGTCCTGGTTGCGGTGGTGCTCGCGGGCCTGGCTGACCAGCGACTCACCGAGCAGCGCCTGCCAGTCCTCGCCGCGCCGCTGCTCGGGCACCGCGTCCAGGGCGGCGACGGCGGCCGCCTGCCGGCCCTGGAGCTGGAGGTAGCGCTGCGGACCGAGGTCGCCGAACAGGCCGAGGGCCCGGGTGGGCGCGGGCGCGGCGGGACCGGCGGGCCGCCGCCAGGGCCGGACGGCCTGCTCGAAGGCCTCGGCCCAGCCCGGGAGTTCGGGCCGGTCGCGGAGCAGCCGGTCGAGGGCGGGGCCGAGGGTGAGACGGCGGGCCGGGCGGCCGGGCAGGGTGATCCGGACGTCCTCCTGGGCGAAGCCGTCCGCGCAGTGCGCCTCCATGCCGAGGCGCAGCGTCCAGGCGGTGACCTCGTCGCCGCTGCGGCCGGCGGCCCGGTCCAGGGCGCGCAGGTCGTCGCGGAGGCGGTCGAGCAGTCCGGCGCGGGCGGTGGCCAGCCGCTGGGGTTCGGGGGTGCGGCCGGTGATCCGGGCGGACTCGGCCCACAGCTCGGGCTGGTGCAGGGCGGCGACCAGGCAGCCGAGCGTCCAGGCCCAGACCTCCTCGTCGGGGGCTGCGGGGGTCCCGGCGGCTGCGGGGGCATCGGGGGCTGCGGGGGTCCCGGCGGCTGCGGGGGCGGCGGCGAGCCGGTAGCCGGCCAGGCCGAGGGCGTGCAGCAGCCGGGGGTGGGCCGGATCCCTGAGCAGCAGCTCGCGGTAGGCCTCCCAGGCCTCCCGGTGGCGGCCGTCGAGGGTGGCCTGGTGCGCCTCGTGCTCGGCGAGCAGGGTGAGCGCTCCGGCGGCACGCGCGTGGCCCGGCGTCTCAGGACCGGCTGCCTCACGGCCGGCTGCCTCGCCGCCCGGGGCCAGGCGCAGAGCCTGGCGCAGGTCGACGGCGGCCCGGCCGGGCCGACCGGCGGCGAGGGCGGCGCCGGCCCGGCGGACCAGGACGGCGGCGCGGGCCGCCGGGGCATCCGCGGGCAGATCGGCCAGGGCTTCGTCCAGCCGGCCGAGTTCGGCCCGCAGCAGGGCGAGGTCGAGCCGGACGGGTGTGGCGGCGGCGCCGTCGCCGAGCGCCTCGGCCCAGCGGGCGAGCACGGGTTCGGCTTCGTCGGGGGTGCCGGCCCGGCGGGCGCAGTCGAGGACGGCGCGCAGCGCGGGGCCGGCGCAGTGCACGCAGCGGGGCGAGGCGGCGGCCTCGGGGGTGTGCTGGTGGTCGGCGCAGGCCTCGCGGCCGCAGCCCCCGCAGGTGCCGGTGGCGGGGCGGTCGCAGAGCGCGCAGCCGCCCGTGGGCGCCGCGCCCGCCGCGCCCGCTGCCGTGCCCGAGGTCAGGAAGTGCCGGTACCAGTCCAGGGCCGCGGCCCAGTTGCCGGCCCGTTCGGCGAGCAGGGCGCGCAGCCGGGCGGTCGCCGGGTCGCCGGCCGGGTCGGGCGGGCCGAGCAGGGCGATCGTCCGGGCCGGGCGGCCCGCCAGCAGGGCGACGGCGGCCAGGTGGTAGCGGTCGCGCAGGCCGCTGCCGGCGTCGAGCAGGGTGGCGACCGGCTCCGGGGTTCCCTCGGCCAGGGCGAGGGCGGCCCGCAGCCGGGCCTGGCGGTGGGTGAGCGCGCCGGGCAGGGTGTCGGCGAGGGCGAGCGCGGCGGCGGCGCGGCCGCGCGCCTCGGCGTCGTCCCGGCCGGTGACCAGCAGGTGGGCGGCCTCGCGCAGGGCGGCCTCGCGCAGCGCGGCGCGGTAGCCGGGGGCGGCCGGGTGCTCGGCGGTGGCCTGCTGCCAGAGTTCGCGGGCCGCCGTCGGGTCGGTGGCCAGGCGGGTGCGGGCGAGCCGGTCGCGGGCCAGGGCCCGGCGGGGGCCCAGGTCCTCGTCGTCGAGCGTCTCCCAGCGGGCGAGGGCGCCGGCCTGGTCGTCGGTGCGGGCGAGGGCGAGGCCGTGGTGGAAGGCGGCGACGCCGGTCCAGCGGGTGCCCGGTTCGGTGTCGGCCTCGGCGCGCAGGACCGGTTCGGCCTGCTCGGTCCGCCCGACGGCGAGCAGGGCGGCGCCGAGCCGGACCCGGGCGGGGCGCCAGTCGGGGGCCGCGCCGAGGCCGGCCCGGTAGTCGGCGGCGGCCTCGGCGGGGCGGTCGGCCCGCTCGTGCACCAGGGCGAGGCCGAACCGGGCCGGGGCGAAGTCGGGTCGGACGGTCAGGGCGGCGGCGAACTGCTCACGCGCCTGCTCGTCGGCGCCGAGCAGCAGGGCGAGCCGGCCGAGGGCGTAGCGGGGGCGGGGGTCGGCCGGGCTCTCGCCGGCGGCGGCCGCGAGGTCGGCCCAGGCCCGGTCGGTGTTGCCGGCCCGCTGCTCGGCGAGGCCGCGGAAGAGCAGGGCGTCGGTGCGCAGGGCCGGGCCGCGTCCCCACGGGGAGGGTTCGCCGGGGCCGAGCCGCAGCGCCTCGTCGAAGGCGGCGACGGCGGGCCCGTCCCGGTGCCGGGCGTACAGCTGGACGCCCCAGCGGAACCAGAGTTCACCGCTGCCGGAGGACACCGCGTCGGAGACCAGCGCCTCGGCCTCGGCGGCCCGGTCGGTGGCCTGGAGCAGGGCGGCCCGGGCGAGCACCGGCCAGTCCCGGCCGGGCAGGGCGGCGAGGGCGGCGGCGGTGGCGTGTTCGCGCTGGTCGGGGGCGCCCTCGCGGCAGCGGTGCTGCAGCCAGTCGACGCTACGGGCGGCGGCTTCGGCCTCCTCGCCGGGTTCGGCGCCGGCGGCGGTGGCCTGGAGGAAGGCGAGCAGCGGGCCGAGGTCGCCTTCGGGGGCCCGCATCCGTTCCTCGGCGAGGTGGCGCAGGCTCCACCGGGGCAGTTGCCGGGCCGGGTCGGCGAGCAGCGGGTAGGCCTCGCGGTACAGGGCGAGGGTGGCCTGCTGGTCGCCGGTGGGGATGGTGGCCTCGGCCTGGCCGAGCAGGGCGAGGCCGCGCTGCGGGCGCAGGTCCTCGGGCGCGTCGGCGAGGCGGCGGGCCAGCCGGGCGTAGTGGCGGCGGGCCTGGGCGGCCCGGCCGGCGGCGAGCCGTTCGGCGGCCGCGGTCAGGGCCTTCGCCACCGCCTGGGCGTCCAGGGTCCGTCGGCGGCGGGCCAGGACGACGGCTGCCGCACCGGCCAGTGCCACCACGACCAGCAGCACCGCTATCAGCGCCATGCACCGTCCCCCTGCGTTCGGACACCGACCAACTCATGATCAATTACCTTCGGGCGACCATGAGTTGACGTCGTGTCGTGATGTTGCCCGGGCGCCATCAGAATAGGCCCTCGATCGGACGGACGACCAGGAAAGAGCACTATCCTGGGCAGCACGTCAACAGCGGGACGACAGCACGGCAGCAGCTCGGCAACAGCTCAACAGCAGCGCGCCAACAGCGCGTCCACAGCGGTCAGTAGCCTCGGGGGTCGGGTGTCGCAGTCGCGTTGGGTGCCCGGGCTCAGGTTCGGGCCGGAGTTCGACCCGGAGCAGTACGAACTCCTGGAGTTCCATCACCGGGGCGGCGAGGCCGAGGTGTGGCGGGCGGTTCGTACCGGACACAACGGGCGCAAGGAACTCGTCGCCGCGAAGATCATGCTGGAGCGCGACCCGGCCGAGGTGCGGCGCTGGCTCGGCCGCTGGGACGACGTCTCGCACAACGCGCACCGGCTGGGCGTCACCGACCTGGTGGTGCCGAGCTTCCTGCTCGGCCCCTCCCCGCACCGGCCCGGCACCCCGCCCGGCAACGCGCTGCTCGGCTACCAGATCTCGCCCTGGGTCGACGGCGCGCCACTGCACACCTGGGCGCGCGGCCAGCGCGGCGGCCCGGCCGCGGTGGCGGAGGTACTGACCAGGCTCTGCCGGATCGTCGACGAACTGCACCGCAAACGCTGGGTGCACCGCGACATCTCCCCCGCCAACGTCCTGGTGGACGGCCAGGGGCAGGTCAAGCTGATCGACCTGACCTTCCTCGCCCCGCTGGACCACACCCTGACCGTCGCGGTGTTCACCCCCGGGCACGTCCCGCCGGAGGCCGAGCAGGTGGGCGGCTTCCCGACCACCGCCAAGGACCTGTTCGCGGTCGGCACCCTCGTCCGCACCCTGCTGCTGCCCGACCACGGCCGCCTGGACCACCGGCTGGCCGCCGAGCAGGCCCGCGCCGAACTGCTGGCCGCCGGCTACAGCGAGGAGTTGGCGCGCTGGGCCTGCGAACCGCTGGCCCGCGAACCGGACCGCCGACCCTCCCCGCTCGGCCCGTGGATCGCCCGGGGCCGTGAACTGCTGCGCGCCCACCGGCCGGTGGCCCGCACCGCGGGCCTGGCCGTGCTGCCCGACCCGACCGGGCGGCCACTGGTGGTCACCGGCGGCGCCGACGGCACCGCGCTGGCCGGCCCCGGCGGCCTCGGCCGGAGCCTCCCCGCAGGCCAGGGGCCGTCCGCGGTACGGGAGTTGACCGCCGGGTGGGCCGGACCCCAGGGCGAGCTGGTGGTGTGCGCCGAGGACCGCGGCGGCACCCTGTGGGTCGGCACGACGACCGGCTGGTGGGAGGCGGCGCGCGGGGTCAACGGCCTGGCGGGGGCGGTCGGTTCGACCGGGGAGATGACGGCCTGGACAGCCGCCGGCGGCGCGCTGCGCTCCTACCGCTGGGCCCCCGGCCGCACCCTGACCGGCCAGGAACACCCCGGCTGCCCGGCCGACCGGGTGCTCGCCGCCGAGGAGGAACGGCCCGGCGCCTGGCTGCTGCTGGTCGAGCACCGCGAGCGGGTGCTGAGCTGGCGACCCGGCACCGCGCGGCCGCCCGTCCCGGTCGGCCCGGCCGGCCCGCTGCGCGCCGCGGCGCTGGCCCGCACCTCCGCCGGGCCGCAGGCCGTCACGCTGCGGCCGGACGGCTCGGCCCAGTTGCACACCCTCGGCGCGGCCGGGGCGGGAGCGGGAACGGGAGGGGGAGGGGCCGGAGCGGGCCCCGGAGGGGCTGGGACGGCCGGAACGGAGATCGGCGACGGCGAACCCTCGCTCGGCATCGCCATGGTCGGCCACCGCGGCGGCCCGACCGTCGCCCTGGCCGGCGCGGGCGGCGTACGGCTGCGCCTGCCGGCCGGCGGCGCCTCCCGCCGGGCGCGCTGGTGGCGGCCCACGCTGCGCCCGGCCACCCGGGTCGCGCTGGCCATGGGCGACGACTGGCGGCTGTGCCTGGCGGCGGTGGTGGAGGGCGAGTTGCAGGTCTGGCAGGAGGACGCGGCGTACCGCTGGCAGGCGGTGGGGCTGCCGGAGGGCTGACCGGCCGGACCGACGCCGAGGCCCCGGAACCCTGGCGGGGGTTCCGGGGCCTCGGCCCGGCGGTGGCGACTCGGCGGTTCGGTGGTTCAGCGGCTCGACGGCTCGACGGCTCGACGGCTCGACGGTTTCAGCGGCTCAGCGGCTCAGCGGAAGCGGCGCAGCCGGAGGCTGTTGCCGACCACGAAGACCGAGGAGAAGGCCATCGCGGCCCCCGCGATCATCGGGTTGAGCAGGCCGGCGGCGGCCAGCGGCAGGGCGGCGACGTTGTAGCCGAAGGCCCAGAAGAGGTTGCTCTTGATGGTGCCCAGGGTCTTGCGGGAGAGCCGGATGGCGTCCGCCGCGGCCAGCAGGTCGCCGCGGACCAGGGTCAGGTCGCCGGCCTCGATGGCGGCGTCGGTGCCGGTGCCCATGGCCAGGCCCAGGTCGGCCTGGGCGAGCGCGGCCGCGTCGTTGACGCCGTCGCCGACCATCGCCACGACCTTGCCCGCGGCCTGCAGCCGCTTGACGGTGTCGACCTTGTCCTGCGGCATGACCTCGGCGATCACGTGCTCCGGCGCGATGCCGACCTCGGCCGCCACGGCCTCGGCCACCGCCCGGTTGTCACCGGTCAGCAGCACCGGGGTCAGACCCAGCGCCCGCAGCTTGCCGATGGCTTCGGCGCTGGTCGGCTTGACCGCGTCGGCGACCTCCAGCACGGCCCGCGCCTCGCCGTCCCAGCCGACCGCGATCGCGGTGCGGCCGGCCGCCTCGGCGGTGCGCTTGGCCTCGGCCAGCGCCTCGGGCAGGTGCTGCGACCACTCGTTCAGCAGGGCCTCCCGGCCGGCCACCACGGCGTGGCCGTCCACCACGCCCTGGACGCCCAGGCCGGGGACGTTCTCGAAGCCCTCGACGGCGGGCAGTTCGCCGGCCTTGGCGGCGGCGGTGGCGATCGCCCGGGCGATCGGGTGCTCGGAGGCGTGCTCCAGGGCGCCGGCCAGGCGCAGCGCCTCGGCCTGGTCCACGCCCTCGGCGGTGTGCACCGCGAGCAGGGTCATCTGGCCGGTGGTGACGGTGCCGGTCTTGTCCAGGACGATGGTGTCGACCTTGCGGGTGGACTCCAGGACCTCCGGGCCCTTGATCAGGACGCCCAGCTGGGCGCCACGGCCGGTGCCGACGAGCAGGGCGGTCGGGGTGGCCAGGCCCAGGGCGCACGGGCAGGCGATGATCAGCACGGCCACCGCTGCCGTGAAGGCGGCGGTCCAGCCCTCGCCGGTGCCCAGCCAGTAGCCGAGGGTGGCCACCGCGAGGGTGATCACGATCGGCACGAAGACCGCGGAGATCCGGTCCGCGAGGCGCTGCGCGGCGGCCTTGCCGTTCTGCGCGTCCTCGACCAGCCTGGCCATCCGGGAGAGCTGGGTGTCCGCGCCGACCCGGGTGGCCTCGACGACCAGCCGGCCGCCCGCGTTGACGGTGGCGCCGGTGACGGCGTCCCCCACCCCGACCTCGACCGGCACGGACTCGCCGGTCAGCATCGAGGCGTCCACGGCGGAAGCACCCTCGACGACCACGCCGTCGGTGGCGATCTTCTCGCCCGGCCGGACCACGAAGCGCATCCCCACCGCGAGGTCGGCGATCGGGACGCGCACCTCGGCTCCGCCGCGCAGCACCGTCACGTCCTTGGCGCCCAGTTCCAGCAGCGCCTTGAGCGCTGCCCCGGCGGTGCGCTTGGAACGCGCCTCGAAGTAGCGGCCGGCCAGGATGAAGGCGGTGACGCCGGCCGCCGCCTCCAGGTAGATGTTGGACGAGCCGTCGCTGCGGGCGATGGTGAACTCGAAGCCGTGCCGCATGCCCGGCATCCCCGCGTCTCCGAAGAACAGCGCCCACAGCGACCAGAGGAACGCGGCGAGGGTGCCGAGCGAGACCAGGGTGTCCATGGTCGCGGCGCCGTGCCGGGCGTTGGTGAACGCGGCCCGGTGGAACGGCCAGGCGGCGTAGGTGACGACCGGTGCGGCGAGGGTCAGCGACAGCCACTGCCAGTTGTCGAACTGGAGGGCCGGCACCATCGCCATCGCGATCACCGGCACGGCGAGCGCCACCGCGGTGAACAGCCGCTGGCGCAGCGGGGCCAGTCCGTCGGCCTGCTCGGCGTCCGCACCCGGGGCCGCTTCGGAGGCCGGGGGCTTGGGCAGCGCGGCGGTGTAGCCGGTGGCCTCGACGGTGGCGATCAGATCGGCGACCTCGACCCCGCCCTCGAAGGCGACCTTCGCCTTCTCGGTGGCGTAGTTGACGCTGGCGGTGACCCCGTCCATCCGGTTGAGCTTCTTCTCGATCCGGGCCGCGCAGGAGGCGCACGTCATGCCGCCGATCGAGAGTTCCACCTCCGCTGAGGCGGGTGCCTGCGTAGTCATCGTCGCTCCTCGTGACAGTTGTCGTGCGGTTGCCGTGCGGTACGTTCCCCGGCCGGGCCTTCATACCTCGGAGGGGTATCGGGCGGCGCCGGGTTCATTTATACCCCCGAGGGGTATCGACCGCAAGGCCTGACCGGGCCTGACCGATACCCCCGCCCTGTATTTTTCGGGGCTGCGACTTGCTTGACTTGATACCCCCATGGGGTATTCACTCAGGGGCACCGAGCCCCGCCCGCCCCGCTTCCGTTCCGCGCCACGAGGAGAAACCCCGCCATGAACACCCCGCTGCGCATCACCGCCTTCGCCGCCGGACTCGCCGCCACCTTCGGCCTCGCCCTCGGCGTCGGCCACGCCACCGGCAGCGCCCCCTCCCCCAAGCCCGCGCACGGCACGCATGCGGGGCACACCGAGGAGTCGGACGGCGGCGGCGCCGAGCACCTGCCAGGCGGGCTCCAGGTCTCCGAACGCGGCTACACCCTCAGCGTCGAGAACCCCTTCGTGACCGCCGGCTCCCCCACCGACCTGCGGTTCCGCATCCTCGGCTCGGACGGCAAACCCGTCACCGCCTACCAGCCGCAGCACGAGAAGGACCTGCACCTGATCGTCGCCCCGCGCGACCTGTCGACCTTCCAGCACCTGCACCCCACCCTGGCCGCCGACGGCACCTGGAGCACCCCGACCGCCGTCCCCGCCGCCGGCGAGTACCGGGTCTTCGCGGACTTCACCCCGGCCGGCGCCGCCGAGGGCCTCACCCTCGGCGCCGACCTGCACGCCGCGGGCGACCTGCGGCCCGCCCCGCTGCCGGAGACCGGACGGACCGTCACCGTCGACGGCTACACCGTCACCCTGGGCGGCGACCTCACCCCCGGACGCAGCGGCACGCTCACCCTGAGCGTCAGCAGGGACGGCAAGCCCGTCACCGACCTCCAGCCCTACCTCGGCGCCTACGGCCACCTCGTCGCCCTGCGCGCCGGCGACCTCGCCTACCTCCACGTCCACCCGGACACCACCACCCCGGGCCCGGAGATCGGCTTCACCACCACCGCCCCGAGCAGCGGCAGCTACCGGCTCTTCCTCGACTTCAAGCACCAGGACACCGTCCGCACGGCGGCCTTCACGCTGAGCACGGACGGAGCTGCCGCCCCGGCCGCCGCCCCCACTGCCCCCGCCGCTGAGCACACCGAGGGCGCGGGCGGCCACCAGCACTGAACAGGCGCATTCGGAAGGTGCCGGGCGATCCCTGACGGATCGCCCGGCACCTCGCCATTCATCCGACCTGCCGGAGCACCGAGCGGAGCAGGGCTTCGGCGCTACCCGGGGTGGCCCTCCAGAGCTGCATCTCGGCGTGGGCGGCCCGGCGGCGGGGGCTGATCGCGCGGACCGGTCTATGACCAGGCGTTTGATCGGCTGCGGGCAGCAGCGCTCGATGTTGCGCCGTCGCGGCGGCTTATCGCTCGGATCGCAAAGGAACTTGAGTCATGATCACCGACCAGAGCAGCTTGGACCTGAGCCGCGCCACCTGGCGAAAGAGCGAGTTCAGCGCCAATCAGGGGAACTGCATCGAGGTCGCGAACGGCTTCCCCGGCATCGTCCCGGTTCGAGACTCCAAGGACCCCAGCGGGCCGGCACTCGTCTTTCCTGCCGCCGCCTGGTCCGCGTTCATCGCCGCCATCAAAACCAGCGAGATCCCCAACACCTGAACACCGTTGCGCGAGAAGTCGGCCCAGCCGACTTCTCGCGCAGACCTGCCACGCCCCAACGCCCCCTCGGTGCCACTTTCCCGTCTTGGAAAGATCGAGTTCTTGACCACGCTCTGTACCCCCGGGAGCATCGAACGAGACAGGGACCACTCACGACGCAAGGGGGCACACGATGCTGCGCTGGTTGTCCGGGGAAGGCTCTTGCCGTGACGGAACGTGTCCGACGCTCTGGGGCACCGAGGATGGGAACTACGTCGTCCAGGGGTACGTGATCACCGACCCGGAACACCTGGCTGAGCTCAGGCTCTCCGCCGGTGAGACCGCCGTGCTGGTTCCGTCCGCCATCTTGAACGGCTACTTTGATGTCCGCAGGTCGAGCAGCAAGGGTGGGGACTACGTGATCAAGGGCTACTAGATCACCGATGGCGACCGACTGGCGGAACTGAAGCTGCCCGCCGGCGAGGACGCCGTACTCGTCCCGTCCGCCGTACTGGAAGGCTATCTCTGTGCTCAAAGGTGAAGACTTCGGCCGACTGTTCCAGACCTTCGAGCGGACGGCGTTCCGATTGGAGACACTCGCCGAGTACGACGTGGATGCGGAGCGCGAGGAGTTCGCGGACTTCCTCGCCGGCAAGGGACTGCCCGCGACGTGCTCTGACAACCCGTGGGTCCGTTCCATGACCGACCGTGGCAAGCAGGTGGGCAGAGTGCACGTGCTCAGCTCGCCGCTGACGGACTACCTGCGCTACGAGATGGCCTCGTACCCCGGAAACATCAAGGCCGGCGAGACCATCGGCATCCTCGACACGACCCACCAGGCCGTCTCCGGCCTCCCGGATCACGACTTCTGGCTCTTCGATGACGCCAAGGTCTACCGGATGCACTACACGGACGCCGGACAGTTCATCGGTGCCGAGTTGCTGCCGCACGACCGACTCGACGAGTACTGCCGCTACCGGGACATCGCCTTGGCTCACGCCGTGCCCTTCGAGGAGTACACGGCCGGTTGAGCAAGGCAGAACAGCACGACCTGGGAACAGCCCTGCGGGCGCTTCGGATCGCCTCGGGCAAGACCGCAGAGACCGTCGCCCGTAGGGCTTCCATGTCTCCGGCGAAACTGTCGAAGATCGAGAACGGCCGAGTCCTTCCCACCGTCCAGGACGTAGAGCTGATCCTGACGGCCCTCGAAGTCTCCGAGGCGGCCAAGGCCGAGTTCCTGGCCCAAACGAGAGCTGCTGCCACCGAGGCCACAGCATGGCGCGAGCTGCGCCGGACGGGCCACTGGAAGCACCAACAGGGCATCCGGGCCATTGAGGCCCGGACCAGCACGCTCAGGCTGTTTCAAGGCCAGTTGATCCCGGGCCTTCTCCAGAGCCCGGAGTACATTTCCGATCTGTTCGCGATGAAACCCGAGCTGACCGACGAAGCCAAGGCGAAGTCCAAGGCCGCCCGGCTGGAACGACAGACCGTGCTGTACGACCAAAGCCGGTCCTTCCACTTCGTGATCTGTGAGCATGTGCTGCGATGGCGCATCGGGCACCCGATGGTGATGGGAACGCAGATGGACAGGCTGGTCTCCCTGTCCCGGCTCCCCAACGTGACCATTGGCGTGGTGCCCCTCACCCGTCAGATGCCGAACTTCCCCATGACGTGCTTCAGCGCTCACGACGACCGGTTGGTGATCGTGGAGACGTTCCACGCGGAGATCACCACACGCGACCCGAAGGACGTGGAGGTGTACCTCTCCACATTCGCGCAGTTCGATTCCGTGGCGCTTCACGGGGACGAGATGCGAAGCATGGTCGAGAGCATCCGGGACGAGTTCTTTCGTGAACGGGAAGGCCGGTAGGTCAGCCCCACTCCGCACTCCTAACCTGGCTCTCGCCTGCATCGCCCAGCAACGGGCGTCGGGTATGCCCGCTGCTGTGAAGCAGCTCATGAGCGGAGCTGGAGGCACCACGTGAACACCACAGACCTCCTCAGGTCGCCGAACACCGTGCTGGCCAACGCCGTTGACGATGCCCTGGACGTGCTCCGGCCCCGCCTCCTGGAGGCCGGAACGGAACGGATCGAGTTCACCGTGGGGACGCAGCTCAATGGGCGTCCACACATCGGCACGCACCTGGTGCAGAGCCTGTCGTTCCTGGTCGCCGAGCGGGCCCGCGATGAGTTCGGGGTCGACGCAGCCGTGGACTTCGTGGCGCTGGACAATGCCCCGGCGGAGACGGTCAATGACAGCGGCCGGATGTACCAGCTCGCCTACCATCACCAGCTCGCTGACCACGGCATCCGCGCCCTGGTCGCCGAGTACTACGCCCCTCTCCTCGACGCAATGACCAGCCGCACGGGCGTGGAGTACCGGGTCAGCACCTACACCGACCAGCAGGCGAGCCCGGAGTTCCGGGCCGAGTTCCTGCGAACGCTGGAGTACCTGGACCAGATCCGGTTCTGGCTGGCCCCGGCCAGCGGCACAGCGCACATCCGACTCCCCTGCCCGACGTGTGGGTGGTCCCAGAGGTACGCCGACCACACACGGCTGCTCGAACTGGACGACTCAGGGGCGCTGTTCGAAGCGATGTGCCACGAGCACGGCCGCTACGAGGCAGACGTCACACCGCTCGGCGGCGGGTACCTGGACCTCTCCACCCTGTACCGGAACGTGGTCAAGGAACGCTCCTACCGCCCCGGCGACAGCACGTTGCACGTGATGGTGAAGGGCGGCGACTGGGCGTTCGGCTGCCAGCTGGTGGACGGCGCACACGTCGCGATCGGGGCGCCGGCCGCTCCGGTGCCGCTGCGCGTCTTCACCCCTCAGATCCTCGGCAGCGACGGCGGGAAGCTCTCCAAGAGTCTCCTGCGCGCCGCCGCCGACGCCGGAGACGCGACGGGAGACAGCACCGCGGAGTGGCTGCTCGACCCGGCCGCCTGGCCCGGCACGCAAGCGGACTACGTCGAAGCGCTCACGGGTGCCGGTGAGCTGATGCTCAGCAGCCCGAGGCACTTCTTCCGGTCCTACACCACGACCGCATTGGAAGCCCTGATGACCACCCGCCAGCCTGCCAGGAACCAGTCCCAGGCGCATGGCCGTCCCCGCAACATCCAGATCTACAAGCAGTACTTCGACCTGATCGCCGACGGCTCCAAGACCGTCGAAGTCCGGGTCGCCTACGCCTCGATGAAGCGGATCAGGGTCGGGGACCTGCTCAACTTCACCTGTCGTGGCGAGGAGTGCCTGACCCGGGTGACCCGCATCGGCACGTACCGGACCTTCAAGGAGATGTTCGGCACCGAGAATGTCGCCTCGGTCAACCCGCACGCGACCGAGGCCGAGCAGTTGCGGGCGATCCACGCGATCTTCCCGCCCGAGAAGGAAGCCCTCGGCGTGATCACGTTCGAGATCGAGCGAGTGAACCCCGGTGAGTAGGCGCAGGCGCGTCCTGGTGGTCTGCCAGGGGAACCACTGCCGTTCCCCGATCGCCGCCCTGATCATCGCGCAGCGGTCCGGGGGCGCGCTGGACGTGCGCTCGGCCGGCACCCGCGACTGGCACGTGGGCAAGCCCGCGCACCCGCTGATGATCGAGGCCGCCGCCGCCTTCGGCTACGACCTGACCGGCCACCGCGGCCGGCTCCTGGACGAAGAGCTGCTCGGCTGGGCAGACGACGTGATCGCGGTCGACGACGAAACGGCGCTCGCGGTCGAAGTCGTCGTCGGCCCCGACCTGCCGGCGAGGCTCCTCGGCTCGGGCATCACCGACCCGTGGGGCGGCGGTCCCGAGGACTTCGCCGCCGCCGTCCTGGAGATCCAGGAGGCCACGGCCCTGTTCCAGGCGGCCCGCCCCTGTTTGACACGAGAGGTCGGCCCGGCCGACTTCTCGCGCACGACCCCTTCCCGCCCGCTCACTCGGCGGCCTCAGGCCCGGGAGTGAGCGTCAGTGGTGACCGTGGCCCGCGTTGTCGGGGCTGCCGCCCATCAGGCGGAGCATCGGGGCGCCGCCCGTCCGGAAGAAGCGGACCAGGAGCAGAGCTGAGAGGAACAGGAAGGCGATGTTGAGCCAGGTGGTGTAGTTCCACTGCACGCCCGCCATCGGGATCTCCGCCTCGCGCGAGTTCGGGACCAGGCCGAGCCAGCCGAAGAGGTACTCCACCACGTAGCCGCCCAGTGCCATCGCCACGTAGAACGTGCCGAGGAGGAACAGCGCCATCCGGGCGCCGTAGTACTTCCGGTAGATGTTGAGGATCGGCAGGATCAGCAGGTCCGCGAAGATGAACGAGATCACCCCGCCGAAGCTGATCCCGCCCTTCCACAGCACCACGGCCAGCGGCACGTTGCCGATCGAGCAGACGAAGGACGCGATCGCGACCGGCGGGCCGACCAACGGGCCCCAGAGCTTGGCGGCCAACGGGTGGTCGGTGAAGAAGAAGGCCTGCCAGAAGGAGTCGGGCACCCAGGCGGCGATCGCTCCGGCGATGAGCAGGCCGAGGACGAGGTCGCGCAGGATCGCCGCCCACTCCATCACGAACACGTGCGACACCGCGGTGACGCCCGGCGGGGACAGCAGCCGGCGGGCGAAGGAGCCCTCTCCGGCCACCGACATGTCCATCGCCGCGTGCCCCTCCATCGAGCCCGCCCGCCCGTGCTCCGCCTGCTCGCGGGCCTCCCGCAGCAGCGGCTCGCGCAGCCGCAGCCGGAACAGCACGGCGAGCAGCGCGATCATCACCGGACCGCCGACGAACTCGGCCGCGGTGAACTGCCAGCCCAGCAACAGGGCCAGGATGACGCCGAGTTCGACCACCAGGTTGGTCGAGGCGATCTCGAAGGCCATCGCCGCGGTGAAGTTCGCGCCCTTGCGGAACAGCGAGCGGGCCAGCGCGACGGCCGCGTACGAGCAGGAGGAGGAGGCCGCGCCGAGTCCGGCGGCGTGGGCGAGGGTGCGCGGCCGGTCGTCGCCGAGCAGTCGGACCACGGTGGCCTTGTGAACGACGGCCTGGACGACGGCGGAGAGCAGGAAGCCGAGGATCAGGGCCCAGGTGATCTCCCAGGTCATCGACCCGGCGATGGACAGCGCGTGGAGGATCGCGTGCATGGCGGCCGACGTTATACCCACGGCGGGTATCCGGCAGCCGCGGCGCGCCGATCAGGCTCAGCGCCCCGGGCGGCAGGGGGTGGGGATGCCCCGGGACGGTTCGGCGGCCGCCGCCGCAAGGGCGGCGGCCAGGCAGGCGAGCAGGCAGCGGGCGACGGGGTGGCGGGCGGCGCGCAGCAGGGCGGCCGGCAGGAGGGTGGGGACTTCGCGGGGTGTCATCGGGGGCTCCTTCACACGGGGTACGGACGGCGGGGGCATTGACGCCGGGGGCACGGGGCCGGGGGCCGCGTCGGGTGACGCGACCCCCGGCGGGGTGGGTGGGGGTGGGGGTCGGCCTCACGCGGCCGTCGCGGACTTCGTCCCGGCGGCGCCGGCGGCCTCGGGGCGCGGGGTGCGCAGGGTGACCGCCGCGAGCAGGCCGCCGGCCACCGCGATGGCCGCGGAGCCGAGGAAGGCGGCGGAGAAGCCCGAGGTCAGGCCTCCGGCGGTGGCGTCCGGGGTGCGGGCGCCGGCCAGTGCGGTCATCGCGGCCAGGCCGAGGGCCGAGCCGACCTGGTAGCCGGTGTTGACGATGCCGGAGGCGAGGCCGCCGTCCTGCGGGGGCGCGCTGGAGATCGCGGTGCCGAGGGAGGGGATGAAGGCGAGCGCCATGCCGATCGCGGCGAGCAGCGAGGCGGGCAGCACGTCGGTCCAGAAGTTGCCGTCCGGGCGGGCCAGCGAGAGCCCGAACAGGCCGGCGCCGAGGGCCACCATGCCGGTGACGACCAGGGCCTTGGGTCCGAAGCGGGCGATCAGCCGGGGCGCCAGCGTGATCATGATGCCCATGATGGCGACGGTCATCGGCAGCAGGGCCGCGCCGCTGGCGAAGGCGCCGAGGTGGAGCACCTGCTGGAGGTAGAGGTTGAGGAAGAACCACATCGGCACCCAGGCCGCGGCCAGCAGGAACTGGGCGAGGTTGGCGGCGCCGAGGTTGGGCACCCTGAAGATGCTCAGCCGCATCAGCGGCTCGCGGCGCCTGCTCTGGACGACCAGGAAGGCGATCAGCAGCAGGGCCGCGACGGCCAGCGTCAGCAGGGTCGGGGCCGAGGCCCAACCCGCCTCCGGGGCACGGACGATGGCGTACACCGCGGCGGCCAGGCCGCCGGTGACGGTGAGCGCGCCGACGAGGTCGATGCCGCCGCTGCGCCGGGGCGCGGAGGGCATCAGCGCGGGGGTGGCCAGCAGCGCGACCACGGCCACCGGGATGTTGATGTAGAACACCCACGGCCAGCTGACGTACTGGGTGATCAGGCCGCCGAGGAAGACGCCCGCGGTGCCGCCGGCCGGGGCCGCCGCACCGTACAGGGCGAAGGCCTTGGTCAGTTCCTTCGGGTTCCCGCCGAAGAGCGTCATCAGCAGGGTGAGCGCCGAGGGGGCGATCAGTGCGGCGCCGAGGCCCTGGACGCCGCGGCCGGCCAGCTCGGTGGGGACGTTCTGGGCGAGACCGGCGAGCAGCGAGCCCGCGCCGAGGATCGCCCAGCCGGCGCTGAACAGGCGGCGGGCGCCGAGCAGGTCGGAGAGCCGTCCGCCGAGCAGGAGCAGGCCGCCGAAGGCGACCACGTACGCGTTGAACACCCAGGACAGGTCCTCCTGGCCGAAGCCGAGGGCGTCCTTCATCCTGGGCAGGGCCACCCCGATGATCGAGGTGTCCATGATCACCACGAACTGTGCGGCGGCGATCAGCGCCAGGGCGCGCCACCTCCGGGGGTTGGGCCCGGTGTCGTCGGTTGCCATCTCTTACTCCCTACCCGTTGGGGGTATCGGCCGCGGACAGGAAAGGCCCGCGGCGATGATTTCGGCGGTCGTGTCGTCAACTCCCAGGGCAGGCATGGCGAGAATGCCCGGCGAAGGCCTCGGCGAAGACGTGCCAGAACATACCCTAGGGGGGTACGGTTTAGTCAACGGAAGGCACCGAAGGCGCCGAAGGAATCGAGGCGCTCAGGCGTGGGGGGTATCTTCAGGGGTGGGTCGGCAACGCGGGGCGGCCGACCGAGTTCAACGAGCCGTCAGCAGCCCTTGCGGGACAGCTTGTTCACGTCCGGGGCCGGCCGCCGACCGGGCACAGCTCAGCCACCGTTCAGCCGCCCGCACGCCCGGCCCCGGCCAGTCCGCGCTGGACGACGGCGCGCACGCCCGGCTCCAAGTGCCGTGCCCAGGACGGGTCGTGCTCGCCGCGCAGGCGGGCGCAGCAGACCAGGGCGTGGGCGAACTGGTCGGCGGTGAGGTAGCCGAGGTGGTAGGTGGTGTCGTCGCTCGCCGCGCCGTTGAGCATCCTGCTGGTCAGGGCGCTGCCGTTTCCCCCGGTCGGCACCGTACCCGCGCCTCGGGGGTGGGAACCTTGGTCCGCATCACCGTGCCATCGGGGGGAGTTCGCCGGCCCGGCCGACCGCGCCCTTGACGAGGACGGCCGAGGTGCCGAGCACCGTACCGGCCGGACCCGCTTCCCCGGCCTCGCTGAGGACCGTGCGCTCGCCGAGGAACGCGTACGTGGTCCGGTCGAAGACCCACTGGGTCTGCCGCCCGTGCGCCGTACGGGCCACGGCGACGCCCTCGCGCCCGGCGGCGTCGACGGCCGACGGGACGACGGTGACCCCGGGGATCCGCTCGGCGGCCCGGCAGAGCGCGGCACTGACCTGCGGCGGAGCCCAGGACTCGGCCAGCAGGTCGCCGATCGCCGCGAAGGCCCGCTGATCCGGGTCCTGCCCCGCGCCGCGGGCCTGCTCCCCGATCAGCTTCAGCAGGGCGTCCGGGTCGGTGGGCAGGGAGGCGACGTACGTGTGGGTCGGCTCGTCGATCGACGGGCCGCTCCCGCGTGAGGCGTCGGGCCGGGGCGTCGCCCCCGGACGGTCGAACCGGAGGACCGGCCCGTCCTCGCCGAGCCGGGTGTCGGGCCCGCCCTCCTCGCGCAGCAGGCCGGGACGGCTGCCGTCGGCGGACAGCCACACGTGCCGGGTGTGCACGGGCGGCATCGTCACGGGACCGCCCGCCGCGCTCTGCGCCGCGTACGCGACCCTGCTCTCGATGAAGACGAACTGGTCCGCGCGGACCGCCGGTTGCTCGGATTCGGAGGCGGCGAGCGCGATGCGGTCGAGGAGTCGGACCGCCTCCGAGGTGCCGGGGGCGCCGCCTTCGGCCACCGCGACGCGGTCGCGTCCGCCCGCACCCCCGAGGTCCACCGCCACCACGCCGACGGCCGCCAGGGCGCAGGCGAGCGCCGGCACCGCGATCCGGAACCGGGCCGGGCGCCGGGTGGCGCGCCGCCGCGGCTCGGCGGACGCGGCGGCCTCGCGCAACAGCTCCTCGCGCAGCAGCAGTCGGCGATCCGCGGCCAGGCCGGGCACGGCCGGCGGGGGCAGCAGCTCGGCGAGTGCGCGGCGCTCCGACTCCTCGGGCTGCTCGGGCTCGTCGGGCTGCTCGGGCCGCTCAGGCCGCGAGGACCCGTCAGGCCGCGAGGGCTCCTCGCCCGACGCGCCTGGTCTACCGCGCCATGGGGTGGCGTTCATCCGTGACTCTCCTGGGTCGACGGCCGGAGCACGGGAAGGCGTCCCGGCACGGGCGAGGCGATGGTGGAGGCGGTGGAGGCGGCGGCCACGGCCGCGCGGGCCCTGGCTTCGGCCTTCGCCTCCGCCCTGGCCTCGGCCTCGGTGAGTTCGCGCAGCCGGGCGCGGGCCCGGGACAGCCGCGAGCGGACGGTGCCGACCGGCGTGCCGAGCGCCTCCGCCGCGCTCGCGTAGTCCAGTCCGGCCCACACCACGAGGGTGAAGACCTCCCGGTCGCGGCGCCGGAGCCGGGCGAGTGCGCGACGTGCGGCCCGCAGCTGCTCGACGTCGGCGAGGTGCGCGACCAGGTCGTCGGAGAAGTCCGGGACGGCGCCGCGTTCCGGGAGCCGGGCGAGCGCGAGGTCACGGCGCCGGCGGGCACGGGCGTTGCGGCGCATGATGTTGGTCGCGATCCCCAGCAGCCACGGGCGCAGGCCGTCGCCGTCGGGGTGCAGCCGCTCCCGGCCGCGCCACGCCTCCAGGAAGGTCGTCGAGACGACGTCCTCGGCCTCCGCCCAGTCGCCCGTCACGCGCAGGGCGTAGCGGTACAGCACCTGGGCGTGCTCGTCGTACAGCTCGCCCAGGACGTCGGGGTCGCCGCCGCGAAGACGCGTTCTCATGAGTGCTTCCACACTCTGCCCTGCCCGGTCCGCCGCACGGGTTCCGGTGACGTGCGTCACAGGAACTCCCCCGCCCGTCCGAGCAGTGCAGAACATGACCGCACCTTCCGCACCCCGTCCCGCCCCTCACTCCGCTTCCCGTTCCGCCTCCCGTTCCCCATACCGCCGGAACGCCCTCCGGGCCCTGGCCGTGGCCGTCGCCCTGGTCGGCACCTCGACCCCCGCCTTCGGCGGCGCGGCCTTCGCCGCCGAAGCGGAACCGGAGACGTACACCCTCACCATCAGGCACCTGGGCCGCGACGGCCAACCGGCCGGCGAGTTCCGCGACCACGTCAGCGGGGTCTTCGAGAACGGCGCCGAGGAGGTCCTCAGGCAGCAGGACGCCTCCGGGGTCACCACCGTGCGGCTGCCCAAGGGCCGGTACCTGCTGGACAGCACCCTGCCCACGGACCAGGGGACGGGCGGCCCGGTCTGGACGGACTGGATCGTCCAGCCGCGCCTCGACCTCGACCGGGACACCACCGTCACCGTCGACGCGCGGACCACCGCCCCCGTCGACGTCCGGCCCCCGGACGGCGGCGCGCGCTTCCTGCAGAGCTCGATGTTCGTCGAGGTCACCCACGGCGGTGTCACCAGGAGCGCCAACGTCGGCAACCGGTCGACGAACCTGCGCGTGGCCCACCAGGGGCCCGAGACCGAGGCCGGCGCGGTGCAGCAGTGGTACGACGCGCAGTGGGCGACCGACACCGGCGGCTACCTGCTCGGCCAGACCTTCTCCGGCACCCGCGCCCTGACCGGGCTCACCCGGCAGTACTCCGCCCAGGAACTGGCCACCCTGAACATCCGCGGCGCCGCCGGACCGGGCAGCACCGGCACCGCCCTCCTCAGCATCCTGCCGAGCACCGGGACGGTCGCCGCCGCACCCCGGGTCCTGAAGACGCCGGGCACCGCCACCTTCCTGGTCACGCCCGAGCGCGGCACCTGGGACATCGGTGTCACCGTCCCCGGCGCCGACGAGGCGGCGCCGAACCACTACTCCGCCGACCGCATCGCCGTACGCGCCGGCACCACGACCACCCACACCTTCGACAGCCCGGTCTTCGGCCCCGCGCTCACCGAGCGTCCCGCCGTCTCACGCGACGGCGACCGGATCACCGCGAACGTCCCGCTGCTCGCCGACGGCGACGGCCACGCGCCGTGGACCCCGTCGTTCGACACCGCCTACACCTCGCTGTACCGCGACGGCGTGCTGGTCGGCGCCGCCTCCGGCGCGGCCGGACGCGGCGAGTTCACCGTGCCCGCCGGCCAGGCCTCCTACCGCCTGGCCACCACCGTGACCCGCAAGGCCGCGGCCGGCGCGACCACCCGCGTCAACGCGTCCTGGACCTTCACCTCGGCCACCACCACCGGGCCGACCGCCCTCCCGGTCAGCGTCGTGCGGTTCTCCCCGGAGCTCGACCTGCGCGGCACCGCCACGGCCGGCAGCGCGCTGCGCATCCCGGTCACCGTCCAGGGCGCCGCCGCGGACGGCCGCACCCGCTCGCTGACCGTCTCGGCCTCCACCGACGGCGGCGCCTCCTGGACCCGCCTCCCGGTCGAGGCCGGCGCCGTCACCGTCCAGAACCCGCCGGCGGGCACCGACGTCTCCCTGCGCGCCGAACTGACCGACACCGACGGCAACACCCTCGAGCAGACCATCACCGACGCCTACCGCACCCGGTGACGACGACGGCCACCTGACGGCTCGGCGCCTGCCTGCTCCCCCGGCAGGCGCCGACGCCCTCCACGGCCGCCCGGCTACCGTGTCGGGGCATGACCGCGTACCGGATCGGTGAGGCCCCCTGAGTCCACCACCTCGTCGTCATCGAGCGCTCGGCCCACATGCTCCGCGACCACCCCGAGGACCGCACGACCCTGCTCAGCACCCTCGACACCGCAGGCCGCCACTGGGGCCGCCGCCTCGACCAGCCGACCAGTTCCTTCAACACCCTGCTGCTGTAGCCCCGGGCACCACCGGACCCTCCCGGCCGACCGCCCGCTCGCATCGCGCTCCACGTAAAGGAATTCGTCACCGGCATCGCAGCCAGGGGCAGTCCTCATCGTGGCCCCCAGACCCACCCCCACGTCCCGTCGATCCGGCGCAGCGAGGTGAGCTACCCCTCGAAGCGCGCGTCAACACGCCAGTGCCGTGTTCCTCCTCCATATCCCCCGTTGAGCTTTTCTGGCGCTGGCCTCCTGGGTCGAGGAGGCCAGCGCCAACGTTCAGCGCACCGCTCAACGAGGTGGGGCTTGGGGGCGGCAACAGGGCTTTCTCGTCGGGGCGTTGACGACGTCCGCCGGATGGCGGGGCGCACGGCAAAGCCCTTCTCATTACCCTGGGGGGGTATGGTATGTTCAAAGTGAAGCAGCCGCCCGGGCAGTCCGGTCGGCGTCGGGCATCCACGACAGGAGCACACCCATGAGCGAGACCACCGTCACCGTCGAGTCCGCCGCCGAGACCTCCTCCTGCTGCGGCTCGTGCGGCACCAACGCCGGTGCGGCGCCGGCCGCCGAGTCCGCCCGGACCTCGGTCTTCCAGGTGAAGGGCATGACTTGCGGCCACTGCGTCACCTCGGTGACGGCCGAGCTGAAGAAGCTCGACGGGGTCGAGGACGTCGCCGTGGACCTCGCCACCGGCAGGGTCACCGTCGGCAGCACCCGGGCGCTCGCCGACTCCGAGGTGGCCGCCGCCGTCGACGAGGCCGGCTACGACCTGGTCGGCCGCGTCGAGGGCTGACCCGCCGGCGTCGGCCCGGAGGGGGGCAGCACCCCGCCCCTCCGGGCCGGCTCCACGCGCGCGGCCCGCCGGTAGAGTGTGAGCACGCCTCACCGCACAGGAACCGGAGACGGCCATGGCCAGCTACAGCTCCCACAAGGACGACTTCCGCAAGAGGCTCCGTCGCATCGAGGGCCAGATCCGCGGCCTCCAGCGTATGGTCGAACAGGACACCTACTGCATCGACGTCCTGACCCAGGTCTCCGCCGCCAGCCGCGCCCTCCAGTCCTTCGCCCTCCAACTCCTCGACGAGCACATCGAATGCTGCGTCCGCGACGCCATCGCCGAGGGCGGCCAGGAGGCGAGCACCAAGATCCGGGAGGCCAACCAGGCCATCGCCCGGCTCGTCAAGTCCTGACCGCGCCTCAGTGGTTGACGACCCGGCTCCCGGCAGCTCACGCGCCGGGAGCCGTCGCCGTTACGGGGTGGGGGTATCGCCTGGCATCCCGCGAAGAGGGATCGGCCCGTGGCCCGGCTGGAAGGCGGGCGAGCCGCACCTCTACGACCTGTGTCGCGTCGACGGAGAACCGTCGCGCTGACGTTGCCGCCATGGCCGACCTCGGACCGGCGGGCCGTTCCCGCTCAGACCCGGTCGAGCGGGCGGTGCGGGCCGTCGGGGAGTTCGACCTCGACGGTGTCGCCGGGCCGGACCGGGCCGCCGGTGCGGACGATGCCCATGATGCCGGCGCGGCGCACGATCGTTCCGTCCTCGGCGCGGCCGACGACCTGCTTGAGCAGGCCCGGCCGGTAGGTGTCGATCTGGGCGCACGGGTTGCGCAGGCCGGTGATCTCCACCTCCGCCCGTGGGCCGATCCGCAGCACCGCGCCGACCGGCAGGCCGAGCAGGTCCACGCCTTCGGTGGTGATGTTCTCGCCGAGCGCGCCGGGGGCCACGTCGAAGCCCGACTCGCGCAGTTCGGTGAGCAGTTCGCGGTGGATCAGGTGGACCTGGCGCAGGTTGGGCCGGGTCGGGTCCTGGGCGACGCGGGAGCGGTGCCTGACCGTCACCCCGGCGTGCACGTCCCCCTCGACGCCCAGTCCGGCGAGCAGCGTGATGCCGTCCCGGTTCGGCTTGGTGAACGAGTACTCGGCGTTGCTGCTGACCGCCACCACGGTGCCGCTCATGTTCCGGGCTCCCCTCGCAGACGTGCGTTCGATCGGCTCAGGAGCCTAGTCACCCCGTGCGATCGCCTCTCCGGGAGCCCCGTTCCCGGCCGGGGCCTCGTTCTCGGCCAGGGCCCCGCTCCCGGCCGGGGCCCCGCTCCCGCCGCGCGCCCGCTCGTCCGCGTCGGCGAGCCACAAGTACACCGGCGCGAGGCCGAGTTCGATCGCCATCAGCACCAGCTGGAACCCGTGCGGCCGGCCGTCCGCCACGATCGACAGCACCCGGGCGAGGCCGCCCAGCAGGAGCACTGCCGCCAGCCACCGCACCGTCCGGGCGGGCACCGGCGCCTGGCGGGCGGCCTGGATCCAGGCGAGGCCGTACCCGGCGAAGACCGCGCCCATGAAGCGGCCGAAGCTGCCGACCGTCGGACCGGCGTCCGCGATCCCGGGCATCGCGGCGTTTCCCAGCAGGATGTGGAGGAACCCGATCGCCACGCAGGCGATCCCCATCGTCCACGCGAGCACCCGTAGCGCCTTGGCCATGCCCCACCCACCCGTCCCGGAGATCCGGTTGACACGCGTCTACTTAGCCGCCCATCAAGCTAGCGCCAACAAGTAGACACGTGTCAAGTACCCTGGCCCGCATGCCAGTCCACGAACGACGCCGCCGCCTCTCCCCCGCCGAGCGACGCGCCCAGCTGCTCTCCGTCGGCGCCCGGCTGTTCGCCGAACGTCCGTACGAGGAGGTGTTGATGGAGGAGGTCGCCGAGCGGGCCGGGGTCTCCCGCGCGCTGCTGTACCGGCACTTCGCGAGCAAGCACGACCTCTTCGCCGCGCTCTACCGGGAGGCCGCCGACGGCCTGCTCGCCAGGACCCGCTTCGACCCGGCCGACTCCCTGATCGAGCAGCTGATCGAGGGCATGGACGCCCATCTGGACTACTTCATCGCCAACCGGCAGGCCGTGCTGGCGGCCAACCGGGTGCTGGCCGGGGACCAGGTGATCCAGACGATCATCACCGAGGAGCTCGACGCCCTGCGCGGCCGACTGCTCGGCGTCCTCCCGCTCGCGGACGAGCGGGCGCGGCAGGCGGTGTCCCAGGTCCTGCGCAGCTGGCTGGTGTTCGTCCGGGTGCTGGTCATCGACTGGCTGACCGAGGAGACCTGCACCCGCACCGAGCTGCGGGACGCCTGCATCGGCGCCGTCCTGGGCGCCCTCCGGCCGCTGCTGCCCGTCGATCCGGCGCCCGACTGGGGGCACCGAGGGCACTGAGGGCGCCCGGGGGCACCGAGGGCATACCATCGGGGCGTAACGGGAGAAGCTCCACAAGCATCCAATTACCTATGAATATACGACAATTGGATGCTCTGACTCCCTCGCCCAGCCGGACCTCCGAACCCCGCGAAGGGACCCATGGACTCCGTCGCAGCCGACACCCGGACCACCCTCCCCCCACTCCACCGGCTCCCCCTCACCCCGGCCCAGCCGCCCCACCCCACCACCCTCCCGGACGGCACCCCCGCGTGGCTGATCACCCGGTACCACGACGTCCGGCAGGTCCTCGGCGACCCCCGGGTCACCCGGGCCGACCTGCATGACGTCGGCACCGCGGGTGCCACCGCCGACGTGGCCGCCAACCCGGCGTCCCTGTTCAACCAGGACGGGCCCGCCCACCGGCGGCTGCGCGGCACCGTCCAACGGGCCTTCACCCCGCGCGCCATCGCCGGCTGGCAGCCCTGGGTCGCCGCCGCCGTCCAGCAGTCCGTGGACCGGCTGGTCGCCGCCGGTCCGCCCGCCGACCTGGTCCCCGCGTTCGCCCGGCCGGTACCGTTCGCCGTCACCACCCGGCTGATGGGGCTCGACGGGGACGGGCCCGACCACCTGGACGAGGAGCGGCTGCACCGCTGGACCCTCGCCCTGCTCGCCCAGGGCGACGCCCAAGGCGGCGAACCGGGCGCGAGCGACGGGCAGCACGACGACACCCTCGCCGAATTCGGCGCCTTCATGGGCGAGTTGGTCGCCCGCCGGCGCCGCGATCCCGGCGACGACCTGGTCAGCCGACTGGTCCGGGCCGCCGACCAGGACGGCGGCGTCCCCGAGGAGTCCCTCGTCTTCCTGGTCGCCGGGCTCACCGCCAGCGGCAACGAGAGCGTCGCCGGGGCCCTCGCCAACGCCCTGGTCTACGTGCTCGGCGAACGCCCCGAGCACTGGCCGCGCCTGGCCGACCCGGCCGTCGCCGAGCGCACCGCCGAACGCCTGCTGCACTACATCCCGCTCGGCGACGACGAGGCCACCATCCGCCGCACCACCGCGCCGATCGAGATCGGTGACGTCACCATCCCGGCCGGTTCGGTCGTCGCCGTCAGCCTCGGCAGCGCCAACCGCGACCCGGCCGTCCACCCCGAGGGCCTCGACGCCGACCTCGGTCTTCCGCTCGCCGCCCCCACCCTCGCCTTCAGCGCCGGCCCGCACTACTGCATCGGCGCCTGGCGGGTCCGCCTGGAGATGCGCGAGTCCCTGCACCGGCTCGCCACCGCCCTGCCGGGCCTGCGCCTCACCGTCCCGGTCGCGGAGCTCGCCTGGCAGCTCGGCGGCACCACCCGGAGCCCGGCCCGCCTCCCGGTGGAGTGGTAGCCGGGCCCCCGACGGCCGGGAGCCCGGCGGCCGGGCCCGGATAGTGACCGGCGCCCCGCTCGGCGTCAGCCGTCGAGCAGGGCGCCCGACCAGTGCTCCCGGCGCCGCTCGATGTACTCGGCGTCGGTGCGCCAGACCTCCCCGTGCCCCGCCGCCCAGAGCCCCGCCCAGGGCTGGACGCCACGGCCCGCCCGGTCCCGCAGGAAGTCGTGCATGGCCCGGCAGCGCGGCGCCAACAGCGGTACCAGGGCACGCCGTTCGCTCTCGTCCAGTCCGTAGGCGTCGGCGAAGACCCGCCCGACAGCGGTTGCTCCCCGCGCGACAGCGGCAGCCCCTCCCCCCGGCTCACGAGAACAGCCCCTCCCCCAGCGTCCCGCCCTCCGGCGCCCCCGGCAGGACGTAGGCCACCGCCGAGGCCGTGTGCTCGACGAAGGCGTTGAGGGCGTCGCGGGCGGCCAGCCGGTTCTGGACACGGGTGAACTGGGCCGGGTCGCGCACGAAGGCGCAGAACAGCAGGCCGCGGTCGCCCGGTCCGTCGTCGTAGCTGTAGCCGCGGCGCAGCATCCGGGCGCCGCCGTCCAGCCGGGGACTGGAGAGGCGGACGTGCGCGGTGGCCGGGATGAGGTACGAGCCGTCCGGGTTCTTGGCGTAGATGTCCGGCTCGTCGTGCTCCGCCGTGCCGGTGAGCGGGGCGCCGTCCCCGGCCCGTCGGCCCATCACCTGCTCCTGGCGGTCCCCGGGGAGGGCGGCGAAGGCGGCGGTGTCCATCCGGATCCGGCGGTAGACCAGCACCGTCCCGTGCTCGTGCGGCCCCGGCGGGCCCCAGACCCACTGACCGGCCTCCGGGCCGTTCGGGTTCGCCGTGCCGTCCTTGAAGCCGAACAGGTTGCGCGGGGTGGCGCCCGCGGCCGTCCGGGCCAGGAAGCCGGACTGCGTCCACCGCACCGCCGCGCCGGCCGCCCGGGCCGCCTCGCCCACCTGCTCCGCGACCACGGACAGCGGCCAGCGGTCCGCCGCGCACAGCTGGATCACCAGGTCCCCGCCGCCGCGCGCCGGGTCGAGCCGGTCCCCGGGGAAGGCCGGCAGCTCGGTCAGCAGGGCCGGCGGAACGTTCAGCCCCAGTCGGGCGGCGAGGCCCGGCCCGACCCCCACCAGGCTGCTGAGCCCGGCCGGTCGGCCGTCCCGCAGCCGCGCGTCCGCCGGGCGGTCGCCCGCCGCCTCGGCCAGCACCCGGGTCAGCCCGCCGAGCAGGGCGCGCAGGGCGGCCCGCCCGTCCGAGGTCGCGGCGGGCGCCAGGTCGAGGGCCAGCAGCTGGGTGGCCGGCTGCTGGGGGGCCGTCACCCCGGCCTGCCGTTCACCGTGGAAGGGCACCGCGGACGGCTCCGGCGCCGCCGCCGTCCGGCCGGGGCCGCCCTGCACGTCGCCGCCGCGGACCTCGCCGCCGAGGGCCAGAGCCGCGGCCCCCGCACCGAGCCCGGCGGCCGCCACCGCCCCTCCCGTGATCAGAGCCCTCCGCCCCACACCGGTCCTGACGGTCGGTGGCTGGTCCTGCGCCTTTCCGGCTTCGGCATGCATGGGCGACATTGGAGACGATAGAACACGCCGTATGCAACTTTTGACCACACGTCACCTCGGCTCGGGCGCAACCCCCTCACGCGGGGCCCGGACCGTCAAGCGGCTGCCCGCTCTGCTCGCCGCCGCCGTCCTCGCTCTCGCCGGCTGTTCCTCGGGCGGCTCGACCTCCTCCGACGCCAAGCACCCGGACGGCACGGTGATCCGGGTCCCGCAGCACTTCCCGACCATCCAGCAGGCCGTCGACGTCGCCCGCGAGGGGGACACCGTGCTGGTCGACCCGGGCACCTACCGGGAGAGCGTGCGCCTCACCAAGCCCAAGATCGTGCTGCGCGGCACCGACCGCAACACCGTGGTCCTGGACGGCGGTCTGCGGCTGGTCAACGGCATCACCGCCTCCGGCCCCGGCTCCGTGGTGGAGAACCTCACCGTGCACGGCTACCTCGCCAACGGCGTGCTCTTCACCGGCGTCACCGACGAGAAGCTGCAGCAGCGCGGCGCCGGCGGCTCCGCCTACGACCCGCTGGACACCGTCCGCTTCCCGCCCGTCCAGGGCTTCCGCGCCAGCAACGTCACCGCGTACAACAACGGCCTGTACGGCATCTACGCCTTCGACGCCCGCGGCGGGATCATCGAGGACTCGTACGCCTCCGGGGGCGCCGACTCCGGCATCTACGTCGGCCAGTGCAAGCCCTGCGACACCCTGGTGCGGGGCAACACCGTCGAACGCAACGCCGTCGGCATCGAGGTCACCAACGCCTCCGACAACCTCACCATCGTCGGCAACCTGGTCCACGGCAACCGGGTCGGCATCACGCTCAACTCCAACGACCTCGAAGCCCTCGCCCCGCAGCACGGCGCGGTGGTCGCGGGCAACGTCGTCACCGACAACAACTCCGCCGACAGCCCCCAGCAGGCCGACGGCGCCCACGGCATCGGCATCGGGATCGGCGGCGGCACGGCCAACCAGGTGCAGCGCAACCTGGTCCAGGGCAACCGGGCGGCCGGCGTCGTCATCACCGACCCGCCCGGGCACCCGGCGAGCGGCAACCGCGTCGAGGGCAACCGGGCCACCGGCAACGGCACCGACCTGGTGCTCGCCTCCGTCGACCCGGGCAACTGCTTCAGCGGCAACCAACCGGCCGTCCAGAGCCCGGACGGCCTGGAGACCCTGGTGGGCTGCGCCGCCCAGGGCCGGACCGCCCCGCCCTTCGGCCGCACCAGCCCGGTCCAGGCGCCGGCCGGCATCCCGTTCAGTCAGGTGCCGGTCCCGCCGGCCCAGCCGTCGCTGCCGGACCCGACCGCGCCCGGCCGCCCGGCGACCGACCTCCCGGGGCCGGTCGACCCCGGGGCCTATCCGCTGCCGGAGTCCGCGGACGCCGTGCCGAAGCACTGACTCCGGGACCCGGGGGCTCGTTCGGGCGCGCGTCGGTGCGCCCGGCGGGTCCCGGCCGCTTCCGTCGAGGCCCACCGGACACTCCGGACACCGGCGGACACCGACGGATGAGCCCGACACCCTTGCCAACACGGACAGTTCAGGACACCTCCGGCAGTTCGGAAACCATCGGAACCGCCCTCCGCGGACATGACATACTGCGTCGGTGACCTCAGCTGACCTGGCCGCGAAGCCGTCCAAGACCCGTCCCCAACTGGGCCGGAAGTTCAACCTGCTGTGGTCCGCGTCGGCGATCTCCTCGGTCGGCGACGGCATGCGGGACTCCGCCCTGCCGCTGCTGGCGGTGGCCGTCTCCGACTCCCCCAGCGCGGTCTCCGTGGTCTCCGTCGCCGCGTCCCTGCCCTTCCTGGTGATGTCCCTGTACGGCGGAGTGCTCGCCGACCGGGCCGACCGGCGGCGGCTGATGTGGACGATCGACGCGGCGCGCGCCGTCGTCGTCCTGGGCTTCGCCTGCTGGATCTTCCTCGCCGACCCGCCGCTGGTCGCACTCGCCGCACTGGCCTTCCTGCTCGGCTGCGGCGAGACGGTCTTCTCCAACGCCGCCACCTCGGCCGTCCCCGAGCTGGTCCGCCCCGACCAGCTCGACGCCGCCAACGGCCGGATGCAGGCCAACATGCTCGTCGGCGGCAACCTGATCGGCCCGCTGCTCGGCTCGGCGCTGTTCGCGGTGGCCGCCGCCTCCCCCTTCACGGTGGACGGCGTGTCCTTCGCGCTCGCCGCCGTCCTGGTCGCCGCCACCGGCCGCTCCACCGCCCCGCGCACCCCGGCCGACCGCCGCCCGGTGCTCACCGAGATCCGCGAGGGCGTCGACTGGCTGGTCCACCACCGCGACGTACGGATGCTCGCCGTGCTCTCCACGCTCGGCGCGCTCGCCTGCTTCATGGGCACCACCATGATGGTCCTGATGGTCACCAGGGTCATCCACGCCCCCGCCGCTTCCTACGGCATCGTGCTCGCGGCCGGCGCCATCGGCGGCACCGCCGCGAGCACGCTGGCCGGCCGGCTCAGCCGACTGCTCGGCCGCGGCACCCGGATCGCCCTCGCCTTCCTGCTGATGGGCGTCGCGCTGATCCTGATGGGCCTGAGCACCTCGGTGGCCGAAGTGGCCGCGCTGTACGGCGTGGTCGGCTTCGGGATCGTCACCTGGAACATCCAGGCGATCTCGCTGCGCCAGCAGGCCGTGCCGAAGGAGCTGCTCGGCCGGGTGAACAGCTGCTACATGCTGCTGAGCCGCCTCGGCATCATGTCCGGCGCCGCCCTCAGCGGCTGGATCGCCTCCGCCGTCAACATCCGCACCCCGCTCCTGATCGCCGGCGGCCTGCTGCTGGTCCTGCTGGTCGTGGTGCTGTTCCTGCTCCCGCGGATGACCGCGATGGAGGCCGTTCCGGCCGCGTCGGGCACCGGCGCCGGGTCCGACACCGACACCCGGGCCGAGGCCGAGTAACTTCGGTGCCGGAAAGGCGGCTTTCGCGTCCTCCCGCTCAACGGCCCCTGTCTGCGGGTATGGTGATCCGAGGGGTGGCACCGGGAAGACTGGTCGGCGCGCAGCGCCGCATGCCCTGAGGAGAGCCGTGAACGCCAACCACCCCACCGCCGCGGACCGGTCGGCCGCCTCCGACGCCCCCGGATCCCCCACCGCCCCCGATTCCTCCCGCGCCTCCGGTTCCTCCCCCGCCGTCGCGCCGCCCGTCGGCCTCGGCCCGCTGGTGCGGATCGACGGCAGCTGGTTCATCGGCGACCACGAGAGCCGGGCGTACCTCGCCGTCCTCCCCGGGGGATTCGAGCACCGCGTCAGCGGACGGGAGCCGTTCCAGGTGCCGTGGAACCGTCTGATGAGCCTGCAACTCGGCGTCACCAGCGGCCGGTTCACCGGCACACCGGCCGGCGGGCTGCCGACCGGGCAGGACGGCGCGATCGGCGCCCACGGCTCCTGCCTGAGCGCCATGGTCCGGCACCCCTACGACATGTGGAAGCCCCGGTTCGTCCACCACCGGTGGTGGTACCCGGCCCCGGAGCTCACGGTGCTGCGCCAACTGCTGGGCGACATCGTCGACCTCGGCCGCGTCGAACGGCTCGGCGACGACGCCTGGCTGACCTCGGCCGTCGAGGAGCTGGCGGCCGACCGCCACCTCCGCCGGTGGCGGACCGGCAGGGCCGTCATGGAAGGCGTGAAGGAGATCGTCACGCGCGGGGCGCGACCCTGACAGCCCGGGGGAACTCCCCACCGGGAGGCGGGGGCTAGTGCCGCATCAGGCAAGGTTCGCCCCGTTGATGTGTCGTCCGGTTGCTGCGCCGGGCGGCACCGGGTGGTCAGAATGATCACGTGGCTGAAC
>NZ_JBHXLL010000046.1:0-69304 GCF_042721415.1 Kitasatospora sp. NPDC058444 | reverse complement strand
CCGGTGGTACATCCACGACAACAACCCCAGAGCGAACATGTTCTTCGCCCGCTCCGCGTCCTTGCGCGCCAGACCGCTGTCCTTCAACGCCTCCAGCGTCAGCGTCGTCAACGGCACCTTGTGCAGATGGAAACCCTCCAGCGAACCGTCCGTCAACGGATCCGCCGCGTAACCCACCTTCGCCAGAGCCCTCTTCGTGAACTCGTCCGTGTTCACGATGATCTCCGCACCCCGCGGCAGATCCGCCAGATTCGCCTTCAACGCCGCCGGATTCATCGCCACCAGCACGTTCGGCGCATCCCCCGGCGTCAGGATGTCATGATCCGCGAAGTGCAACTGGAACGACGACACACCCGGAAGGGTCCCGGCAGGCGCCCGGATCTCCGCCGGAAAGTTCGGCAGCGTGGAGAGGTCGTTGCCGAACGACGCCGTCTCCGAAGTGAACCGGTCACCGGTCAGCTGCATACCGTCACCGGAATCACCGGCGAAACGAATGATCACCCGATCGAGTCTGCGGATCGGCTTGCCGGGCTTCACCGGAGGGCCGCCCGGGGCGGACGGTCCGGCGGGTGCTGCCGCACCCGGGCGCGCGTCGCCGTGTCCGGCGCGGGCCTCGTCGCCGTCCGAGCCGTCCACTGCCTCTGACTGATCGACCTGACTGGTCACTGCCGCGGACCTCCTCGTGGGCGCACCACCGCGGGCGCGGCCCCGTGCCCCGTCCGCCTGGTGCACCTCTCGCATCCTATGCGGGCCGACACGACGGCGGCCGGAACCACGGCAGTTATTTCACCGGCCCGCGCCTACACCGCACATGGAGATTAACGCCCGCCCGCCGGAGATCATTCCGGCTCGGACGGGCGGGCGCGAGCACTTGGGAGGCGCATGGCCGAGATGCGCTCCCCGGGGACCGCCCCGGGGGCCGGGGCGACGGAACCGGGGCGTCGGGAGTCGAGGCCGGGCGCGTCAGGAGTTGAGGTAGGTGAGCACGGCCAGCACCCGGCGGTGGTCCTCGGCGCTCTGGGCGAGTCCCAGCTTGAGGAAGATGTTGCTGACGTGCTTCTCCACCGCGCCGTCGGAGACCACCAGCTGCTTGGCCACCGCCGCGTTGGTGCGGCCCTCCGCCATCAGCCCGAGCACCTCGCGCTCCCGCGGCGTGAGATTGGCCAGAACGTCGCCCTTGCGGCTGCGGCTGAGGAGCTGCTGCACCACCTCCGGGTCCAGTGCGGTGCCGCCCTCGGAGACCCGGACCACCGCGTCGGCGAACTCGCGCACCTCGGCGACCCGGTCCTTGAGCAGGTAGCCGACGCCCCGGGTGGAGCCGGCCAGCAGCTCCGAGGCGTAGCGCTCCTCCACGAACTGCGACAGCACCAGCACACCCAGCTGCGGGTACCGGCCGCGCAGCTCCACGCAGGCCCGCAGTCCCTCGTCGGTGTGGCTCGGGGGCATCCGCACGTCGGAGACCACGACGTCCGGCAGGGCGTCGGCCGCCGCCAGGTCGTGGATGGTCTTCACCAGGGCCTCGCCGTCCCCGACCCCGGCGACGACCTCCAGGCCGCGATCGGTGAGCAGCCGGGTCAGGCCCTCCCTCAGAAGTACGGAGTCCTCGGCTATGACGACGCGACGCATAACGACCTTCCCGGCAGGCGTGTGCTGACGGGAGTCAGTCTCCCCCATCCCGGGGCGTGTCGAGGGCCCGGGCCCGGCCACGGCTCGGCCCGGCCCGGACGCCCCCGGCGGGGCTCACATGGTGCGGATCGCCACCGCGTCGCAGAGCCCCTCCAGGGCGGCCTTCGCCGCGCAGTCCGGCAGCGGGGCGAGCAGCGCCCGGGCCTCCTCGGCCCGGCGCAGGGTCTCGGCGCGGGCGCGCTCCAGCGCCGGGTGGGCGCGCAGCAGGCGCAGGGCCTCGGCGTGCAGCTCGTCGTCGGAGAGGTCCTGGTCGAGCAGTTCGCGCAGCCGGGTGTCGGCCGGGTCGGCCGGGTCGGCGGGCATCTGCTGCAGCAGCAGGGTCGGCAGGGTCGGCACGCCCTCGCGCAGGTCGGTGCCGGGGGTCTTGCCGGACTCGTGGCCGTCGCTGGCGATGTCCAGCACGTCGTCGGCCAGCTGGAAGGCGATGCCGATCCGCTCGCCGAACTCGCCGAGGGTGTCCACCAGCTCGCGCTCGGCACCGGCCATCAGCGCTCCTATCCGGCAGGAGACGGCGATCAGCGAGCCGGTCTTGCCCTCCAGGACGTCCAGGTAGTGCAGCAGCGGGTCCATGTCCGAGCCGGGGCCGCGGGTCTCCAGGATCTGGCCGGTGACCAGCCGCTCGAAGGCCTCGGCCTGCATCCGCACGGCCTCCGGGCCGAGGTCGGCGAGCACCTGGGAGGCGCGGGAGAACAGGAAGTCGCCGGTGAGGATGGCGACCGAGTTGTCCCAGCGGGAGTTGGCGCTCGGGGCGCCCCGGCGCACCGGCGCCTCGTCCATGACGTCGTCGTGGTAGAGCGTGGCCAGGTGGGTCAGTTCGACCACCACGGCGGCGGGCACCACGCCGGGCGCCCCCGGGTCGCCGAACTGGGCGGCCAGCAGCAGGAGCAGCGGACGGAAGCGCTTGCCGCCGGCCTCGAGGAGGTGACTGGCGGTGACGGTGATGAAGGGGACGTCGCTCTTGACGGCCTCGCCGAGCGCCGCCTCCACCGCGTCCAGTCCGGCCTGGACGTCCCGGGTCAGGTCGCGGTCCTGCACGCTGAGCCCGAAGGGTTCCACGACGGTCACGAAGACCACTCCTCTGTCCCTGGTCGATCTAGCGGCCTGGTCCCTGAGTGCCGCCGCTGGCCATACAGGCAGGGTATCCGGTCGCGAGTGGATCACTGCACGGGCGTGCGGATCCTGTCATGATCGGGCCTGATGCCCTGGTCAGGGCGGCTGTGCGGGCCGGACGGCGGTGGGGGTGAATTGGGCTGGAAATAAAGGTGGGAGAGCTCCTCGGAACTCCCCCGGCCCCGGCTCCCGACACAGACCCGTCCGGGCCGCGCGGACTGGGCGCGGCCCGGACGGGGCCCTGGTCGGGGGCGTCGGACGTAAAGGTCAGCGCACGAACAACGAGGCCTTGGACGCGAGGTCGAGGAAGTACTGCGGGAGCAGTCCGAGACCCAGCGTGACCAGCACCCCCACCCCGATCGCGGTCGCCGTGAAGGCGCTCGGGATCGCCACCGTGGGGCCGCCCGGCTGCGGGTCCGAGAAGAACATCAGCACGATGACCCGGATGTAGAAGAACGCGGCCACCGCCGAGCTCAGCACACCGACGACCACCAGCGGGGTCGCCCCGCCGCTGGCCGCGGCCTGGAAGACCGCGAACTTCCCGGTGAAGCCGGAGGTCAGCGGAATCCCGGCGAAGGCCAGCAGGAACAGCGCGAACACCGCCGCCACCAGCGGCGAGCGCCGCCCGAGCCCGGCCCAGCTGGACAGGTGGGTCGCCTCGCCCTTGGAGTCGCGCACCAGGGTGACCACCGCGAACGCCCCGAGCGTCACGAAGGCGTACGCCAGCAGGTAGAACAGCACCGAGGAGATGCCCTGCTTGTTGACGGCGATCACGCCGGTCAGGATGAACCCGGCGTGCGCGATCGAGGAGTACGCCAGCAGGCGCTTGACGTCCTGCTGGGTCACCGCGAGCACCGCGCCCACCACCATGGTGAGGATCGCCACGCCCCACATCACCGGCCGCCAGTCCAGCCGCAGGCCCGGGAAGGCCACGTAGAACAGCCGCAGGAAGGCCCCGAAGGCCGCGACCTTGGTGGCCGCCGCCATGAAGCCGGTCACCGGGGTCGGCGCGCCCTGGTAGACGTCCGGGGTCCAGGAGTGGAAGGGCACCGCGGCGACCTTGAACAGCAGGCCGACGGCCAGCATCGCCAGGCCGGTCAGCACCAGCGCGTCGCTCTGGGTGGTACTCAGCTGCGCGGGGGTGGTCATCGCCTTGCCGGAGATGACGTCCCCGATGTCCCCGAGCTTCACGCTGCCCGCGTAGCCGTACAGCAGCGCGGTGCCGAACAGGAAGAACGCCGAGGCGAAGGCACCGAGCAGGAAGTACTTGACGGCCGCCTCCTGGGAGAGCAGCCGGCGGCGCCGGGCCAGCGCGCACAGCAGGTACAGCGGCAGCGAGAAGACCTCCAGCGCCACGAACATGGTCAGCAGGTCGTTGGCGGCGGGGAACAGCAGCATGCCGCCGACGGCGAACATGGTGAGCGGGAAGACCTCGGTGGTGGCGAAGCCGGCCCGGACCGCGGCCCGCTCCTGCTCGCCGCCGGGGGTGGCGGCGGCCTGGGCGGCGAAGGCGTCGGCGGGCAGGCCGCCGGCCTTGGGCTCCAGCCTGCGCTCGGCGTAGGTGAGCACCGCGACCACGGAGGCCAGCAGGATCACGCCCTGGAGGAACAGCGCCGGGCCGTCCATCGCGACCGACTCCATGGCCAGCAGGTCGATCCGGGTGAAGCCGTGGCTCTGCACGGCCAGCACCACCACCGCGACGAAGGCGCCGACCAGCCCGGCCAGCGCGAGCGTCACCTGGGTCCAGTGCCGGTACCGGCGGGGCACGAAGGCCTCCACCAGGACGCCGGCCACGGCGGCGGCGAACACCACGAGCATGGGCGAGAGCTGCCCGTACTCGATGTGCGGCGCCGGAATGCTGGCGGTGTTGCCGCCCGCGGCGGCGAGCATTGCGGTGGCGCTCACTTCTGCTCCCCTCCTGAGGTGGCGGCGACCGGGTGGGCCGGCGCCGGGTCGGTCTGGTGGATCTGCGAGAGCGTCGCGTTCACCGAGGGGTTGACCAGGTCGGTGAGCGGCTTGGGGTAGACGCCGAGCAGGATGGTCAGCGCCACCAGCGGGCCGACCACGGCGAGTTCCCGGGCCTTGAGGTCGGGCATCGCGCGCACCCCGTCCTTCACCGGGCCGGTCATGGTGCGCTGGTACAGCAGCAGGGCGTACAGCGCGGCCAGCACGATGCCGAAGGTCGCCACGACGCCGATCGCCGGGTAGCGGGTGAAGGTGCCCACCAGCACCAGGAACTCGCTGACGAAGGGGGCGAGCCCGGGCAGCGACAGGGTGGCCAGGCTGCCGATCAGGAACGTCCCGGCGAGCACCGGGGCGACCTTCTGCACGCCGCCGTAGTCGGCGATCAGCCGCGAACCGCGACGGGAGATCAGGAAGCCGGCCACCAGCATCCACGCCGCCGTCGACAGGCCGTGGTTGACCATGTAGAGGGTGGCGCCGCTCTGGCCCTGGCTGGTCAGCGCGAAGATGCCCATGATGATGAAGCCGAAGTGCGAGATCGAGGCGTACGCCACCAGGCGCTTGATGTCCTTCTGGCCGACCGCCAGCAGCGCGCCGTAGACGATCCCGATCAGCGCGAGGACCAGGATCGCCGGGGCGAAGGTCTTCGAGGCGTCCGGGAACAGCCCGAGGCAGAAGCGCAGCATCGCGAAGGTGCCGACCTTGTCCACCACGGCGGTGATCAGCACGGCGGTGCCGGCGGTGGACTCGCCCATCGCGTTCGGCAGCCAGGTGTGCAGCGGCCACAGCGGGGCCTTCACCGCGAAGGCGAAGAAGAAGCCCAGGAACAGCGCCTTCTCGGCGGTGCCGGTCAGCTGGAGCCGGCCGTCGGCGATCGCCGAGGTCAGCGTCGGCAGGTCGAAGGTGCCGAAGCCCTGGTCCTGCGCGATCACGTACAGGCCGATCACCGCGGCCAGCATCACCAGGCCGCCGAGCAGGTTGTAGAGCAGGAACTTCACGGCCGCGTAGGAGCGCTGACGCGCCGACTCGGGGCCGCCCGCCCGGTCGCCGAAGCCGCCGATCAGGAAGTACATCGGGATCAGCATGGCTTCGAAGAACACGTAGAAGACGAAGACGTCGGTGGCGTAGAAGGAGACGATCACCATCGCCTCCACCGCCAGGATCAGCGCGAAGAAGCCCTGGGTCCTCCTGCGCCCCTCGAAGGTTTCGGGGGCGACGGTGCCGCCGGGGCCGGCCGGCCCCGGATCGGCGTCGTGCCAGGAGGCGAGGATCACCAGCGGCACGAGGACGGCGGTGAGCAGGGCGAGCACGGCGCCGATGCCGTCCACGCCGAGCGAGAAGGTGATGCCGAAGGAGCGGATCCAGCTGTACGACTCGTTCAGCTGGAAGCGGTCGCCGTGCGGGTCGAACCGGGTCGCCACCACGGCGGCCAGCACCAGGGTGACGGCCGAGACGCCCAGCGCGACGGCCTTGGTGTTCCTGCGCCGGCCCTCGGAGGACCCGGCGGGCAGTGCGGCGGTCAGCACCGCGCCGGCCGCCGGTACGGCGCAGGTGGCGGTCAACAGGACGCTCATGCCCGCTCCCCCCAACGCATATCAGGACGAGTCATCACGTGGACCTCATCAGGAGAGTCGTGGCGACCAGCACCAGCGTGCCGCCGAACATGGAGAGCGCGTACGAGCGGACGAAGCCGTTCTGGATCCGCCGCAGCCGGCCGGAGAGCCCGCCGATCGCGGCGGCCAGGCCGTTGACCACGCCGTCCAGGCCGCGGCTGTCGAAGAAGACCAGCGCCGCGGCGAGCGCCGAGCCCGGCCGCACCAGCACCGCGTGGTTGAAGTCGTCCTGCAGCAGGTCCCGGCGGGCGGCCCGGGTGAGCGGGGAGCCGACCGGCGGCACCACCGGGACCGGCGAGCGCCCGTACATCAGGTAGGCCAGGCCGACGCCGGCCAGCATGCAGGCCGTGGTCAGCAGGGTGACGGTCAGCGGGGCGAGCGGGGAGTCGCCCTCCTCGTACCCGGTGACCGGCTCCAGCCACTTCAGGAAGGAGTCGTTGAAGGCGAACAGCCCGCCCGCGAAGACCGAGCCGACGGCCAGCAGGATCATCGGGATCGTCATGGTCCGGGGCGACTCGTGCGGGTGCGGGGCGTTGCCCTCCGCGTCCGGCTGCCAGCGCTTCTCCCCGAAGAAGGTCAGCACCATCACCCGGGTCATGTAGAACGCGGTGACCGCCGCACCGACCAGCGCGCACAGCCCGAGGATCCAGCCCTCGGTGCCGCCCTTGGCGAAGGCCGCCTCGATGATCTTGTCCTTGGAGAAGAAGCCGGACAGGCCCGGGAAGCCGATGATCGCCAGGTAGCCGAGGCCGAAGGTGACGAAGGTGACCGGCATGTACTTGCGCAGGCCGCCGTAGTGACGCATGTTCACCTCGTCGTCCATGCCGTGCATGACCGACCCGGCGCCGAGGAACAGCCCGGCCTTGAAGAAGCCGTGGGTCACCAGGTGCATGATCGCGAAGGCGTAGCCGATCGGGCCGAGCCCGGCCGCCAGCACCATGTAGCCGATCTGCGACATGGTCGAGCCGGCCAGCGCCTTCTTGATGTCGTCCTTGGCGCAACCGACGATCGCACCGAACAGCAGCGTGACCGTGCCGACCACCACCACGGCGGTCTGCGCGTCCGGCGCCAGGTCGAAGATCGCCGAGGAGCGGGTGATCAGGTAGACGCCCGCGGTCACCATGGTGGCCGCGTGGATCAGCGCCGACACCGGGGTCGGGCCCTCCATCGCGTCCCCCAGCCAGGACTGCAGCGGCACCTGGGCCGACTTGCCGCAGGCAGCCAGCAGCAGCATCAGGCCGATCGCCGTCAGCTTGCCCTCGCTCGCCTCGTGCGCGCCGCCGAAGACCGGGCCGAAGGCGAAGGAGCCGAACTCCGCGAACATCAGCATGATCGCGACGGACAGGCCGACGTCCCCGACCCGGTTGACGATGAAGGCCTTCTTCGCCGCCGTCGCCGCGCTCGGCTTGTGCTGCCAGAAGCCGATCAGGAGGTACGAGGCCAGGCCCACGCCCTCCCAGCCGAAGTACAGCAGCAGGTAGTTGTCCGCGACCACCAGCAGCAGCATGGCGGCCAGGAACAGGTTCAGGTACGCGAAGAAGCGGCGCCGGCGCTCGTCGTGCGCCATGTAGCCGACCGAGTAGAGGTGGATCAGCGTGCCGACGCCGGTGATCAGCAGGACGAAGGTCATCGACAGCTGGTCGAGCTGGAAGGAGAAGTCGGCCTGGAAGCCGTTCACCGGGATCCAGCTGAACAGGCTTTCGGTGACCGCCCGGTGCTCGGCGTCACGGCCGAGCATGTCCGAGAAGAGGGCCAGGCCGAAGCCGAACGAGAGCGCCGCGAGCGCGGTGGCCAGCCAGTGGCCGTACCGGTCCAGCGCCCGGCCGCCGAGCAGCAGCAGGGCGGCGCCGGCCAGTGGAGCCGCCACCAGCAGCGGAATGAGAGAGTTCACCGAAGGCCCTCCGCCTACAGCTTCATCAGATTGCTGTCGTCGACCGAAGCGGAGTGCCTGGTCCGGAAGATGGAGACGATGATGGCGAGGCCGACCACGACCTCGGCCGCCGCGACCACCATCGTGAAGAACGCGATGATCTGACCGTCCAAGGTCCCGTGCAGCCGGGAGAAGGTCACCAGGGCGAGGTTCGAGGCGTTCAGCATCAGCTCCACGCACATGAAGAGCACGATCGCGTTGCGCCGGATCAGCACCCCGGCCGCGCCGATGGTGAACAACAGGGCTGCCAGGTAGAGGTAGTTGACCGGGTTCACTCCGCGTCCTCCTCGCCGGCCGGGTGCTTCACGTTGTTCGCCGGGACCGGCTCGCCGTTCGCCGGCACCGACCCGCCGTCGGCCGCCACGGGCTTGCCGTTCGCCGCCACCGGCTCCAGCGACCTGCGCGGGGCCGTCACCGCCGGGCGCTCCGAGGACGGCCGGCCCAGCCAGTCCGCCGTGGAGTTCTCCAGCTCCGCCATCCGCCGCAGCATCGCCTGGCTGACGTCCCGGACCTGGCCGCGCTCGCGCAGCGTCGCCATCACCGAGTCCTCGGCGACCGTGCCGTCCGGCAGCAGCGCGGGGACGTCCACCGCGTTGTGCCGCGCGTACACGCCCGGCGCCGGCAGCGGCGGCACCTGGATGTTGTCCACGATCCGCTGCGCCGCCAGCTCGCGCTGCGTCTTCGGCGCCTTCACGTGCTCCCGGTGGGTCAGCACCATCGCGCCGATCGCCGCGGTGATCAGCAGCGCGCCGGTGACCTCGAAGGCCCACACGTACCGGGTGAAGATCAGCCGGGCCAGGCCCGGCACGTTGCCCTCGGCGTTCGCCTCGGACAGCCCGGTGAAGTGGTTCAGCTTCGCGTTGGCGATCCCGGCGATCAGCAGCACGCCGAAGCCCAGCCCGCACAGCGCCGCGGCGACTCGCTGGCCCTTGAGCTGCTCCTTCAGCGAGTCCTCGCTGGTGACGCCGACCAGCATCACCACGAACAGGAACAGCATCATGATCGCGCCGGTGTAGACCACGATCTGCACCACGCCCAGGAACACCGCGCCCTGGGCCATGTAGCAGACCGCCAGCGCCAGCATGGTGGCCGCCAGGCAGAGCGCGCTGTGCACGGCCTTGCGCATCAGCACCATGCCGAGCGCGCCGCCGACCGCGATCACCGCGAGCACCCAGAACTGGACGGCCTCACCCGTCGAGGTCGTCCCGGTCGCCTCCGCCAGCCGCGCGATCACTGCTGCACCTCCTTGTCCCGGTCGGTGCGCTCCTGCTGGACCGTGCCCGGCGCCGCCGCGGTGATCTCGCCCCGGTAGTACGCGCCCTCGTCGGTGCCCGGGAAGATCGCGTGCGGGGTGTCGACCATGCCCTCGGACAGACCCACCAGCAGCTGCTCCTTGGTGAAGATCAGGTCCCGCCGGGAGGAGTCGGCCAGCTCGTACTCGTTGGTCATGGTCAGCGCCCTGGTCGGGCAGGCCTCGATGCACAGCCCGCAGAGGATGCAGCGGGCGTAGTTGATCTGGTAGACCGCGCCGTAGCGCTCACCCGGGGAGTAGCGCTCCTCGTCCCGGTTGTCCGCGCCCTCCACGTAGATCGCGTCGGCCGGACAGGCCCACGCGCACAGCTCGCAGCCGACGCACTTCTCCAGGCCGTCCGGGTGCCGGTTCAGCTGGTGGCGGCCGTGGAAGCGCGGAGCGGTGGGCTTCTTCTGCTCCGGGTACTGCTCGGTGAGCCGCTTCTTGAACATGGCCTTGAAGGTCACGCCGAAGCCGGCGGCCGGGCCGAGGATCGACGGGCGGTCGGCCCGTTCGGGGCGGCCCGTACGATCGGACTGGTCGGACATCTCGGTTCAGCTCCCTTCGGAATGGTCGGCCCCGTTGAGGGCGTCCTGGAGTTGCTTCGGGGCGCGGCTGCGGCGGCGCGGCACCGGTGGGAGCGCCTGGCCGGGCAGCGGCGGGACCGGGTAGCCGCCCGCCATCGGGTCGAAGTCGGCCCTGGGCGGGGCGTCCTCGGGTTCCGGCTGCTTCCTCAGGAAGTCCCGCAGCAGCGCCAGCAGCAGGATCACGCCGACCGGCGCGCCCACGTACAGCACCACCTCGCCGAAGTCGTAGCCCTCGTTGCGCAGCGCCCGCACGCTCGCGATCAGCACCAGCCACACCAGCGAGACCGGGATCAGCACCTTCCAGCCCAGCTTCATGAACTGGTCGTAGCGGAACCGGGGCAGCGTGCCGCGCAGCCAGATGAAGAAGAACAGCAGCAGCTGGATCTTCAGCGTGATCCACAGCATCGGCCACCAGCCGTGGTTGGCGCCCTCCCAGAACGTCGACACCGGCCACGGGGCCCGCCAACCGCCCAGGAAGAGGGTCGAGGCCACCGCCGAGACCGTCACCATGTTCACGTACTCGGCCAGCATGAACATCGCGAACTTCAGCGAGGAGTACTCGGTGTTGAAGCCGCCGACCAGCTCGCCCTCGGCCTCCGGCAGGTCGAACGGCGCCCGGTTGGTCTCGCCGACCATCGCGATGATGTAGACGATGAACGACACCGGCAGCAGCGCCGCGAACCAGGTCGGCTGCTGGTGCGCCACGATCTCCGAGGTCGACATCGAGCCCGAGTAGATGAACACCGCCGCGAAGGACAGGCCCATCGCGATCTCGTAGCTGATCATCTGCGCGGACGAGCGCAGCCCGCCCAGCAGCGGGTACGTCGAACCCGAGGACCAGCCGGCCAGCACGATCCCGTAGATGCCCACCGAGGCCGTCGCCAGGACGTACAGCAGCGCCACCGGGAAGTCCGTCAGCTGGAGCGGCGTACGGGTGCCGAAGATCGACACCTCGTTGCCGGCCGGGCCGAACGGGATCACCGCGAAGGCCATGAACGCGGGGATGGCGCAGACGATCGGGGCCAGGATGTAGACCACCTTGTCCGAGCCCTTGACCACCAGGTCTTCCTTCAGCGCCAGCTTCACACCGTCGGCCAGCGACTGCAGCAGGCCCCAGGGGCCGTGCCGGTTGGGCCCGATGCGCAGCTGCATCCAGGCCACCACCTTGCGCTCCCAGACGATGGCGATCAGCACCGTCAGGACGAGGAAGGCGAAGCAGAACACCGCCTTCAGCAGCACCAGCCACCACGGGTCCTGGCCGAAGAAGTGGAGCGTCTCGTACGGCTGCGGAGTCATCGGTCCTCCCCTTCGCCCGCGGTCTCGTCCGCGGTCTCGTCCGCGGTCGGCCCGGTCTGGGCCCGTGGCGTCGGCTCGGGTTCGGCCTGCGCCTCCGCCCCTGTCGCTGCCTCGGCCTCGGGCTCGGGCTCGGGCTCGGCCGCGGCGATCGTGACCAGGTGGCCGACCGTGGTGCCGAGCACCCGGTGGACGCCGCCCGGAGTGGAGCCGAGCGGGACCCAGACCGTGCGGTCCGGGATCGAGTCGGTGACCTCCAGCGGCAGGGTGAGCGATCCGGCCGGGCCGGTCAGCCGCAGCGCCTCGGCCGCCTGGGCGCCGATCTCCTTGGCCGTCTCCGCCGAGATCCGGGCCACCGCCCGGTGCCGGGTGCCCGCCAGGTGCGGATCCCCCTGCTGCAGCACGCCGTTGTCCAGCAGCTGGCGCCAGCCCGCGAGCACCGCCTGGCCGGCGGCCGGGCGGGGCAGCAGGCCGGGGTGGGCCACCGGGTCGGCCGTGCGGTCCCCCTCCCAGGGGGCGAAGCGGTCCAGCTCCAGCCGGGCCGCCCGGACGTCCGGCAGCCCGAGCCGCCCTCCCAGCGCGTCCGCCAGCATGCTCAGCGCCCGCAGGTCCGACTGGAGATGACGGCCCATCTGCTGGTCCGGCTTGAGCGCGGCCTCGAACATCCGCACCCGGCCCTCCCAGTCCAGGAAGGTGCCGGCCTTCTCCGCCACCGCCGCCACCGGCAGCACCACGTCGGCGCGCGCCGTCACCGCCGAGGGCCGCAACTCCAGCGACACCAGGAACGGCACCACCGCCAGGGCCTCGTCGGCCAGCGCGGGGTCCGGCAGGTCGTCCGGGTCCACACCGCCGACCAGCAGCGCGTCCAGCTCGCCGGCCACGACCGCCGCCAGGATCCCGTCGGTGTCCCGGCCCGGCCGGGACGGCGGCTCGACCCCGCCCCACACCTCGGCCGCCTCCGCCCGGGCCGCCGCGGCGGCCACCGGACGGCCACCGGGCAGCAGGCCCGGCAGCGCGCCCGCCTCGACGGCCCCGCGCTCACCGGCCCGGCGCGGCACCCAGGCGAGCTTCGCGCCGGTCGCGTGCGCCAGGCGCAGCACCGCCGTCAGCCCGCCCGGGACGGCGGCCAGCCGCTCGCCCGCCAGGATCACCGCGCCCGGGGTGCGCAGCAGCTCGGCCGCCCGGCCCGCGTCGTCGTTCAGCGGCTCGTCCGCCGCCAGCGCCGCGAACCACTCCGGCTCGGTGCCGGGGGCGGCCGGCAGCAGCGCGCCGCGCAGCTTCGCCAGGCCCCGGGAGCCGAACGCGGCCACCGAGAACACCTTCAGGCCCGTCGCCCTGGTCGCCTTGCGCAGCCGCAGGAAGACGATCGGCGACTCCTCCTCGGGCTCGAAACCCGCCAGTAGCACCATCGGCGCCCGGTCGAGGTCCTCGTACGCGACGCCGGTGCCGCTCACGTCGACGCCCCGCCCGGCCACCGCCGCGGCCAGGAAGTCCGCCTCCTCACCGCTGTGCGGGCGGGCCCGGAAGTCCACGTCGTTGGTGCCGAGCACCACCCGCGCGAACTTCCCGTACGCGTAGGCGTCCTCGACCGTCACCCGGCCGCCGGCCAGCACCCCGGTCCGGGCGCCGCGCAGCCCCTCGGCCGCCCGGGCCAGCGCCTCCGGCCAGGAGGCCGGCACCAGTTCGCCGTCAACCCGCACCAGCGGGGTGGTCAGCCGGTCGCGCTGCTGGGCGTAGCGGAACGCGAAGCGGCCCTTGTCGCAGTTCCACTCCTCGTTCACCGCCGGGTCCTCGCCCGCCAGCCGGCGCAGCACCTTGCCGCGCCGGTGGTCGGTGCGCTGGGCGCAGCCGGAGGCGCAGTGCTCGCACACGCTCGGAGAGGAGACCAGGTCGAAGGGGCGCGAGCGGAACCGGTACGCGGCCGAGGTCAGCGCCCCCACCGGGCAGATCTGGATGGTGTTCCCGGAGAAGTACGACTCGAAGTCGTCGCCCTCACCGGTGCCGACCTGCTGCAGCGCCCCGCGCTCCACCAGGTCGATGAACGGGTCCCCGGCGATCTGCTGCGAGAAGCGGGTGCAGCGCGCGCACAGCACGCAGCGCTCGCGGTCCAGCAGCACCTGGCTGCTGATCGGCACCGGCTTCTCGTAGGTGCGCTTCATGCCCTCGAAGCGGGAGTCGGCGGCACCGCTGGTCATCGCCTGGTTCTGCAGCGGGCACTCGCCGCCCTTGTCGCAGACCGGGCAGTCCAGCGGGTGGTTGATCAGCAGCAGTTCCATCACGCCGCGCTGGGCCTTCTCGGCCACCGGCGAGCTGAGCTGGGTGCGCACCACCATGCCCTCGGCCACCGGGATCGTGCAGGAGGCGACCGGCTTGCGCTGGCCCTCGACCTCGACGATGCACTGGCGGCAGGCGCCGGCCGGATCGAGCAGCGGGTGGTCGCAGAAGCGCGGGATCTGGGTGCCGATGGTCTCGGCGGCCCGGATCACCAACGTTCCCTTGGGGACCCGCACTTCGACGCCGTCGATGGTGAGCGTGACCAGTTCGACCGCGGTCTCGGAGGCGGTTGGCTCTGTGATCGTCACGCGTGCACCTCCCTTTCGGTGGCGGACTGGTGGCCGGGGCGGGGGCCGTCGGCCCAGACGGTGGAGGCGGCCGGGTCGAACGGGCAGCGGCGCTCGGCCAGGTGCTGCTCGTACTCGGCCCGGAAGTGCTGGAGCGAGGAGACGATCGGGCTGGCCGCGCCGTCGCCCAGGGCGCAGAAGGACTTGCCGTTGATGTTGTCGGCGATGTCGAGGAGCTTCTCCAGGTCCCCGTCGACGCCCTCGCCCGCCTCGATCCGCTTGAGCAGCTGGACCAGCCAGTAGGTGCCCTCGCGGCAGGGGGTGCACTTGCCGCAGGACTCGTGGGCGTAGAACTCCGTCCAGCGGGTGACGGCCCGCACCACGCAGGTGGTCTCGTCGAAGACCTGGAGCGCCTTGGTGCCGAGCATCGAGCCGGCCGCGCCGACGCCCTCGTAGTCCAGCGGGACGTCGAGGTGCTGGTCGGTGAACATCGGGGTGGAGGAGCCGCCCGGGGTCCAGAACTTCAGTCGGTGCCCGGGGCGGACGCCGCCGCTGAGGTCGAGCAGCTGGCGCAGGGTGATGCCGAGCGGGGCCTCGTACTGGCCGGGGTTGGTGACGTGGCCGGAGAGCGAGTAGAGCGTGAAGCCGGGGGACTTCTCGGTGCCCAGGGCCTTGAACCACTCCTTGCCGCGGGACAGGATCGGCGGCACCGAGGCGATCGACTCGACGTTGTTGACCACCGTCGGGCAGGCGTACAGGCCGGCGATCGCCGGGAACGGGGGCCGCAGCCTCGGCTGGCCGCGGCGGCCCTCCAAGGAGTCCAGCAGCGCCGTCTCCTCTCCGCAGATGTAGGCGCCGGCCCCGGCGTGCACGGTGATGTCGAGGTCGGTGCCCGAGCCGAGGATGTTCCGGCCCAGCAGCCCGGCCCCGTACGCCTCGGCGACGGCCGCGTGCAGCCGGCGCAGCACCGGGACGACCTCGCCGCGCAGGTAGATGAAGGCGTGGTCGCAGCGGATCGCGTAGGAGGCGATGATCATGCCCTCGATCAGCGCGTGCGGGTTGGCGAACAGCAGCGGGATGTCCTTGCAGGTGCCCGGCTCGGACTCGTCCGCGTTGACCACCAGGTAGTGCGGCTTGCCGTCGTTCTGCGGGATGAACTGCCACTTCATGCCGGTCGGGAAGCCGGCGCCGCCGCGGCCGCGCAGGCCGGCCTCCTTGACCAGGGCGATCACGTCGTCCGGCGGCATGGCGAGGGCGGCCTTGAGGCCCTCGTAGCCGTGGTGGCGGCGGTAGGTGTCGAGCGTCCAGGGGCGGCTGTCGTCCCAGGAGTCGGACAGGACCGGGGTGAGCAGTTTCTCGGCCGGCTCGGCGGAGGTCATCACGCTTCGCTCCCTTCCTGGCCTTTGCCCGCCTGGCCGTTGCCCTCGGGGCGGGGAGATTCGGAGCGGGACTGCGCGGCGCGGGACTGCTCGGCGCGGGACTGCTCGGCGCGGGACTGCTCGGCGCGGGACTGCTCGGCGCGCGGCGACTCGGGGCGGGGGGAGACCACCTTGGTGCCGGGGGTGCCGGGCAGCGCCTCGCCGCGGGCCAGCCGCAGACCGGCCAGGGACGGCGCACCGCCGGCCCCGGACTCGTCGTTGGCGCCCGGGCGCTCGTCGGGGAAGCCGGCCAGGATCCGGGCGGTCTCCTTGAAGCCGCACAGCCGGGCGCCGCGGGTGGGCCGGACCTCGCGGCCGGCGCGCAGGTCGTCGACCAGCTGCCGGGCGCTCTCCGGGGTCTGATTGTCGAAGAACTCCCAGTTGACCATCACCACGGGCGCGTAGTCGCAGGCCGCGTTGCACTCGATGTGCTCGATCGAGACCTCGCCGTCCTCGGTGGTCTCGTTGTTGCGGATGCCCAGGTGGTCCTGGAGCTCGGCGAAGACCTGGTCGCCGCCGAGCACCGCGCACAGGGTGTTGGTGCAGACCCCGACGTGGTACTTCCCGGCGGGGCGGCGCCGGTACATGGTGTAGAAGGTCGCGACCGCGGTGACCTCGGCGGTGGTGAGGTCCAGCTGCTCGGCGCAGAAGCGGATCCCGGTCGGGCTGACGAAGCCCTCCTCGGCCTGCACCAGGTGCAGCAGCGGCAGCAGCGCCGAGCGGGCCTGCGGGTAGCGGCCGATCAGCTCCGCGGCGTCGGCGGCCAGCCGGGCGTGCACCTCCTCGGGGTACGGTGCGGCCGGCAGCGCCGGCAGTCCGAGTTCGACGTTGGTCACCGGTCCACGCCTCCCATCACCGGGTCGATCCCGGCCACCGCGACGATCACGTCGGCCACCTGGCCGCCCTCGCACATCGCCGCCATCGTCTGCAGATTGGTGAACGACGGATCCCGGAAGTGGACCCGGTACGGGCGCGTCCCGCCGTCGCTGACCACGTGCACGCCCAGCTCGCCCTTGGGCGACTCGACCGCCGCGTACGCCTGGCCGACCGGGACCCGGAAGCCCTCGGTGACCAGCTTGAAGTGGTGGATCAGGGCCTCCATCGAGGTGCCCATGATCTTGCGGATGTGGTCGAGCGAGTTGCCCATCCCGTCCGGGCCGACGGCCAGTTGGGCGGGCCAAGCGATCTTCTTGTCGGCCACCATGACCGGGCCCGGACGCAGCCGGTCCAGGCACTGCTCGACGATCCGCAGCGACTGCTTCATCTCCTCCAGGCGGATCAGGAAGCGGCCGTAGGAGTCGGCGCTGTCGGCGATCGCGACCTCGAAGTCGTAGTCCTGGTAGCCGCAGTACGGGTCGGTCTTGCGCAGGTCGTGCGGCAGGCCGGTGGCGCGCAGGATCGGGCCGGTGGCGCCGAGGGCCAGGCAGCCGGGCAGGTCCAGGAAGCCGACGTCGACCAGGCGGGCCTTGAACACCGGGTTGCCGGTGGCCAGTTTGTCGTACTCGTGCATCCGGGAGCGGAAGACCTTGACCGCCTCGCGGATCTGGTCGACGGCGCCGGGCGGCAGGTCCTGGGCGAGGCCGCCGGGGCGTACGTACGCGTGGTTCATGCGCAGGCCGGTGACCAGCTCGAAGACGTCCAGGATCAGCTCGCGGTCCCGGAAGCCGTAGATCATCAGGGTGGTGGAGCCGATCTCCATGCCGCCGGTGGCCAGGCAGACCAGGTGCGAGGCGATCCGGTTGAGCTCCATCATCATCACGCGGATGACGTTGGCGCGGGCCGGGACGTCGTCGGTGATGCCGAGCAGCTTCTCGACCGCCAGGCAGTAGGCGGTCTCGTTGAACAGCGGGGTCAGGTAGTCCATGCGGGTCACGAAGGTGGTGCCCTGGACCCAGCTGCGGAACTCCATGTTCTTCTCGATGCCGGTGTGGAGGTAGCCGATGCCGCAGCGGGCCTCCTTCACCGTCTCGCCGTCGATCTCCAGGATCAGCCGCAGCACGCCGTGGGTGGACGGGTGCTGGGGGCCCATGTTGACGATGATGCGCTCGTCGTCGGCCCGGCCGACCGCCTCGACCACCTCGCCCCAGTCGCCGCCGGTGACGGTGAAGACCCGGCCCTCGGTGGTCTCGCGGGCGTCCGCTTCCTCGGTCTCTCCAAAGTGCTGGGTGTTCATCAGCTGTACGACCTCCGCTGGTCGGGAGCCGGGATCTGGGCGCCCTTGTACTCGACGGGGATGCCGCCGAGCGGGTAGTCCTTGCGCTGCGGGTGGCCCAGCCAGTCGTCCGGCATCATGATCCGGGTGAGCGCCGGGTGGCCCTCGAAGACCAGGCCGAAGAAGTCGTAGGCCTCGCGCTCGTGCCAGTCGTTGGTCGGGTAGACGCTCACCACGGACGGGATGCGCGGGTCGGCGTCGGGTGCGGTGACCTCCAGCCGGATCAGCCGGCCGTGGGTGATCGAGCGCAGGTGGTAGACCGCGTGCAGTTCGCGGCCCTTGTCGCCGGGGTAGTGCACGCCGCTCACGCCCAGGCAGAGTTCGAAGCGCAGCGCCGGGTCGTCGCGGAGGATGCGGACCGTCCCCAGCAGGTGGTCGCGGTCGATGTGGAAGGTGAGCTCGCCGCGGTCGACCACGGTCTTCTCGATCACCTCGACCGGGTCCAGGCCCTGCTCCTCCAGGGCGCCCTCCAACTCGTCGGCGACCTCGTCGAACCAGCCGCCGTACGGGCGCTCGCTCGGACCGGGCAGCACGATCGGGGCGGCCAGACCGCCGAAGCCGGAGGTGTCGCCGGTGCCGCTGGTGCCGAACATTCCCTGGCGGCGGCCGACCACCTCGACCGGGATCTCGCGGACCGGCTGCTCGCGCCGGGTCTCGGGTACCTGATCGTTCATCGCAGCTGCCCCCGCATCTCGCTGATCGGGGTCGCCTTCAGGGCGAGCGCCTCGCCGAGCTCCTCGGCCCGGCGCCTGTTCACGCCCAGCGACTCGTGCTGGATCTTGTCGTGCAGCTTCAGGATGGCGTCCATCAGCATCTCCGGACGGGGCGGACAGCCGGGCAGGTAGATGTCCACCGGGACGATGTGGTCGACGCCCTGGACGATCGCGTAGTTGTTGAACATGCCGCCGGACGAGGCACAGACACCCATCGAGATGACCCACTTGGGGTTGGGCATCTGGTCGTACACCTGGCGCAGCACCGGGGCCATCTTCTGGCTCACCCGCCCCGCCACGATCATCAGATCGGCCTGCCGGGGGGAGCCCCGGAAGACCTCCATCCCGAACCGGGCGAGGTCGTAGCGGCCCGCCCCGGTGGTCATCATCTCGATCGCGCAGCAGGCCAGACCGAAGGTGGCCGGGAAGAGTGACGCCTTGCGCACCCAGCCGGCGGCCGTCTCCACGGTCGTGAGCAGAAAGCCGCTCGGCAGCTTCTCCTCGATTCCCATCAGATCCCTCTCAATGCCCTCGAGTCCGCTGATACGTGGGCCGGTTCTGGCTTGTCCGCTCGTTCACAAGCGGGTGCGCAGCCGGCGGACGGGTGGGGTCGCCACCCCGCGCTCGGACCACTCCGCGCTCAGTCCCACTCCAGGCCGCCGCGACGCCACACGTAGGCGTACGCGACGAAGACGGTGGCGATGAACAGGAGCATCTCGACCAGCCCGAAGATCCCCAGGGCGTCGAAGGTCACCGCCCAGGGGTAGAGGAAGACGATCTCGATGTCGAAGACGATGAAGAGCATCGCCGTCAGGTAGTACTTGATCGGGAACCGACCGCCGCCCACGGGCTGCGGGGTCGGCTCGATGCCGCACTCGTACGCCTCCAACTTGGCCCGGTTGTAGCGCTTGGGGCCGGTGAGTGAGGCCATCGTGACGGAGCCGACCGCGAACGCCGCCGCGATGGCACCGAGTACGAGGATCGGCGCGTAGGCATTCATAGCCCCCGCTCCCTCCGTCCAGTCGTCCTTGACTGCAGATCGGAACCGGCGGGTCACACAGAGGTGAACCCGCGTTCCAGTTCCCGAGATCCACCCCATGTGAGGCAGTTCACAAAGCCTGGAACGAGCGCATCCTATGCCCGCCGGCTTGTGATCTGCGACACGCAGTTCACCGCCATCTTTGTGATCTACGACACTCTTCGAATGGTGTCGAATGTGAACATGCCCAGATTTGTCGACGCAAAGCAGCCAAATGATCACAAGCAGTCGCATTTACCTGTGAAGCGGCAGGTCAGAGGCATGTTCCTATATCAACTATGCGTCGGCCTGAGCAAATTTCCAGGCGTCATGTTGACGTGTTATAGAGGCTCACTCGCAGGGGTGGCGGGGGTCCGAACGCTCGCTTGACCCTTCGTTCACAAGCGCGCGAGCTTGTCGTTGGGTGGGGTTCCCCTGCGGCTCCCCGACCGCCGCCCGCCGCCTCGGATCGCACCTTCCACCCGCTGCCTCGGCCCGGTGGGGTGGCGGGCGGTGGGGCGGCGGGGCGGCGGGCAAGTGCGGGCAGGACACGGTTCGGCCTGCCCGGGCCTCGTCTCCGCGCTCTCGCCTTCGGGCTCTGGCCTCCGGGCTCTTGTCTTCGAGCTCTCGTCTCCGGGACAGGGATCGGCTATTGGCGGCCGACCGCCTGCTCCCAGATCCAGGCCGCGATGCCCACCCGGTTTCGGGCTCCGATCTTGCGCTGGATGTTGGCGAGATGGTTCTTCACCGTTCCCGGCGAGATGAACAGCCCTGCGCCGATCTCGGCATTGGTCGCGCCGTCTGCCACCAGCTCGGCGATCTCCCTTTCTCTCGTGGTCAGTTCCTCCGTCGGCCCGGCTGTCGACTGCCGGGCCCCCGCGGCCGCCTTGGCCCCTGGCCCGGGCGCCGGCTCCATACCCGGGAGTGCCATGTGCCGCAGGAGCCGGACGGTGATCTGTGGACTGATCAACGCGTCCCCGGCCATCGCCGCCCGGACCGCCTCGATCAGCAGCACCGGCCCCGACCGCTTCAGCAGGAATCCGGCGGCCCCGTGCCGCAGGGCTGTGTGCACGTACTCGTCCAGGTCGAAGGTGGTCACCACGATCACCTTGCACTGGTCAGCCAACTGCCGTGTGACCTCCAGGCCGTCGAGCTTCGGCATCCGGATGTCCGCGAGCACCACGTCCGGCCGCAGCCTCCTGGCCTCCTGCACCGCCGCGGCACCGTCTGCCGCCTCCGCCACCACCACCATGTCCGGCTGGACGTCGAGGATCATCCGGAACGCACTGCGAACGTCCGCCTGGTCGTCCGCGATCAGAATCCGAACCGGCCCTGCACCACTGCCCATCTCCGTACCTCCCCGTTACCGTCCCGCCTCGGCTCCTACGATCCCGTCTGCCGTGGGCCGGCTGCCTCCAGCGGCAACAGCGCCGTCACCCGCCAGGCCTCCCGCTCATGCGGACCGGCTTCCAGTGAACCGCCGAGGGCCTCCACCCGGGCCGCCAACCCCGGCAGACCGTTGCCACCGCCCCGGCGCGGCCGCCCCGCCGGGCCCGGCGCCCGACCGTCGTTGGTCACCGTCAGCTCCAGCAGTCCGCCGCTGCGGCGGGCCCGGACCTCGATCTTCCGTGCGCCCGGGGCGTGCCGCCGGACATTGGTCAGGGATTCGACCACGATCCGGTGGACGGTGCCCTCCACCTCGCGCGGCACCGGCTCCTCCGGCAGCTCCAGGCGGACCTCGGCTCCGCCCGTCGCCGTGAACCGCTCGGCCACCTCGGCGAGTTCGGCGAGCCCGGGCTGCGGACCGCGACCGCGGCCCTCCTCGCTGCGCAGCAGCTGTACCGTCCGGTCCAGCGAGGCCAGCGCCCGCTGCCCGGCCTGCTCTATTCGCTGGAACATCTCGGCCGCCCGGGCCGGATCGATCCCGGCCAGGTAGGCCCCCGCCTGTGCCTGGGCGACCATGCCGCTGACGTCGTGCGCCACGAAGTCGTGCAGGTCGTGGGCCAACTCCAGCCGCTGCGCCCGCTTGGCCTCGGCCACCGCCTCGTTGCGCGCCGCGTCCAGGCCCCGCAGGTAGAGCCCGATCAGAACGGCCGGCAGGGAGAGCATCGATCCGAACCCGAAGAGCGTGAGCGTGTCCGCCGGCCCGTCGATGAAAGCGAACCGGGACGGCCAGAGGGCGACCGCTCCGCACGCCGTCCAGGCGGCCGCCGCACACCGCGGACCGTCCTCGGCGCGCAGGCTGACGACCACCGACAGCAGCAGGACGGCCAGCTCGGCCAGACCCAACAGCCCCGCCCAGCGCTGCCCCTCCACCCAGCGGCCGAGGAACCAGAGGGCGACCGTGACCACGATCGACACCGCCCCGAGCGCCATGGTCACGGCCGCCGCCCCGTACCGCCCCCGAGCCGCCCAGGCGGGCGGCACCAGGAGCAGGACGGCCCCGGACAGGATCTGAGTCATCGTCACCACCTCTCCTCGACCCTTCGAATGCCGTCACACTACGACGCCGCCCGGGCGGCGCGCCTGTGCCGATCGGCATATTTCAAAGGCCGGCTGAGCAGGAGGAACAGCCCGATCGGCATCTGCCGCGAACCCTGGTGGGCCTCCAGTCTTGAGTCATCGCACCGGCCACGGAGGCCGGAGCCGAAGGGAGACCACCATGTCGAAGCTCGTGATCAACGCCCGTGGCACCGCCCACCGCGCCGCGGCGGCCACCCCGGCCGCCCCTGCCGTCCCGCCCGCTCCGCGCTGGGCGCGGCTCGCCGCCAAGGCCGCCCTCCTCACCACCGTGCCCTCGGGGCTGTGGCGGATCGCCTTCGGCTTCGGCGTCCCGGTCGGCTTCACCGGTGCGACGTACGCGGCGTACGCCGAGCACCAGCCGGGCTGGGGCACGGTCTACTGCGTGGTGCTGAGCGCCCTGGCCGAGTCGCTGGCCTTCCTGACCCTGGGCCTGGTCCGACCGTGGGGGCTGGTGGCTCCCCGGTGGATACCACTGCTGGGCGGCCGGCGGATCCGACCGCTCGCCGCGATCGTCCCCGCGTTGCTGGGTTCGGTGATACTCACCTACCTCGGTACGGCCGCACTGCTCGGCGGCTGGGCCCACAACCTGGCCGAGCCGGATTCTCCGCACGGTCTCGCCGCCGCGGTGATGACGCTGGCCTACCTGCCCCTGGTCGCCTGGGGCCCGCTGCTCGGCGCGGTCACCCTCGACTACGCCCGCCGGACGCTGCGGCGGCGCCGGTGACGACGGCAGCTGGTCACACCTCGGCCGGCTCCGCGCTCGACCCCACCGGATCGGTCTCGCTCGTACCCGGGCCCTCGTTCCGGGGCGGGGCCGACGCGGGAGCCGTGCGCCGACCCCACTCCGTCGCGACCAGCACCAGGGCTCCGCCGAGCAGGGCGAGCGGGCCCATCCGGTTCCCGGCCAGGGTGATCCCGAAGACGGCGGCCCACAGCGGCTCGGTGCCGAGCAGCAGGCTCACCCGCGAGGGCGACGTGGCCCGCACGGCCCACATCTGGACGAAGAAGGCGAACAGGGTGCAGAACAGGGACAGATGCAGCAGCCAGGCCCACTGGCCGGCCCCGTACGAACGCGCGACCGTCCAGGGCGCAGGACCGACCGACAGTGCGACGACGGAGAACACGCCGGTGGCCACGGCGAGTTGGACCCAGGTGACGGCGAGCATGTCGGTGTCCCGAACGGCCCGGGCGCGGGCCATCGCGAGGACGTACGCCGAGCGGACGAGGGCGGCGGCCAGCACCAGCAGATCACCGAGCGCCGGAGGGCGCAGCCCGCCGTCGCCGGTGAGCAGGGCGACGCCGAGGACGGCCAGTCCGGCGGCCGCGAGGAAGGCCTTCGGTGGTGCGGTCCTGCCGAGGGCGCTCTCGCCGAGCGGGGTGAGCACCATGGCGAGGCTGATGATCAGCCCGGCGTTGGTCGCGGAGGTGTGCACGGCCCCATAGGTCTCCAGCAGGAAGATCCCGCTGAGCACCAGCCCCAGTGCGGCGCCGCCGAGCCACTCGGCCCGGCTCAACCGGCGCAGGGCTCGCCAGGCGACCACCCCGAGCAGCGGCAGCACCAGCCCGAATCGCAGCACCAGCATCGCCACGACCGTCCCGGGCTCGGCCACCCGCTGGACGGCCAGGAAGCTCGACCCCCACACCACGGCCACGAGCAGGACCGGAAGATCACGAAGGACCGACGAGGACGAGGGCAAGCCCTCGGGCAGGTCGGACAAGGAGGCTGGCATGCGAAAGATCCCTCCGAACGGACGGAGCCGACGGGCGCGAGTACCGTACGGCGTCGGACGGACCCAGGAACCGGGTGCGTGGCCCGGCGGCGGACGAGGTGGAGCGCGGAGCGAGGGGGCGCCATCTTCGCGCACCGGGCCGCCGATGATCAATGCCCTGCGCGGGCAGGGGTGGGTCAGGCGGCGAGCAGACCGTTCGCCGCGGCGATCGCCTCGATGTCGGCCGGGGTGCCGGACATGATGGCGCGGACGTGTTCGGTGACCAGCTCGGCCGGCCAGTCCCACCAGGCCGCGCGCAGCAGGCGCTCGATGTCGGCGTCGTCGAAGCGGCGGCGGATCGGTCGGGCGGGGTTGCCGCCGACGACGGTGCACGGCTCGACGTCGGCGGTGACCATCGCTCCGGCCGCGATGATCGCGCCGTCGCCGATCCGGACACCGGGCAGGACGGTGGCCCCGTGGCCGAACCAGACGTCGTTGCCGACCACCGTGTCGCCCCGGCTGGGCAGGCCCGTGACGATGTCGAGGGTCCGCTCGGTCCAGCTGCCCCCGAACATCGTGAAGGGGAAGGTGGAGACACCGATGGTCGGATGGGCGGCGCCGGCCATCAGGAAGCGGGTGCCGGTGGCGATCGCGCAGTACTTGCCGATCACCAGCCGCTCCGGGCCGTACGCGTAGAGGACGTTGCGCTCCTCGAAGCGGGTGGCTCCGTCGGGGTCGTCGAAGTAGGTGTACGCGCCGACCTCGATCCGCGGGTCGGTGACGAGCGGGCGCAGCAGGACGACCCGGTCGTGGCCGGCGAGCGGGTGGAGGGCGGTGGCGTCGGGGATGACGGTGGCGGTCAAGCGAGCTCCTCTCGTAACGCGACATCAGTCGCATTACGATGAGCATGGCATGACCGCCACGCCACGACAATCCTTAATGCGACAGGAGTCGACTTTGACTGAGGCCACCCACCCCGCACCGGAACCCCGCACTCCCACCCCGCGCCCGGGCGGCCGCAGCGCCCGGGTCCGGGCGGAGGTGGTCGCCGCCACGCTCGCCGAGGTCACCGAGAACGGGTACGACGACCTCACCGTCGAGGCGGTCGCCACCCGCTCCGGCATCCACAAGGCGACTCTCTACCGGCGCTGGGGCGGAGTGGACGGCCTGGTCGCCGACGCCCTGACCACCTCCGCCGACCAGCCCTGGCTCCTGCCCGACACCGGAGACCTCCAGCAGGACCTCCGCCGGATCACCCAGGAGGTGTTCAGCGTCTTCACCGACCCGGAGCGAGGCCGCACACCCATCGCGCTGATCTCCGCCGCTCAGCGCTCGGACGCCGGCGCCGCCGCCCTCCACTCCTTCTTCGCGGCCCGCCACCGCCAGGCCGCCGAGGTGGCCGAACGGGCCGTCGCCCGGGGCGAGCTCCCTGCCGGCACAGATGGCGCGGAGGTGGTCCGGGCCGCCACCGCGCCGCTCTACTACCGCCTCTTCGTCTCCGGCGAGCCCCTGGACGCCCACACCGCCGAGCGGGCCGCCGACGCCGCGGCCCTGGCCGCCCGGGCCGGACTCTTCACACCCACCTCGCGCACCACGGAACAGAACTGACAAACCATCACGCCGCATCCGCCCGAGTCATCCGAGCCGCCACAACCGCCACAACCTCTACCGCATCCCCACCCGGCCGTGGATGATGCACCCATGACAACCCCGCCGTCCACCACCCCTCGGAAGGCCCGTCACGTGAAGCGCACCCACTGGGCGCTGGTCGCCGCCGCCACCGTCCTCCCGCTGGTGGCGAGCACCGGCACCGCCGTCGCGGACGCCCCCGTGGCCGCCACCCCCGCCGCCGGCTGCACCTACACGCCGGCCGTCCCGGCCGACAACTTCAAGGGCATCCCGGTCTTCGACGCCAAGAAGGCGGCGCAGCCCTACCGCGCGACGCTGCGGACCAGCCAGGGCCAGATCACCTTCGAGGCCCTGACCGACAAGGCGCCCTGCACCACCTTCTCGTTCCGGTTCCTCGCCGAGCACGACTACTTCGACCGCAGCCACTGCCACCGCCTCACCACCCAGCGGATCTACGTCCTCCAGTGCGGCGACCCGACCGGCACGGGCAGCGGTGGTCCGGGCTACTCGTTCCCGGACGAGAACCTGACCGGCGCCACCTACCCGGCCGGAACCGTGGCCATGGCCAACGCCGGCCCGAACACCAACGGCAGCCAGTTCTTCTTCGTCTGGAAGGACACCAAGCTCTCCCCCGCCTACACGCCCTTCGGCCGGGTCACCGCCGGGCTGGACGTGCTCCAGAAGATCGCCGCCGGCGGCGAGGACGACCAGAACAACCCGGGCGACGGCTTCCCCACGCTCCCGGTGAACATCCGCAACGTGAAGATCAGCACCCGCTGACCGGGCGGGCCGGACAGCCCCGGCCCGCCGCCCACCCGCCCGCCCCCGCTCCCGTACGGTGGCAGCACCAACGACACCGCATGGGAGCAGGAGCAGCGCCGCATGGACAGCCGGATCTGGGAGAGCGTCGACCACTTGGTCGCATGGCTGGACGAGCAGAGCACGCAGTCACCCCAGGAGGAGCGGCTGCTGCGGATCCTCAAGCTCTCCGAGGAGATCGGCGAGGTCGGTGCGGCGGTGATCGGTGCCACCGGCCAGAACCCGCGCAAGGGGGTCACCCACACCTGGGAGGACGTCCAGCACGAGCTCTGCGACGTCGTCTTCTCCGCCCTCGTCGCCCTGAGGACCCTCACCCCCGACGCGGCCCGGATCTTCACCGAGCGCCTCGCCTACGTCGAACAGCGCTCCGCCGCCTCCCGCCGGGCGCCGGAGGCCCCTCGGGCGGCCGACGAGGCGTAGGCGACGAGGCAAAGGCGGCGAGGCGTAGACGGCGAGACCCAGCCGACCAGGCACAGGCGACGCGGCACAGGCGATGCGGCACAGGCGACGCCCCGGCCGGAGCCGGGCGCCCGATCCAGGTCAGGCGCCCGAGCCGGGCCAGGCGTTCGAACAGGTCAGGCGTTCGGCGCGACCCTGGCGAGGCCGTTGATCACGCGGTCCATCGCGTCGCCGCCCTGCGGGTCGGTGAGGTTGGCGAGCAGCTTGAGGGTGAAGCGCATCAGCATCGGGTGGGTGAGGCCGCGCTGGGTGGCGATCTGCATCACCTTGGGGTTGCCGATGAGCTTCACGAAGGCGCGGCCCAGCGTGTAGTAGCCGCCGTACACGTCCTTGAGGATCCGCGGGTAGGCCTGGAGGGCTCGCTCGCGGCCACCGTCGGTGACCCGGGCGAGGGCCTGCACGATGACTCCGGCGGCGATCTGGCCGGATTCCATCGCGTAGGCGATGCCCTCGCCGTTGAAGGGGTTGACCATGCCGCCCGCGTCGCCGACGAGCAGCAGCCCGCGGGTGTAGTGCGGCTGCCGGTTGAAGGCCATCGGCAGCGCGGCGCCGCGGATCGGCTCGGTCATGTTCTCGGGGGTGTAGCCCCACTCCTCCGGCATGCCGGCGCACCAGGCCTTGAGCACCTCGCGCCAGTCCAGCTCGCCGAAGGCCGGCGAGGAGTTGAGGATGCCGAGGCCGACGTTGGAGGTTCCGTCACCCATGCCGAAGACCCAGCCGTACCCGGGCAGCAGCTTGCGCTCCCCGCCACGGGTGTCCCACAGCTCCAGCCAGGACTCCAGGTAGTCGTCGTCGTGGCGCGGCGAGGTGAAGTAGGTGCGGTAGGCGACGCCCATCGGGCGGTCCTCGCGCCGGTGCAGTCCCATGGCGAGCGAGAGCCGGGTGGAGTTGCCGTCGGCGGCGACCACCAGCGGGGCCCGGAAGGTGACCTGGCGCTTCTCCTCACCGAGCTTGGCGGTGACGCCGACGATCCGGCCGGTGCGCTCGTCCAGGACCGGCCCGCTGACGTTGCAGCGCTCGTAGAGCCGGGCGCCGGCCTTCTCGGCCTGACGGGCCAGCAGCTCGTCGAAGTCGGCGCGCTTGCGCACCAGGCCGTAGTCGGGGAAGGAGGACAGCTCGGGCCAGTCCAGCTCCAGCCGGACGCCGCCGCCGATGATGCGCAGGCCCTTGTTGTGCAGCCAGCCGTTCTCGGTGGAGACGTCGATGCCCATGTCCACCAGCTGCTTGGTGGCGCGCGGGGTCAGGCCGTCGCCGCACACCTTCTCGCGCGGGAAGGCGGTCTTCTCCAGCAGCAGCACGTCCAGCCCGGCCTGGGCCAGGTAGTAGGCGGTGGTGGAACCGGCCGGGCCCGCGCCGACCACGATGACGTCGGCCGTGCTCTCCACGGGGCTGTCCGGCTTCGTCAGATCGGCTGCGGTCTCGGACACGTGGACACACTCCTGGAACTGCGGCTGGGGGACGGCGGCTTTGTCTCCGGCAGTCTAGTTCCGCTCACGTCACCGGATGCGCCCCCGCCCCCGACCACCGGCCCGAGCCGCGGCGGTCGAGCCTCACTCCCGAGCCGTGACACCCGAACCGCCGGGCCCGACCCGGCCCGACCCGGCCCAGCCCGACCGAGCCCGGCTAAGCGATCTTGTACGCCCGGTGCAGCGCGACGATCCCGCCGGTCAGGTTCCGCCAGGCGACCTTCGACCAGCCGCTCTCCTGGAGCTTGGTGGCCAGCCCCGGCTGGTCCGGCCAGGCCCGGATGGACTCGGCGAGGTAGACGTACGCGTCCGGGTTGCTGCTGACGGCGGTGGCCACCGGCGGCAGCGCGCGCATCAGGTACTCGGTGTAGACGGTCCGGAACGGCGTCCAGGTCGGGGTGGAGAACTCGCAGATCACCAGCTTGCCGCCTGGCTTGGTGACCCGCAGCATCTCGCGCAGCCCCGCGTCGGTGTCCTGGACGTTGCGCAGCGCGAAGGAGATCGTCACCGAGTCGAAGGTGTCGTCCGCGAACGGCAGCCGGGTGGCGTCGCCGGCGGTGAGCGCCAGCTCGGGGTGGCGGCGCTTGCCCTCGGCCAGCATGCCGACCGAGAAGTCGCACGGGACGACCTCGGCCCCGGCCTCGGCGAAGGGCAGCGAGGAGGTGCCGGTGCCGGCCCCGAGGTCGAGCACGAGGTCCCCCGGTCCAGCGGCCACCGTCTCGGCCACCGCCCGGCGCCAGGCGCGGGCCTGGCCGAGGGAGAGCACGTCGTTGGTGCGGTCGTACTTGGCCGCGACGTCGTCGAACATGGCGGCGACTTCGTGCGGCTGCTTGTCCAGAGAGGCTCGGGTCACGACCCCATTGTTCACCCTCACACGAACGCCCCGACCAACGGGGCACGCCGACCCGAAGCCGAACCCGGCCGAACCCCAGCCGAACCCGGCCGAACCCCAGCCGAACCCGGCCGGACCCGGCCGAACCCCCGCCCGCCCCTGCCGGCACGGCGCGTCAGTGCTGAGCGCGCCGTCCGCCCGCGCGGCGCCGCCGACGCGACCGCTTGCCGTGCGTTATCGCGGGCATCCCGTCCGCCAGCGCCCCCGTCGCCAGTGCGAGGTTGGCGGCCAGCTTCCCCTGCCCGCCGCGGACCGCGAGGGCCTTGTGGTGCCGCCGGATGCGCAGCACGCAGATCACGAAGAGCACGATGGCCACCGGCACGCTGAACCGGGCCAGGCCCACGCCGACCGGCTGCGGGTAGGTGTCGCCGCAGATCCGCACCGCGCCCGGGTCGTCGGCGGCGTGCTCCAGGCAGATCCTGTCGCCGACCTTGGCGGCGTCCGAGAGCGGCAGCGCGGCCGCGGTGTGCGACTCCCCGCCAACCCGGTAGCTGACGGCGCTGTAGGTGCCGCCGCCGGTCGGGAGCTGGGTGACGACGCCCTCGACTCTCACCGGGTGCGCCTCGATCCGGTCGGCCTGGTCGGCCTGGCGCCAACCCAGCAGGCACATGCCGACGGCCAGCACGGCGCTGAGCACGGCGGCGAGGTACCAACCACGGCCCAACCGCGGGATGCGCGGCGGGGGAACGGTCGCGGTTCGCATGGTTCCTGTCCTGGCTTGCCTTCGGGGCCGGGGACACGGCCCCGCCACCCGCGGCGCGGGCGGTGGTGTGGTGAGGGTACGGAGTGAGCTGTCCGGGATCGTATCCGCTGGCGGGCCCTCAGGTCACGATGAAGAGACAATCACTCTCCGCCACCGGCACCGCAGTTCGGGTGCACACGAAGGAAGTCCCGTGCGCCACAAGGAAATCCGGCTACCGGCGGGTACGTCACGCCCACCGTGACGACCGTCTCACCGCCGGCGGTACACCAACCGTCCGCCCAGCACCGTGGCCAGGCACCCGCCCGCCACCGGCTCCGCGCCCGCGAACACCGCGAAGTCCGCCCGGCCCCCGGCCGCCACCCGCCCGTACGCGGCCTCCACGAGCGGCAGCACGGCCAGCGGGTCCAGCGGCCCCGCACCCGCGCCACCCGGCCCTCCTGACGAGCCGGCGGAACCATCCGAACCGGTGGAAACAGCGGAACCGGGCAGCCCCACGATCCCCGACCGCGCCACCGCCGTCCGCACCGAGGCCCGCTCGAAGGGCCCGGCCACCGCCGTCACCCCGTACCCGAGCATCCGCTGCAGTCCCCGCCGCGCACTGGCCCCGCACCGCGCCTCGTCCGTGGACCCGGCCAGCCCGTCCGCCACCGGCTCGACGCCGACCTCCTCCCGGGGATCGGGGTGGTACGCACGTTCCAGCAGCCAGTGCCCGTACGGATTGCGCAGCCCGGGGGTGAGCGCGGCCGCACCCCAGTCCCGCACCCGCGCGCCCGGGTGCGCGGCCGCCAGCTCCCCGTACGGTCCGACCGCTTCCACCAGCTCGCCACGCACCACCACCGCCCCGTCGGCGATGGACGGGGCGGTGGGATCGGCCGGGTCGGGCAGCACGAACGCCGCCCGGTGCAGAGTCAGCACAACAGCGCCTTCGGCTTCGACGACAACGGCTGGGACAACAGCTGGGACAACGGAAGCGACAGCGGCAGCGACAGCGGCACCAGCACCGGGACCGAGACCGGAACCGGAACCGGCATCCGGAGAAGAGGACTCAGTTGTCCAGGATCTTCAGCTCGGGGTGCGCGGTGCCGCCCTCGATCGCCGTGGAGGCGATGTGCGAGGCGACGCGCGGGTCGACCGGGTCGTTGGCCGGGTCGTCGAGCACCCGCAGGTGCTGGTACGTGGTCGAGCGCTGCGCCGGGACGCGGTCGGCGGCCCGGATGAGGTGGATCAGCTCGGTGAGGTTGGAGCGGTGCTTGGCGCCCGCCGCCGAGACGACGTTCTCCTCCAGCATGACGGACCCGAGGTCGTCGGCACCGTAGTGCAGCGACAGCTGGCCGGCCTCCTTGCCGGTGGTGAGCCAGGAGCCCTGGATGTGGGCGACGTTGTCGAGGAACAGGCGGGCGATCGCGATCATCCGCAGGTACTCGAAGACGGTGGCCTGGGTCGAGCCCTTCAGGTGGTTGTTCTGCGGCTGGTAGGTGTACGGGATGAAGGCCCGGAAGCCGCCGGTGCGGTCCTGCACGTCGCGGATCATCCGCAGGTGCTCGATCCGCTCGGCGTTGGTCTCGCCGGTGCCCATCAGCATGGTGGAGGTGGACTCCACGCCGAGGCCGTGGGCGATCTCCATGATCTCCAGCCAGCGCTCGCCGGACTCCTTCAGCGGGGCGATCGCCTTGCGCGGCCGCGCCGGCAGCAGCTCGGCGCCGGCGCCGGCGAAGGAGTCCAGGCCGGCCTTGTGGATCCGGGTGATGGCCTCTTCGACGGAGACGCCCGAGATCCGCGCCATGTGCTCGACCTCGGAGGCGCCCAGCGAGTGGATCACCAGCTCCGGGAAGTCGGCCTTGATCGCCGAGAACGCGCGCTCGTAGTACTCCACGCCGTAGTCCGGGTGGTGGCCGCCCTGGAACATGATCTGGGTGCCGCCCAGCTCGACCGTCTCGGCGCAGCGGCGCAGGATCTCGTCGAGCTCGCGGGACCAGCCCTTGTCGCTCTTCGGCGGCACGTAGAAGGCGCAGAACTTGCACGCCGTCACGCAGACGTTGGTGTAGTTGATGTTGCGCTCGATGATGTACGTCGCGATGTGCTCGGTGCCGGCGTAGCGACGGCGGCGCACCGCGTCGGCGGCGGAGCCGAGCGCGTGCAGCGGCGCCGAGCGGTAGAGCTCCAGCGCCTCCTCCGGGGTGATCCGGCCACCGGCGGCGGCGCGGTCGAGCACGGCCTTCAGGTCGGTGCTGGACGCATCGAGGGTGGTCGCTGCGAGCTCGGTCACCTGGCGGCCTTCTCTCTCTACAAGTGCTACTCGGGTACGGCCGAACCAGCCTACGCCAGCACATTCCGCCGCCCGCGTCAGCCCGCTGAACTGCGCATGAGCCGCGCGGCACCCGGGCCTTGCCGTCCAGGGCGGGAGCAGGACGGGAGCAGGGCCGGGGGCCCGAGAACGGGACCCCGGCCCGAACGCGCGCCCGCCCCTACGCCCCCAGCGGCAGCGCCACCGGCTCCAGCAGCCGCACCGCGACGTCCGGCGCGAACCCGCTGTCGTGCGCGACCCGCCGGGCGAACTCCGTGACGCCCGCCAGCTGCCGCTCGCCGAGCGAGAAGTCGAGCGCCTCGCTGAAGTACCGCTCCAGCACGTCCGCCCCGAAGGCCTCCCAACGGGCGGCCTGCTCGGCGACCTTGGCGGCCTCGACCAGCGACAGGTCGCGCGACTCCAGGAAGGCCCGGTGCACCGCGGCGGTCAGTTCCGGGGCGCGTTCGGCGAACTCGCGCCGCACCGCCCAGACGGCGAAGACGAAGGGCAGGCCGGTCCACTCCTTCCACATCTCGCCGAGGTCGTGGACGGTCAGCCCGAGGTCGGCGGCCTGCCCGAGGTAAGCGCGCAGGGCCGGGTCCCCGATCAGGACGGCGGCGTCGGCCTCGGCGAGCATCGCGCTGAGGTCCGGCGGGCAGCTGAAGTAGTCCGGGCGCACGCCCTCGCGCTCCTCCAGGAGCAGCCGGGCGAGCCGTACGGAGGTGCGGCTGGTGGAGCCGAGGGCGACCCGGCGGCCGTCGAGGTCGGCGAGCGGCACCTTGCTCACGATCAGGCAGGACATCACCGGGCCGTCGCTGCCGACCGCGATGTCCGGCAGGACCAGCAGGTCGTCCGCGTTGCGCAGGTACTCCACGCAGGTGATCGGGCCGATGTCCAGGGTGCCGTCGACGAGCTGGTCGCTCAGCTTCTCCGGGGTGTCCTTGGTGAGGTCCAGATCGAGGAGGTTCCCGGTCCTGGCGAGCCCCCAGTAGAGGGGAACGCAGTTCAGGAACTGGATGTGGCCGACCCGTGGCCTGACCGGGGTGTTCTCCTGGGGCTCTCGCGTCCGCGCGTCCGGTGTCTGTGCTTCCGGTGCTGCCACTGCGCCGCTCCCTTGCTGTTCGTGCCTCCCCGCAGCGTATGCCTGCTGTTCGCGGCGGCTCGCACCGGCCACCCGACACGCCCTCACGCGCCGTCGACGCGCTGCCGAGGGACCGTCGAGGCACCGCCGAAGGACCGACGAAGGACCGACGAAGGACCGCCGAGGCGCCGCCGAAGTGCCTTTCCGACACGCCCTCTCCGGCCCTTACGACACGCGCCTTCCACGCCGCAAGTGACCTCTGGTCGTCACAGCGACCGCATGCTAGCGTTGCCCTCAGTTGCAGTTTGATTCCCCTTGCAGTACTTGAAGCCTGCGGAGCATGTAACCGCAGGCTTTTTGTAGTTTTTCAGCAATATCGAAAAATTTCGGACACGTCCGGAGGCAGGGCGATCAGCGCAGCGGACCGGGTGTCACACGGTGTGGCCCCCGACACGCATCGCAAGGAGAACGGCATGGCTCAGGGAACCGTCAAGTGGTTCAACGCTGAGAAGGGCTTCGGCTTCATCGCCCAGGATGGCGGCGGCCCCGACGTCTTCGTTCACTACTCCGCCATCAACGCGAACGGCTTCCGTTCGCTGGAGGAGAACCAGACGGTCACCTTCGACGTCACCCAGGGCCCGAAGGGCCCGCAGGCGGAGAACGTCACCGCTGTCTGACCATCCTCTGATGATCTGATCGCTCGGGACCCGTACGGGTCCGCCGGCGGCTCCCGACAGCCGCCACCATGAGCACAAGAGCAGTACCCAAGGGGGCCCGCCCATCCGGCGGGCCCCCTGCCTTTTCGAAAACCGTGGCCCGCGACGAAGTTCGGACACGGAGCGAAGGAATGCGGAAAGGGCCCTCCCCCGTCACCGGGAGAGGGCCCTTTCCGTCATGCCGGTCGAACGTCCCCTCTGGCGTTCGACCGCACGTTCAACCGAAGGCCACCAACCTCGGGCCTCAGACTCAGACTCAGCCTCAGGCCGCGAGCTCGGACCGCCACCCTCGGGCCACGACCCTCAGGCCACGAGCCAGGACCGCGGCCCTCAGGACCGCGCCCCTCAGGCCGCGACCGGAGCCGCGCCGCCCTGGCCGGCGGCGACGGCCGGCTTCGCGTCCTCCTCGTACAGGTCCCCGGAGGGGTTGTTGTACGCGGCGACGTCCAGGATCTTCTCCCGGGCGGCGACCACGATCGGCACGACGACCTGGCCGGCGACGTTGGTCGCGGTGCGCATCATGTCCAGGATCGGGTCGATGGCGAGCAGCAGGCCGACGCCCTCCAGCGGTAGGCCCAGGGTGGACAGGGTCAGCGTCAGCATGACGATCGCACCGGTGAGGCCCGCGGTGGCGGCCGAGCCGACCACCGAGACGAAGGCGATCAGGATGTAGTCCTTGATGCCCAGCTCGATGTTGTAGACCTGGGCGACGAAGATCGCGGCGACGGCCGGGTAGATCGCGGCGCAGCCGTCCATCTTGGTGGTGGCGCCGAACGGCACGGAGAAGGACGCGTACTCGCTCGGGACGCCGAGGCGCTCGGTCACGCGGCGGGTGACCGGCAGGGTGCCGACCGAGGAGCGGGAGACGAAGGCCAGCTGGATCGCGGGCCAGGCGCCCTTGTAGAAGTGCAGCGGGTTGAGCCCGGCGGCGAAGCGCAGCACCAGCGAGTAGACGACGAACAGGACCAGCGCGCAGCCGAGGTAGATGTCCAGGGTCAGCGTGGCGAAGGGCTTCAGCAGGTCCCAGCCGTACTTGGCGACGGACTTGCCGATCAGGCCGAGGGTGCCGAGCGGGGAGAGCCGGATGACCCACCACAGCGCGGTCTGGGTCAGCTCCAGCACGGACTCGCTGAGCTTGAGGACCGGCTCGGCCTTGGCACCGAGCTTGATGATCGCCGCACCGACCACGACCGCCAGGAAGACGATCTGGAGCACGTTCACCTTGGCGAAGGTGTCGACGATGTTGGTCGGGAAGATCCCGGTCAGGAAGTCGATCCAGGTGCCCTTGGAGTCGAGCGCCTTGAGGCCCTCGGTCTTCAGGTTGGTGCCCTCGCCCGGGTTGGTCAGCAGGCCCAGGCCCAGGCCGATGCCGACGGCGATGAGCCCGGTGATCATGAACCAGAGCAGCGTGCGGGTGGCCAGGCGGGCCGCGTTGGTCACGTTGCGCAGGTTGGCGACGCTCACCACGATCGCGGTGAACACCAGCGGCGGGACGGCCAGCTTGAGCAGCTGGACGAAGATCTTGCCGATGGTCTCCAGGGTGGTGGCCAGCCAGGAGATGTCGGCGGCGCGGGCCAGGTAGCCCAGGCCGACGCCGAGCACGAGGCCGGCGACGATCTGCACCCAGAAGGGCGTCTTTCGGATGCGGGCGAGCAGGGACGGCGACGAGGTCGCCTCGGGCGCTGTGGACATGGGGGAGCGTCTCCGGGGGAGGGCGTTGCTGACGGTGAGGCGGGGGCGGAGCAGGCGGCACGGCACGGGGCCGGACGGGAAGGGTCGGGCCCCGGTCAGGGGCGTGCCGCCGCGATACAGCTCAGGGCAGTACAGCGCGGGGCGCGACAACGGCGCGGGCTGTCCACAGCACCGGTCAGAGCACACGGGCGGGCGGCGGCGGGCCGTGGGCCCGGGCCGTGCATCCGCAGTGCGTCTGAGGCTGACATGGCCGATACGTTAGCAGTAAAGGTTTGAGATGTTCAAAGTACTTGTTTGAGATCACGCAGAGTGCATGCCCACCGCAACCTCGTCACGAACACGAACTCCGGACACGAACGAGACTGACGCCCCATCAGGGCGACTCGGCAGCCCGATTGACCGCTGAGCAGTTATACGTATAACTTTGGCGGCGTCCCCGACCCTGCCTGCCCACCCGGAGAGGACGCCGATGGGCTACCTCGCCCTGCTCCGTGCCCCGCACGTCACCCGTCTGCTGCTCGGCACCCTGCTCGGCCGTCTGCCCGCCGGCATGACCGCCCTCGTCATCGCGCTCGCCCTGCGTGACGCCGGGGTCGCGTACGGCCGGGTCGGACTGGCCACCTCCGCCTACGCGATCGCCGCCGCCATCGGCGGGCCGGTGCTCGGCCGGATCGTGGACCGCACCGGACAGCCGCGCGTCCTGCTCGCCTCCGCCGTGGTGGCCGGCGGCGGGTACGCGCTGCTCGCCCTCGCCCCCGGCTCCGCGGTCGGCGCACCGCTCGGGGCCGCCATCGCCGGCCTCGCCATGCCCCCGCTGGAACCCTGCCTGCGCTCGCTCTGGCCGGACGTGGTCGAGGAGAAGCAGCTCGACACCGCGTACGCCTTCGACTCGGCCTCCCAGCAGATCCTCTACGTGGCCGGCCCGCTGGCCGTCGCCGCCATCTCCGGGCTCTTCAGCCCGGTCGCCGCACTCTGGGTGGCCGCCGGGCTCGGACTGGCCGGCGCGCTGATCGTGGCCACCGCCGGACCCGCCCGGTCCTGGCGCGCCCCGGCGCGGGAGCAGTCCGCCGGACTGCTCGGACCGCTGCGCTCCCCCGGACTGGTGCTCCTGCTGGTCGGACTGGCCGGGGCCGGCTGGGCGGTCGGCGGGCAGAACGTGCTGTTCATCGCCTACGCCGAGCGGCACGTCGGCGCGCTGCCCGGCGGCGGAGGCACCCTGCTGGCGCTGGCGGCGCTCGGCGGCCTGCTCGGCGCGCTCGCCTACGGCGCGGTCAAGTGGCGGCAGACCACCGCCACCCGCACCTGGGTGATGGCCCTCGCGATGGCCGCCTCCTACCCGCCGCTGGTCATCCTGCCCGGGCCGTACCCGATGGCCGCCCTGGCCTTCCTCTCCGGGATCATGCTGGCCCCGCTGCTGGCGGCGGCGTTCGTCCTGGTCGCCGAACTGGCGCCGACCGGCACCGTCACCGAGGCCTTCGCCTGGCTGGTGACGCTCTTCGCCACCGGCAACTCGCTCGGCTACGCCGTCTCCGGCAAGCTCGCCGAGGGCTCGCTGCGCTCGGTGGCGCTCTGCGCGGTGGGCGGGATCGCCCTCGGCGGACTGGTGCTGTTCGGCGCCCGGCGCTGGTTCCAGCCGACGCCGCTGGCCCCGTCCCCGCAGCCCGTCCCGGTGGGCTGACCCACCCCCACGAACGACTGCGCCCGCCGGCGGTCTGGCCGGCGGGCGCAGTCTTCTCCTCTTACCTACGGGTGATCAGCTGTGGCGGCCCCGACGACGCCGGGCGATCACCGTGAACAGCGCACCGGAGCCCAGGACGGCGGCACCGAGCGCGGCCGGCAGCAGCCCGGGCCCACCGGTGTGGGGCAGCTCGCCGCCGCGGCTCGGGGACGGGTGCGGGCTGTGAGTCGGACCGTGGGACGGACTCCCCGTCGGTGACGGCGACGACGTCGGCGACGGCGAGGACGTCGGCGACGGCGAAGGCGAAGGCGACGAGGTCGGCGAAGGCGAGGACGTGGGAGGCGGCGACGAGGTCGGCGACGGCGTACCGGCCGGCACCAGCCCCATGTCCAGGCCCAGGTCGTACTGCCCGCCGGCCAGCCGCACCGTCCGGGTGAGCCCGGTGGTCGGGTCGGCGTCCGAGTCCAGCGCCGGATCCGTCCCCGCGTGCTGCCGGGTGACCTTCGCCCCCGCCGGAACGGTCGTCAGGTCGAACCGCACCGCGTACTGCCCGTCCGGCAGCTTGTCGAACAGGTAGTGCCCTTCGGCGTCGGTCACCGTGGTGACCGGCTTGCCCGTCTTGTCCCGGACGGGCTGCCCGGCCCCGTCCAGCAGCTCCACCCGGACGCCCGGCACCCCGCTCTCGCCGGGGTCCTGGATGCCGTTGCCGTCGCGGTCGGCCCAGACGCGGTCGCCGAGCGCGTTGTCCGGCGGCACCGGTGCCTGGACGCCGACCCCGACCTTGGCCGGCTCGGCGGGCAGCAGCGGGCTGCCGGTGGAGTCGGTGGCGGTGTAGGCGAAGCTGTTCCAGGCGAAGTCGGTGTCACCGGCGTCCACCGAGGCGACCATCGACCAGGTCAGGGTGAACAGCCCGCCCGCCGGCAGGGTGCCCGGGCGGCGGATCCGGAACCAGGTGGCGTCGCCCGGCCCGGGGAAGGTCGTGGTCCACCGCGCGTTCGCGTCGCAGGGGCCGGGAACGGTGATCGCGCCGGTCAGGCAGGGGTCGGGCGAGGTGGTGTAGTCGATCACCACCGTCGGGTCGCTGGAGGTCAGCGGCTGGGACAGCGAGGGCGTCCAGGCGGAACCGCGCGGGACGTCGGGGTTCAGCACGTACGAGTCGCCCGGGGTGGGCAGCTTGTCGTACGCGATGAACTCGGTGACGGGGTCGGGCGAGTCGTTGCGGACGGTCAGCCGGTAGGAGACGCCGCCGCCGGGGGTGGTGCTGCCGGTGCTGCCGTAGTCCTGGTCGAGGTCGCCCTTGACCTCCTTGAAGGCGCGCAGCACGGCCGGGACCTGGACCTCGACCGGGGAGGAGGCGTGGCAGACGGTCTCGGCGGTGTCGCCGTTGCCGTTGACGTCATGGGTGTCCGGCACGCCGTCGTCGGTGCCGAAGTAGGAGCAGGTGACCGGTGCGGTGGCCCCCTCGGTGGTGACGTAGACGTCGTTGGTGAGGGTGCCGGGCCGGGCGCCGCCGGCGACCTGGACGTCGATCAGGGTGCGGTAGGCCCGGTGGTCGTCGACGTACATCATGTCGGGCGCTCCGGCCGGCCAGGTCAGCTTGAGCAGTTGGCGGCCGTCCGGGCCGGGCAGCACCTGGACGGACTGCGGGGCGACGGACTCCCGATGGGCCGGGTCGGGGCGGGCGCTGCCGTCCTGGTAGACGAGGCCGGGCGGCAGCAGGTCGTACAGGACGAGCGGAGTGCCCAGGGTGCGGCCGGTGCGGTTGTACGGGACGACCTGGAAGGTGGCGATGCCGCCGGGGGCGAGGACGGCGCCGGCGGTGGTGGTCTTGGCGGCGCCGAGGTTGGTGGCCGCGGTGACGGTGGTGTCGGCGCAGGCGCTCGCCGAGGAGGTCTCCCCCGCGGCGTCGGTGCCGGTCACGTCCACGCAGTTGTGCAGCGGGGTGGGCGCGGGGCTGCCGTCGTGGCCGGGGGTGACGACCTGGGCGTGCAGCCGTACGGCGTTGCCGGGGCTCCAACCAGTGGGGATCGGGCCGTTCCAGTCGAAGCGCAGCCCGTCCAGCCGGCGGCCGGCCGGAATGCCGATCACGTCCCGGGCCGGACTGCCGGCGCCCTCGGCGAAGGTGATCCAGCGGCCGGTGGAGCCGTTGAACGGGCTGCCGGGGGTGAAGGTCAGCCAGGTCGGGTCGCCGTTCAGCCGGTACCGCAGGGCGAGGACGACGCTGGTGGGGTTCCACTCCGACAGTTGGAGGGCCTGCGGGATCAGCCAGTCGTAGAGGCCGGGGGTGGTGCCGGAGCCGGGGTCGGTCATCACCAGGCTGGTGGCGGGCCCGGCGGAGTTGGTGGGGTGCAGGTTGATCGACGCGATGTCGCCGGAGACGACCTCGCGCTGCCACTGCTTGCCGGCGGTGACCTGGATGCCGGTGGCGGGCGGCTGGAAGGTGGGGGTCTGCGCGGTGTCGGTGGACAGGTCGCGCATCGGCTCGGGGCCGAGCGGATCGCCCTGCAGGACCACCGAGTTGGTGGAGGTGGTGCCGCTGGGGAAGGTCGGGTCGGGGTAGTCGACGACCAGCACGCCGGGGTAGCGGCAGCCCGCGCGGCCGTCGTCGGCCCGGAACGCGCCGATGTCGTGGACCCAGCGGTCCGGGTTGTCCGGGTCCTGGGTCCAGCCGGGCGAGCGCCCGGTGTCGACGACGGCGCCGGGCGGCAGGGTGTCGACGAGCCGGCCGGCGTCGAGGTCGACGTTGGGGACGCCCGGGACGGAGCAGGCGCTGAACTGGTAGGTGACCGAGCGGCCGTCCCGGCTGCTGGTCTGGACGCTCTTGGTGACCTTGTAGTCGGGCTGGACGACCGCGGTGGTGGTGGCCGAGCCGGTCCGCGGTGCCTCCCCGTCGGCGCTCAGGGTGGCCGAGTTGACGGTCCGGGTGCTGTTCGGGGTGGTGAAGTTCGGGAACCTGAGCACCACCTTGACGGTCGCGGTGGTCCCGGGGGTGAGCGTGAGCAGCTTGATGTCGAGGGCGCCGCCGACCGTGCCCGCGGCCGGCACGGTGGAGCCCGCGACGTCCACGGTGGACGCGTCCGGGATCCAGCCGACGAACTCCATCCCGGCCGGGAGGCCATCGGTGATCCGGCCGTTGGTGCAGTCGGTCACCGAGCAGGTGTAGCGCAGGGTGTAGGTGACGTTCTCGCCGGGCGCCACGGTGGTCTTGTCCACCGTCTTGGTGAAGGTGACGGCGGCCTCGGCGGGCGGGGCGGTGAGGGTGCCGGTGAGCAGCGCGCCCGCGAGGAGGCCGAAGGCCGCTGCCGTTCGGGCTGCTCGGGGCGGGCGGGGGTTTCGTGGTCGGAGCGTCCGCATGAGCGGAATCTCAGCGTCCGATAATCCCTTCGGGCCCGCGCCGCGAGTCGAACCGAACGGTAATCACCCGGTCGGACGTTCAGACTGGTCCGACGGAGTGACCAGTCCTCCCGGACCGCTACGCCGGCGCCGTGGAGGAGCGCAGCACCAGCGAGGTGGCCAGCGGCGCGACCGGCGCCACCCGCTCCCCGCGCAGCAGGGCCGCCAGCGCGGCCGCGCCCGCCCGGCCCAGTTCCTCACCGGGCAGGTCGACGGTGGTCAGCGGCGGGGCGAGCAGCGCGGCCACCGCGACGTTGTCCATGCCGACCACCGACAGGTCCTCCGGCACCCGCAGCCCGAGCTCGGCGGCGGCCTGGTAGACCCCGGAGGCGACCACGTCGTCGTCGCAGATCACCGCCCGCGGCCGGTCCGCCCGCTCCAGCAGCCGGCCCGCGACGGTCCGCGCGGCCCGGTGGCCGTCGTTCAGGCTCACGCCCAACTCCACGACGTCCAGGTCGAGTTCACGGACAGCCCGCTCGAAAGCGGCCTGCCGGACCCGGAACGTGTAGGCGGAGTGGCTGGAGCGCAGCCGGCCGATCCGGCGGTGCCCGAGCGCGGCCAGGTGCTCGACCGCGGCGCGCATCCCGCCGGCCACGTCGAGCTCGACGGTCGGACGGGCCCGGTCGGTGCCGGGGTCGGCGTCCAGGAAGACGGCGGGGGTGTCGGCGGGCAGCTCGCCGAGCTGGCTGTCGTCCGGGGAGCAGATCAGCAGGCCGTCGAAGCGGCCGGCGGTGGCGGCCTCGGCCAGGGTGGCGCTGCCCCAGCCGGAGCTGACCACGACGGCCAGGCCGTTGCGGCCGGCCTCCTCGTGGACGCCTTCCAGCACCCGGCCGAAGAACGGGCCCTGGAGGTTGGGCACGGCCAGCAGGATCATTCCGCTGCGCCCGAGCCGCAGCTGGCGCCCGGCCGCCTGCGGGCGGTAGCCGAGGCTGCGGGCGGCCTCCCGGACCCGCTCCCGGGTGGCCTCGGAGACCCGTCGGCCGGCCTCGGCTCCGGAGAAGACCAGGGAGACGGTGGCCTGGGAGACCCCGGCGAGCCGCGCCACGTCCCGCCCGGTGGGCCGGCGCACGGGGGCCGGCCAGGTACCGAGCGCCCCCTCGACGGACGCACCCTCAGCGGGCGGCTGCTCGGTGGACGCCCCTTCGACGGGCTGCTGCTCGGCGGGCGGCTCGGACGGCGCGGAGTCTCGGGTGGCGGGCACGGCGGCTGCGCTCCGGGGCGGGGCCGGGGTCAGCTCTGGCCGGCGGCGGCCGCGCGGGCGGCGTCGTCGGCGGCGTCCTCCTCGGCGTTCTGCGCGGCGATCCGGTCGGCGGTCCGGTTGCGCATCCCGGAGACCCTGCCGCTGATCTGCGAGGACATCTCGTCGCGCTGCTTGCTCAGCAGCGCGTAGCTGAGCGGCGCGGAGGCGACCGCGGCCAGCAGGAACAGGAAGATCATGCCGGCCTCACCACTGACCGGGATGATCTGGAAGTGCCCGAGCAGCAGGGCCACCAGCAGGCAGCCGAGGAAGATGCTGACCCGCAGGGAGGTGTAGCGGAGCGTGGCGTGCGACTTCTCCGGGCCGTTGCTGGTCACTCGACACATCCTTCTTCGTTGCGCTGGGGCCGGTCCTCCAGTCAAGCATGCCTGACGGCCGGGGCGGGGCACGGGGCTCCCGATCCGGCCCGCCCGGCCCCTGCGGGCCCGCCCGATTCCGGCGGGGCCGTCCTCAGCGCAGGTCGAGCCACATGGTGATGTCGTCCCGGTCGTCCCCGGGGGCGACCCGGATCGCGGCCGGCACCCGGCCGACCTCCCGGTAGCCGCTGCGGGCGTAGAACCGCTCCAGCCCCAGGCCGCCGCGCGCGGTGAGCCGCAGCGACTCCAGGCCCCACTCCCGGGCCACCCGCTCGGCCTCGGCGAGCAGTCGGGCGCCGTGGCCCAGGCCCTGGACGTCGGGGTGCACCATGACCCGCTTGAGCATCCGCCAGTGCTCCATGAGGTCGAAGCGCATCGACGCGAAGAACAGCACGCCGACCAGCCGGCCCGTCGCGCTCTCGTGCGCGACCAGCAACCGGTCCGGGCCGTCCGGCTCGACCCCGGCGAACTGGCGTTCGGCGGAGTCCCGGACCTCCTCCTCGGTGACCGGTGCCACGAAACCGACCGCCCCGCCCGCGTTGGTGACGTCGGCCCACAGCCGGACGATCTCCGTCCGCAGATCGGGGTCGAGCTCCGGGTCCAGGGTGAAGATGAGCGCCATGGAGCGGAGCCTAGACCTCCGGTACGACGGTCCTACCGGGTGGTCCGGCATCACCCCCGACGCCCGGACCGGCCCGCGAACCGGTGCGAACCGGCGCGAACCGGTGCACGAACCGGCCGGCCACCGGCCGGTCACCGGCACGGTCCGCCCGTCACGGGAGGGCCGGCACCGCCCGCTCGGCCCGCCCGCCGCGCAGCGCCAGGCAGAGCCCCACCGCGACCGCGCACAGCGCCCCGGCGCCGTACCAGGTGAGGTCGTAGTTGCCGAGCGCGTCACGGGCCAGGCCCGCCAGCCCGGCGACGACGGCCGCGCCGATCTGGTGGGCGGCGAGCACCCAGCCGAAGACGATCGGGGCGTCCTCGCCGAAGTGCCGGCGGCACAGCGCGACGGTCGGCGGCACGGTGGCCACCCAGTCCAGGCCGTAGAAGATCACGAAGGCGAGGATCGGCGGCTGGAGCGATCCGGCCAGCAGCTGCGGCAGCAGGAGCAGGGACAGACCGCGCAGCCCGTAGTAGACGGTCAGCAGCAGCCGGGAGTCGACCCGGTCGGTGAGCCAGCCGCTGAAGACGGTGCCGAGCACGTCGAACACGCCGATCAGGGCGAGCAGGCTCGCGGCGGTGGTGACCGGCATGCCGTGGTCGTGCGCGGCCGGGATGAAGTGGGTGCCGACCAGGCCGGCGGTGGTGGCGCCGCAGATCGCGAAGGAGCCGGCCAGCAGCCAGAACGCCCGGGCGCGCGCGGCGTTCCGCAGCACCCGCAGCGAGCGGGTCAGGGCGCGGCCGCCGGCGACCGGGGCGGCCGGGGCCTCGGTCGCCCCGTACGGGAGCAGGCCGAGGTCGGCGGGGCGCTCGCGCATCAGCAGCAGGACCGGGACGGCGACGGCGGTGGCGGCGAGCGAGACCACGACCACGGCCGAGCGCCAGCCGTGCTGCTCGACCAGCCAGGCGCCGACCGGCAGGAAGACCAGGTTCCCCGCCGCTCCGGCGGCCGTCAGCACCCCGGTGACCAGGCCCTGGCGGGCCTGGAACCAGCGGCCGGTGATGGTGGTGGCGAAGGCGCCGGCCATCGAGCCGCTGCCGAGGCCGACCAGCACGCCCCAGCAGAGCACCAGTTGCCAGGGCTCGCGCATCAGCATGGTCAGCCCGGAGCCGACCGAGATGGTCAGCAGCGCGCAGACCACCACCAGGCGCACCCCGAAACGGTCCATCAGGGCGGCGGCGAAGGGGGCGGTGAGGCCGTAGAGCGTCAGGTTGACGGAGGTGGCGCTGGAGATCGTCCCGAGCGACCAGCCGAACTCGTTGTGCAGGGCGTCCATCATCAGGCTCGGCGTGGAGCGGAAGCCGGCCGAGCCGAGCAGGACGAGCAGGGAGACACCGGCCACCACCCAGGCGTAGTGCACCCGGGGGCGCTTGGCCGGGGTGGGCGGTCGGGAGCCGGAGACGGGGGCGAGGGCGCTGCGTTCGGTCACGCGAACGAGTGTTCCGGTCCGCCCGGGGCCGGACGAGTGGCCTGAATGACAGCTTTCGCAAGATTCGGGCCACGGCCCGCAGTACCCTGGCCCGGACCCACCGACGCCCGAGGGGACGGCATGGCACACCTGGTCGCGGTACTCGCCCTGGAGGGCGTGATCGCCTTCGAACTCGGCATCCCCGCCCGCATCTTCGGGGGCGCCAGGGACCCGGCCGGACGGCCGCTGTACGAGGTGGCCACCTGCACCCTGGACGGACGGCCGGTCACCACCAGCGCCGACTTCCGGATCATGGTCGACCACGGGCCCGAACTGCTGGAACGGGCGGACACCGTGCTGATCCCGGCCTCCGCCGACTCCGGCCCGGCCGTCGCCGACGCCTGCTTCACCCCGGCCCTGGCCGCCGCGCTGGCCCGGATCCGGCCCGGCACCCGGCTGATGTCGATCTGCACCGGCTCCTTCGTCCTGGCCGCCGCCGGCCTGCTGGACGGCCGCCCGGCCACCACCCACTGGCGCTACACCGAGCACTTCGCCCGGCTGTTCCCCAAGGTGCGGCTGGACCCCGACGTGCTCTACACCGACGACGGCGACGTCCTCACCTCCGGCGGGGTGGCCGCCGGGGTGGACCTGTGCCTGCACGTGGTGCGCCGCGACCACGGCAGCGCGGTGGCCAACGCGGTGGCCCGCAACTGCCTGGTGCCACCGTGGCGCGAGGGCGGCCAGAAGCAGTACGTGGAGGCCCCGAGCCCGGTGGACTCCGGCGGCAGCGGCACCGCCGCGGTGCGCGCCTGGGCGCTGGAGCACCTGGACCGGCCGCTGGTGCTGCGCCAGCTCGCCGACCGGGCGGGGATGAGCGTGCGGACCTTCACCCGGCGCTTCCGCGAGGAGACCGGCGCCAGCCCCGGCCAGTGGATCACCACCCAGCGCACCGAGCGGGCCCGCCAGTTGCTGGAGCGGACCGATCTGACGATCGACCAGGTCGCCCGGGAGTCCGGTTTCGGCACCGCCGCCTCACTGCGGCTTCAGCTGCGCGGCCGGCTCGACGTCGCGCCGAGCGCCTACCGGCGCACCTTCCGCACCCTCCCGCCCTTCCCCGAGAGCGGAGCCGCACCCGGGAGCCGGGCCGTCCACGGGGGTCCCGCCCGGCGCGCTTCCTGAGCGCGACCCGGGACCCGCCCGAGCGGTGGCCGGATCTCGTCAGGACCCGGCGGCGGATCGGATGGCGGCAGGCCGTGCGCGCGCCGAGCGCGGTACGGCAGGCCGCCATCCGACCCCGGCGCGCTCACCCTGATTCCGCGCCACGCTCTCCGCACTCGCCGAGGAGCGGCCCGTGACCGACCGTCCGCGGTCCCCCCTGCCGGCACCCGAATCCCCTGGACAGCAGCACCGCGGCGGTGGACGGACGTCCCCTCGGCGTCCCCTCGCGACGGAGCGCCGCACCCAAGCGTGATCAGTCGGATACGTCACGTCAATGGGTAGTCGGAAATTCGGAATGGTTGCGTCACCTTTCGGCCGGTGATCAGCATCGTGCCCGGCACGGTCCGACGGCCGTCGCGAAAGCCGCTATTGCGCCAAAGCCGCCCAGTCCACGTCGGCCAGCGGATCCGCGGGGCGGGCGTCGCTGCCGATCTCGCACCAGACCCGCTTGCCCGGGCCCTCCGGGTACCAGCCCCAGCGCTCGCAGAGCAGTTCGACCAGCTCCAGGCCGCGCCCGTTGGTCGCGTCCCGGTCCGCACCGGCGTGCCGCGGCGCCGGGGGGACCTGGCTCGCGTCGGCGACCTCCACCCGCAGCGGGGCGGCCGGCCCGTCCTCCTGGGGGCCGTCGGCCATCGGCAGACAGAGTCTCAGCACGGCCGGACAGCCGGTGTGCACCACGGCGTTGGTGACCAGCTCCGACACCACCAGCACCACCGTCTCGGCCATCGGCGCATCCGGGTCCACCCCGTGGTTCAGCAGCCGCGAGCGCACCCACCGGCGGGCCCGGCCGACCTCGGCGGGGTCAGCCTGCACCGCCAGCTGTACCTGAAGAACCTGCACCGCTCCACCACCCGCACTCGCAGTTCGGCCTTAGTCCCGATCGGGTCGGATCGGCCGGCGGGCCCACGCACGTCGCCCGGCACCACCCGAGCCGTGCCCGGGCGCCCGCCCGGTCCGTCCGTCCGCGCCCACTCGTCCGCGCCGTCTCGTCGGTCGGGCACCGGCCGCGACACGAATACGCCTCAGGATGGGCGGGGGGACGGACCTCAGCAAGCGCTTCGGGCATATTCCGGCGATCGGGCGACAGGGCAGTGCATACTGTGCCGCTCACTCTCGCGAGGCTCGTACCGGTGATCGTTCGGCCGCGGCCGACCGGCCGGTCCCACCGCCGGGAGCCCACGCCGCGCACCCCGCGCGCCCTGCCCGCCACTCGCGCCCCGCGTGCCACTCACGCCCCGCCCGCCACTCGCGGACCACCCGCCGGGGACCCGGGCCGGGAAGCACATCCATGAAGAGGGCGATCCGCGAGGAACGGTTCCGTTCTTGCCGGAATCGCCCCCGGCGCCGCCCGGCCGCAAGATACCGTTGGGTAAGCCAGCGAACCCGGTCAGGAGGGTGGTTCCCGATGGCCACCCCGGAGCGGACCCCGCGCTGGGACGAGCAGCTGCAGCGCCGCCTCGCCCGCGGCGAGGAGACGGCGCTCGGCGAACTCTACGACCGGCTCGCGCCGATGGTGCACGGCCTGGCCGGACGGATACTCGCCGACCAGACGGCCGCCACCCAGCTCACCCGGGAGGTCTTCGCCCACGTCTGGGAGCACCCCGAGGACTTCGACCCCGACCAGGGCACCCTGCGCTCCTGGCTCGGCGCGCTGACCCACCACCGCGCGGTCGAACGGCTGCGGGCACGGCGGGCCGCCGAACGGGTACCGGGCGCGGAGGCCGAGATCCGCGCCGTGGCCACCGCCGCGCGGATGCAGTACGTGGTCGACTCCCTGCCCCAACCCCTGCGTGAGACCATCGCGGTGACCTACTACGACGGCCGCACCTACCGCGAGACGGCCCGGCTGCTCGGCATCAGCGAGCAGGCCGCCAAGCAGCGGATGCGGCTCGGTCTGGAGCTGCTGGCCACCGAACTGGCCGACGAACGCGCCCGCCAGGACGGAGCCGGGGACGGGAACGGGGAGACGTGAGCAGCACTGAGGAGCAGCACGACGCCCTGCGCTCGCTGCTCGGCGCGTGGGCCCTCGGCGCCTGCCCGGCCCGCGAGGCCGCCGAGTTGGAGCAGCACCTGCGGGACTGCCGGGAGTGCGCCGAGGAGGCGGCCCGGCTGCGCGAGGCGGCCGGCTGGCTCTCCCTGGACGAGCCGCTGGACCAGCCCGGCTCGCTGCGCCAGCAGGTGCTCGACTGGTGCCTGGCCCGCCGGCCGGCCGAACTGCCCGTCCCCGTCTGGGGCGTGCCGTACACGGCGGAGACCGCCAAGCTCGACGCGCTGCTGCGCGACCTCGGCCCGGAGGAGTGGCAGGAGGTGGCGGAACTGCCGTGGCACGGCGGCACCGAACGGCTGCGTCCGGCCGAGGTGTTGGGCCACCTGACCGCGGTGGACGGCTTCCTGGCGCTGGCGCTCGGTCTGCCCGACCCGGTGCCGGCCGCTCCGGGCCCGCCCACCGCGCCGGCCGGGCGGCGGGTGCCCCCGCAGGAGCCGGTCGCCGGACCGTCCGTGCCGCGCGTCCCGCCGCAGGGCGGCCCGTACGCCGGGATCACCGCGCGCACCACCCGGCTGATCGCCGAGCAGGCCGGCCTGGCGCCGCAGTCGGTGCGCTCCCGCTGGCGGCGGCAGGCCCATGACCTGGTGCGCAGCGCCGCGCTCGCGCCGCAGGGCAACACCCCGGTCGACTACGGCTTCGCGGTGCTGCCGCTGCGCGACGCCTTCGTGGACCGCGCCTTCGAGTGCTTCGTGCACGGCGAGGACGTGGCCCGGGCGGTCGCCTACCCGTACGATCCGCCGACGCCGCAGCACCTGCGGCAGATGGTGGAGCTGGTGGTCCGGCTGCTCCCCCGGGCACTGGCCGGGCTGCGCGCGGGCCGGCCCGCGCACGCCGGGGCGCCGGGTGCGCCGGAGGGCGGGGTCCGGACGGCCCGGCGGGTGCGGCTGATGGTCGACGGCCCGGCGGGCGGCGAGTGGCTGATCGCCCTGGACGGCGACGGCGGCGGCGACCGCTCCGGCGGCACCGGCGGCGCGCCCGGCGGGGAGCCGGTGGCGTCGATGGTGCTGGACGGCCTGGAGCTGTGCCAGCTGGCCGCCGCGCACCGCGACCCGGACCGGCTGCCGGTCGGCGAGCACGGCGACCGGGCCGCGGTCCGCGAGGTGCTGCACGCGCTCCCGCTGCTCTCCCGGCCGTAGCGGACCACCGCCACGGCCCACCGCCCGCGGCCTACGCGAAGACGACCGTGCGGGTCCCGTCCAGCAGCACCCGGTGCTCGCTGTGCCACTTCACCGCGCGGGCCAGCGCCTGGCACTCGACGTCCCGGCCGAGCGCGACCAGCTGGTCGGGGCTGACGTCGTGGGTGACCCGGGCCACCTCCTGCTCGATGATCGGGCCCTCGTCCAGGTCGGCGGTGACGTAGTGGGCGGTGGCGCCGATCAGCTTCACGCCGCGCGCGTGCGCCTGGTGGTACGGCTTGGCGCCCTTGAAGCTCGGCAGGAAGGAGTGGTGGATGTTGATCACCCGGCCGGACAGCTCGGTGCACAGCCGGTCGGAGAGCACCTGCATGTAGCGGGCCAGCACGACCAGTTCGACGTTCTCCGCGGCGACCAGGTCGAGCAGCTGCCGCTCGGCCTCGGCCTTGGTGTCCTTGGTGACCGGGATGTGGTGGAACGGGATGCCGTAGCTCTCGGTCAGGTCCCGCAGGTCGGTGTGGTTGGAGACCACCGCGGCGATCTCCACCGGCAGGGCGCCGATCCGGGTGCGGTAGAGCAGGTCGTTCAGGCAGTGCCCGAACTTGCTGACCATGAGCACGATCCGCATCCGCTCCTCGGTCGGGTGGATCTGCCAGTCCATCCCGAAGGAGGCGCCGATCGCGGCGAAGCTGGCCCGCAGCTTGTCGGCGGTGACCGGCTCCGGGGCGGAGAAGTGCACCCGCATGAAGAAGAGCCCGCTGTCGGCGTCCCCGAACTGCTGGCTGTCGATGATGTTGCAGCCGGTCATGAAGAGGTAGCTGGAGACAGCGTGGACGATGCCCTGCTTGTCGGGGCAGGACAGCGTGAGGACGTACTGGGCGCCGGCCGGCTGCTGATCCACTGGGGGTATCCCGTTCTGAGCTCGTGACGTGCGTGGACGGTCCAGCGTGTCACATCCCGGACACCCGCCGCCCGGCTGCCCGTACTGCGGGACGGCGGGTGCGCGGCGGGTGCCCGGCGGGTCAGACCTGGGTGAGGATGCGCAGCACGTCCAGCGACTTGGGCGCCGCGTCCGGGTCGTCCCCGTCGCCGGCGGCCAGCACGACGTGCGCCTCCCGGGCGGCCCGGACGGTCTCCGGCCAGCCGGGGTGGCCGAGGTAGGCGGAGGCCGGGGCGTCCGCACCGACCTCGTGCAGCATCTGCACGGCCCGCAGCACCGCGACGTCCACCAGCGCGGCCTCGGCGGAGTCACGGAAGATCGTCCCGATGTACTTCTCGGCCGACCAGCGGTCCAGCCAGGTGTCCTCGACGAGGCGGTAGACGGCGTCGGTCACGTCGCCGTACCCCTCCCGGCCGGTCAGCCAGGTCTCCTGCTGGAAACCGGGGTCGGAGAGCATGTGCAGCGCCGAGCGCAGTCGGGCTCGCCAGCGCCACCAGGGCAGGTCGTTGAGCGGCATGCCGCCCATCGTGCTGGAGCGGTGGCCCGGACGAGAAGGGTTTCGGGCGGACCGATACGAAGAATCTGTGCTGGCGGACATGGTGAACGATCGTACGTTCCCCGCCTGTTCGTACTCCACTCGCGATCTACACGCGTACCGCTCCGGATTTCGGCGGGCGTTTGCCGTCCGTTCGCATTTCGGCCCTCTCGGCTTGTGACGCCGGGGCTTGGCTTGCTCCGGTGCGCCGGAGTGCGCCCCAGAGAGGGAAGACCGATGACCAGCCGAAGGGACTCGTTCCAGGCCCGTCCCCAGACCGGGCGGCGCCGCCGACGCCCGATCGCAGCCGCCGCCACCGCCGCGGTCCTGCTCCCCACCCTCTTCTCGGCCTCCGCGTGCGGCGGACCGGCCGATGCCTCGACCAGCGGCACCGATCTGACCGTGATGACCTGGGCGCCGGCCGGCACGGGCTCCGCCGACCGCCCGGGCATGACGGCGCTCGCCTCCGCCATCGGCCAGGACGTCAACACCAAGGGCGGGCTGAACGGCCACCGGCTGCGCGTGATCACCTGCAACGAGCACAACACCGCGGACGGTGCCCGCGCCTGTGCCCAGCAGGCGGTGGACGCCAAGGTGGTCGCCGTGATCGGCTCCTACAGCCAGTGGGGCGAGGCGTTCATGCCGGTGCTGGAGCGCTCCGGCATCCCGCTGATCGGCGGCTACGGGCTCTCCCAGCCGGAGTTCTCCAGCCCGCTGTCCTACCCGGTGGACGGCGGCATGCCGGCGCTGATCGCGGGCAACGGCCGCCAGCTGGTGGACGCCGGCTGCAAGACCGTCTCGCTGGTCCGCCCGGACACCCCGGCCGGCGACAACCTGCTCGGCTACCTGGGCACCGCGCTGCGGCCGGCCGGGATCAAGCTGACGGACGTCAAGGCGCCCGAGCAGTCCTCCGACTACACCCCGGTGATCCGCAAGGCGATCGGCAAGGACGAGCCGGGCAACTGCATCACCAGCGCCCTGGCCGCCGAGCCGACCGGCAACCTGCTGGACTCCTACCGGCGGCTGAACGCGAAGAACACCCGGATCGCCTCGGTGATCGGCAGCGTCCAGCAGTCGGTGGTGGACTCCACCGGCGGCGACTCCGGCCCGCTCGCCGGCGCCTACGTCACCAGCTGGTACCCGCCGGAGTCGGCGAAGATCTGGGACGGGCTGCGCGCGGTGGTGCGCACCGACACCACCGGCGGGCACCCCATCGACGTCGCCGACCCGGGCGTGCAGACCACCTGGGTCGCGTACGAGGTGTTCCGGACGGCGGTGCAGAAACTGGCGGAGTCCGGCCGGACGATCACCCCGAAGACGGTCTCCTCGCTGCTGGACAGCGGCGAGGGCATCGACGTCGGGATCACCCCGCCGCTCAACTGGGGGACCACCAACATGCTGCCCAGCAGCGGGTCGCCGCGGCTGGTGAACACCTGGGTCACCTACCAGGTGGTCAAGAACGGCCGGATGACCCTGCAGCAGCCGGGCTTCGTGGACATCCGCTGGGCGCTCACCGGGGGCCGTCCGCCGGCCTGAGGCGGACCGCCCGGGGCGAGGGGGGACGGGCCTTTCCGGCCCGTCCCCCCTCGTCGTTCACGAGCCGTCGTTCACGGGCCGCTGACACGCACGGGCCGCCGTCGCGCACCGGCCCGCCGTCGCTCAGAGGTCGCCGTCGCTCCGGTTGGGCAGTCCGGTCTGGGCGGCGACCGCGTTCCAGAGCGTGGCGGCCTGCTTCTTCGCGGTGGTCGCGGTGCCGCTCGCCTGGACGGCGTTCTTGTAGTGCTGGTTGTCCTGCTTCTTCGCGTCGCAGGCGCCCTGCGCGTCCTGCGCCCAGGCCGCGTACTCGTCGTCGGCCTGGGCCGAGGCCGTCCAGGCCGCGTTGAGCTGGTCGACCAGCTGCTGGCCGCCGGGCAGCTTGTCGGTCTTCAGCTGGCCCAGCTTGCTCTGGAGCTCGCGCCGCTTGCCGGCCGCGGCGGTCAGCGCCTGCTGGGACTCGGGCAGCTTGTCGCACTTCTGCACCGAGGCGACCGCGGAGACCACCGAGCTGCGGCTGTCGCTCGCGGTGCCCAGCAGGTCCGACAGCGGCTGCGCCTGGGCCTTGACCTCCGGGTCGACGGCCGCGGCCGAGCCGCTCGCGCTCGGCGCCCCGGGCGTGGTGGCGCCGGAGGTGGCGGCCACCGGGGTGGGGTTCTTCTTGTCGTCCTTGGGCTCGCCGCCACCGCTCATCAGGACGGCGACCAGGATGCCGGCCGCCGCGCAGCCCGCCACCACGCCGCCGATGATCAGCTTGTTGGACGGACGTCCGCCGCGTCCCGAGCCGCCCGCCTGGGTCGTGTCGTACCCCTGGCCGTAGTCCTGCCCCTGCTCCGGGGCGTAGCCCTGGTGGTAGTCCTGGGCCGGGTAGGCCGGCTGTGGCTGCGCGGCCGGCGGGTAGGCCTGGTACCCGGGCGCGGGCTGCGGCTGCGGGTAGCCGGGCTGGGCCTGCGCCGCCGGGTAGCCGGCCGCCCGCGGGTCGCCGGCGGGGTACGGCGGCAGGTGCTGGGTCTCCGGCGCCGGATCGTGCTGCGGGGCTCCGTACCCGGGCTGCGGCGCACCCCACGGGGCCTGCCCCGGCAGCGAGTGCCCGGGCATCGGCTGGCCCGGCATCGGCTGCGCGGGCATGGCCTGGGTCGGCAACGCGTGCCCGCCCTCGCCGAGGTACTCCGGCTGCCCGGACGGCTGCCCCACCGGCGGCACGGCCGACTGGGCCTGCGGCTGGCCCGGCTGCCCCTGCGGCTGGCCCTGCGGCTGGCCGGGCTCGGGGCGGAACAGGTCGTCCAGGTTGAAGTCACCGGAGTTCGGGTACGAGCGGCGCTGACTCAACGCGATTCCTCACCTGTGCAGGACCGCGCACTGATGGCGGACCACATCTCGTCGGTTCTTGGGAGCATCACAGTTCCTTGGACGTCGCGCCCACGCTACCGGTTCGCCTCACCGGGTGACCACGTGGGCGGGACATCCGTCACGCTCCCTGCACAGACGATCCGCGACCGCCCCGGGCTCGGGCCGTCCCCGGGCCGAGGGCGGGGGCGGACCCCGGGCCCGGGGACGGAACCGGCCCCGGAACGGAACGCGGGGCCGCCTACGCCGCCTCGGCGTCCGCGCGGGCGTGGAACTCCCGGACCACCCGCTGCTCCCGGTACGGCTCCAGCCGGCGCCGGAACTCGTCCAGGTACTCCACGCCCCGGTTGGACCGCAGCCCGCTCAGCAGCCGGACCGCCTGGGCGCCCGTCTCGCAGGCGCGTTCCAGGTCCCGCTGCTGGAGCTGGGCGGTGGCCAGCAGGACGAGGTCGACCGCGCGGCGCCGCACCCGGGTCGGCGGGTGCAGGTCGAGCGCCCGGCGGGCGTAGTGCTCGGCCTGGCCGGCCTGCTCCAGGTCCCGGTGGCAGTGGGCCAGCTCGTCCGCGAGGTAGGCGTCGTCGAAGTGGGCGATCCAGTCCGGGTCGTCCTCCGGGCGGCGCCTCTCCATCATCTCCAGCGCCCTGGCCGACACCAGCTCGCAGGAGCGGGCGTCGCCGAGCAGGGCGTGGCCGCGGGCCTCGGCGGCGTAGAACATCGCCATCGCCGTCGGGGTGGCCACCGAGCGGGCGCCCTCCTGCGCGGCGCGGGCGAGTTGGGCGATCTCCCGCGGGTTGCCGAGGGTGGCCGCCAGGTGGCTCATCGAGGCGGCCAGCACGTAGCCGCCGTAACCGCGGTCGTCGGCGGCCTGGGCCAGTCGCAGGGCCTGGATGTAGTAGCGCTGGGCGAGGCCGGGCTGCCCGGTGTCCACCGCCATGTAGCCGGCCAGTTCGGTCAACCTGGCTACGGCGGCGAAGAGTTGGCGCCCGGTCTCCTCCCGGTAGGCGCCGCCGAGCAGGCCGGAGACCACCGAGTTGAGGTAGTGCACCACCACCGGTCGCACGTGGCCGCTGCCGAAGCGGTGGTCCAGGTCGACCAGCATCGTGGTGGTCGCCCTGATCGCGGCCACGTCGGTCGGACCGACCCGGGGGCCGCCGGCCCGCGCCACCACCGGGTCCGGCGGGGTGATCAGCCAGTCCCGGCTGGGCTCCACCAGCGCGGAGGCGGCGACCGTCGCGCCGGTCAGGAAGTCCCGCCGGCCGACGTCGCTGCGCCACAGCTCGCAGACCTGCTCCAGGGCGGCACCGATGGTCGGCGCGAACTGGAGCCCGATGCCGGAGCTCAGGTTCTTGCCGTCCGCCATGCCGATCTCCTCGACCGACACGCTGCGGCCGAGTTTGCGGCCCAGGGCCTCGGCGATCACGGCCGGCGCCTGCCCGCGCGGCTGCTGCCCGCGCAGCCAGCGGGCCACCGAGGTCTTGTCGTACCGAAGGTCCAGCCCGTGCTCGGCACCACAGAGGTTGACCCTCCGGGCCAGGCCGGCGTTGGAGCAGCTGGCCTCCTGGATCAGTTGCTGCAGACGCTCGTTGGGCTGTCGTGCGACGAGTGGTCTCGCGGCCATTGGGCTTCGCCTCCCCACACCCTCCGGTCCCGGCCGGCGGGCGACGATTCTGCTGATCTGTTGCCGACTGTCCGACCGTCCAAGGAATCTGACACCAGGTTAGCGATCAGCAACGCCAGCGGGATACCCACGGTGACGAACCGCACCCCCCTTGCGCCCTGGGAAATGCTCCTGTGCGCCCCCGCTGCGCCTGCCCTCGGCCCCACCAACTCGGTCGACTAACCGGAACGGGTGACATTGCCGGGATGCACCCAACCGGGCGCCTTCGGGCCGTAACCAGCCTCACACACGGTAGTTGAGTACCCCGTGGAAGACATCCCCGACGCCTCGGACCGGAACGAGGGGGCCGCCGCGCCCCCCTTGCTCGTCGAAGCCGTCGGCTACGCCGAGACCCGCCACTGGGAGGTGGCCCCGGGCGCCTGGCTGATCGACGACGGCGGCGGCGACGTCCGCTGCTCCTGCGACGACCGCCGCTGCACGCTGCCGGGTGCCCACCCGCTGGACCCGGACTGGGCGCGGACGGCCAGCGCCGGTCCCGGCGCGGTGCGGAGCTGGTGGACGGACCGGCCGCGGGCGTCGATCCTGCTGCCCACCGGGCGCTCCTTCGACGTGCTGGACGTCCCCGAGACGGCCGGCTGCCTGGCACTCGCCCGGATGGAGCGGATGGACCTCCAGCTCGGCCCGGTGGTGGTCCAGCCCGCCGCGCCGGGGCGGATCGGGCGACGGCTGCACTTCCTGGTGCTGCCCGGGGCCGCGGCCAGGCTCCCCGAGATGCTCCGCCGGCTCGGCCGGCCGCCGGGCCGGCTGGACCTGGTCGCCCGGGGCGAGGGGGACTGGACGGTCGCCCCGCCGTCCCGGATCGGCTCCCTCGGGTACGCCCAGTGGGCCCGCTCCCCCTCGGCGCTCAACCGCTGGCTGCCGGACGCCGCCGAAGTGATCGGCCCGCTCGCGTACGCCTGCGCCCGCGAGACGCCCTCGACCCGCTCCGCCCGGACCTCCCGGCCGGCGCCGGTGGGCTGAGCCCCGCCCCCGCGCCCGGCCCCCGCGTCCGGCCCCTGGAACGGCCGCCCTCTGCCGATCGGGTGAGGGTGCGCACCGCGCGACACAACGCGCGCGAGTGACGGGCCTTGTCTCCCACCGGAGACGGGGCCCGTCATACGCATTTCCGGATAAGGCTTCCGTGTACCCGCTGGTCAACCGGCAAAGCCCCTCGTACGAGTGACAGCACTCAAGGATTGCCATGATCGGCCGAGGGGAGGAATTGCGATGTGTGGGGACGCCGGCAGGGGCGCTCGGACGGGGAAGCCGGGCGGCGGCGACGGAGGGAAACGGGAGGGAGCAGGAGGGGACGGAGGGGATGGAGGGGACGGGGAGGACGAAGGGGCCCGCTGGGGAGCAGCGGGCCCCTTCGCCGTACGGGCCCCTTTGCCCTACGGGCCCCTTCGCCGTACCGGATCCGGTACGGGCCGGCTCAGGCCTGGGCGACGAAGACGTGCTGGGCGATGTCCTTGCCCAGCTCCGCCGCGTTGTCCCCGGTGCCGACCAGCACGCCGCCGACGCCGGCGCTCACCTTGACCGTGGAGCCCGGCCGGACCCCGGCCCGGCGCAGGGTGCTCATCAGCGCGCTGTCCGTCTGGATCGGCTCACCGATCCGGCGGACCACCACGTCGGCCCCGGCCTCGCCCGGCTTGACGGTGTCCAGCGGGACGAGCCCGGCGTCGAAGCCCTCGCCCTCGGCCTTGGTGTCGCCCAGCTCGTCCAAGCCCGGGATCGGGTTGCCGTACGGCGACTGGGTGGGGTGGCCGAGCATGGCGAGCACCTTGCGCTCGACCGTCTCGCTCATCACGTGCTCCCAGCGGCAGGCCTCCTCGTGCACCTGCTCCCACTCCAGGCCGATCACGTCGACGAGCAGGCACTCGGCGATGCGGTGCTTGCGCATGACGCGCACCGCGAGCCGGCGGCCCTCCTCGGTCAGTTCGAGGTGGCGGTCCCCGGCGACCTGGAGCAGCCCGTCGCGCTCCATCCGGCCGACCGTCTGGCTGACCGTGGGGCCGCTCTGTTCCAGTCGCTCCGCGATCCGGGCGCGCATCGGGACGATGCCCTCCTCCTCCAGCTCCAGGATGGTGCGAAGGTACATCTCAGTGGTGTCGATCAGCCCAGACATCGCCGCTGGCTCCGTTCTTCGGTGTCCTCACCGCCAATTCTGACGTACCGGACCGACAACCGGGCCCGCCCCGGGGCTCCGGAGACCCGTTTTGTTCCTGTTGACAACGATGCCGCCGGGGCGCGACCGTGCTCGCCGAAGCTTTCTCCACCGGCGGTCTGGACCACCCGGACCACCCCACCCGGCCGGATCCCCCACCCGGCAGAGAGCGAAGGCAGCAGATGAACGACCTGGTCGGCCGGTACTTCGACGCCGCGATCTCCCACCTCCAGCGGGTCCGCGAGGAGGAGGCCGACGCCATCGAGGCCGCCGCCGCGCTGCTGGCGGAGGCGATGACCGAGGGCCGCCGGGTCTTCACCTTCGGTGCCGGGCACTCCGCGCTGCCGGCCCAGGACGTGGTCTACCGGGCCGGCGGGCTGGTCCCGATGAACCTGCTGAACGTGCCCGGGATGGCCGGGGTGACGGTGATGCCGGCGCCGCTGTCCAGCGCCCTGGAGCGGGTCTCCGGCCTGGCCACCGCCACCCTGGACCTCACCCCGGCGACCACCGGGGACCTGCTGTTCGTGATCTCGCTCTCCGGCCGCCAGGTGATGCCGGTCGAGCTGGCCCGGTACGCCCGGGAACGCGGCCTCAAGGTGATCGGCGTGACCTCGCTGGCGTACCCGGAGCAGGTGCCCTCCGCGCACCCGACCGGCACCTACCTGAAGGACCACTGCGACGTGGTGCTGGACAGCAAGATCGCGGTCGGTGACGGCGAGCTGACCCACCCGGGCGCCGAGACCACCTTCGGCCCGGTCTCCACCATCGTGACCAGCGCGCTGATGCAGGCCGTGGTCGCCTCCGCGGTCGGCCGGCTGGCCGACCGGGCGGCCGCCGGGGAGTGTCCGGCGCCACCGCTGTTCCGCTCCGGCAACGTCCCCGGCGGCACCGAGTGGAACGCCGAGCAGATGGCCGAGAACGCCGAGCGGGTCTTCTACACCTACTGAGACCCGTCGCGACCTACTGAGCCCCGTCGCGCCGCGTCCGCCCTCCGCGCCGCGCCCACCTGCCGAGCAGCGCCCGCCGGACCTGCGGATCCCGCCACCCCGCACGCACCGGTCCGCGCTCCGCCGGCCCCCACCGGCCCGCCGCCCGCGCACACCCGCCGCCGGGTGCGCGCCCCCGCCACCTCCCGCACGCTGGGTGCCGGGCCGAACACGGGGAGTACCGGACAATCCACCGGGGCTTCCCGGCCACATCCGGCCGCCCCGGCCGTCACCAGGCGTACCGGCGAGTCCCCCGGGGCAGGAGAGCGGTGCGACCGGAGCGACTGGTGGGGGCCGAACATGGCGTCTGTTGCGGGACGGACCGGATGGGTGCGTGAGCGGGACCTGCTGCCGGAGTTCTTCTGGGCCGCCGACGCGGCCTCGCTGCGCGGGCAGCGCCGCTCGGTGCTGCTCTCCGCCTGGGAGCTGGTCCTGCTGGTGGTGGCCGCGGCGACCGGCTCGGCCGACGGCGAGCCCTGGGCGTGGCCCGCGGCGGCCGCCTACCTCGGCGCGATCGCGCTGGCGGTGGTGATCAGCCGGCAGAACCCCCAGGGCCTCTGGTACGAGGGGCGGGCGGCCGCCGAGTCGGTGAAGACGCTGGCCTGGAAGTACGCCGTCCGGGCCGACGCCTACCAGCCCCCGCCGCGCGCCCTGCCGGACGCCGAGGGCCTCTACCGCTTCCAGCTCGCCCGGGTGCTCGGCGCGTTCCGGGACAGCCCGGTGGCCGTTCCGGACGCCGGGGTGGAGGTCACCCCGGCGATGCGCGACCTGCGCGAGCAGCCGCTGGCGGTGCGCCGCGAGGTGTACCTGGCCGAGCGGATCCAGCTCCAGCACGACTGGTACCGCGCCAAGGCCCGCTACTGCGCCCGCGCCGGGTACTGGGCCGGGGTGCTGGGCGTGCTGCTGCCCGCGCTCGGCCTGGTGCTCGCCCTGCTGCGGGCGCTCGGCGCGTTCACCTACGACGCGCTGGGCACGGTCTCGGCGGTGGCCGCCTCGGTCGCCGCCTGGGCGCAGCTGCGCCAGTACCGGCCGCTGGCCGCCGCGTACGCCCTGGCCGCCGAGGAGCTGGCGCAGATCCAGCGCCAACTCGCCCAGCTGGACCTGGAGTCGATGGAGGCCGAGGAGATCTGGGCCCGTCTGGCCCGGGACGCCGAGGACGCGATCTCCCGCGAGCACACCACCTGGCAGGCCCGCCGGGAGGTGCGCACCACCACCGACCGGGAGCACGCAACCGACCCGGAGCACTGAGGAGGCCGCAGGTGTCGTTACGGATGGTCAAAACGGCGGACGACCGCGCGCTCGCCGTCGAGTCCCTCGGCGACCCGCGCGGCCGTCCCGTGTTCCTGCTGCACGGCATGCCGGGCAGCAGGGTCGGCCCGCACCCGCGCAGCACCGTGCTGTACCGGCTGGGCGTCCGGCTGATCTCGTACGACCGGCCGGGCTACGGCGACTCGACCCGGCTGTTCGGCCGCCGGGTGAGCGCGGCGGCCGCGGACGTACGGACCATCGCGGACGAGTTCGGGCTGGAGCGCTTCGCGGTGCTCGGCCGCTCCGGCGGCGGCCCGCACGCGCTGGCCTGCGCGGCGCTGCTGCCGGAGCGGGTCAGCCGGGCGGCGGTGCTGGTCGGCCTCGCGCCGCGCAACGCGGCCGGCCTGGACTGGTACGCGGGGATGACGCCGTCCAACGTCCGCGCCTACAAGGAGGCCGAGCGCGGGCACGGCCGGATCGCCGACGCGATGGAGTTCCGCTCCCGGCAGATCAAGGACGACCCGGTCCGGCTGCTGAACGGGCTGCGCACCGAACTCTCCGCCGCCGACCGGGAGGTGGTGGCCGACAGCGGACTGCGGCGGATGCTCCAGAGCAACTACCGGGAGGCTTTCCGGCACGGCGCCGACGGCTGGATCGACGACGTGCTGGCCTTCACCGCCGACTGGGGGTTCGAGGTCGGGTCGGTCCGGGTGCCGACCTGGCTCTGGCACGGCGCGGACGACCAGTTCTCGCCGGTCGACCACTCCCGCTGGCTGGCCGACCACATCCCGGACGCCGAGCTGTTCCTGGAGCCCGGCGCCGCGCACTTCGGGGCGTTCCGGGTGATGACCACGGCACTGGCCTGGGCCGCCGGGTGGGGCGGCCCGGGCTCAGACCTCCACCGGCGTCAGGGGCGCTGAACCGCCGAGCACCGCCAGCACGTTGTCCACCGCCAGGCCGCCCATCGCCTGCCGGGTGCGGACGGTGGCGCTGCCCAGGTGCGGGGCGAGCACCGCGCGCTCCTGGGCGAGCAGCGCGGACGGGACGGCCGGCTCGTGCTCGAAGTTGTCCACGGCGGCGGCGAACAGCGCGCCGGACTCCAGCGCGGCGGCCAGCGCCTCCTCGTCCACCACGCCCGCGGTCATGCTGACCACCACCGCGCCGCGCGGCAGCAGGGCGAGCCGGCGGGCGTCCAGCAGGTGCCGGGTCCCCTCGGTGAACGGGCAGGTGACGACCAGCACGGTGGAGGTGGCGAGCAGGTCCTCCAGCGGCTTCCAGTCGGCGCCCTCGGCCTGCTCGGCCGGCAGTTCGCGGCGGTTGTGGTAGCTGACCGGCATGTCGAAGGCGCGGGCCCGGCGGGCCACCGCCCGGCCGATCCGGCCCATGCCGAGCACGCCCAGCGGGGTGCCGGTCAGCTCCAGGCCGAGCAGGAAGTTCGGCGCCCAGGTCCAGGACGCTCCGGAGCGCAGCAGCCGCTCGCCCTCGCCGAGCCGGCGGGTGGCGGCCAGCAGCAGGGCCCAGGCCATGTCGGCGGTGGCGGTGGTGAGCACGCCCGGGGTGTTGGTCACCAGGACGCCGCGTTCGGCGCAGGCGGCGACGTCCACGTTGTGGTAGCCGACGGCGTGGTTGGCGACGACGGCCAGCCGCGGGCCGGCCGCGTCGAGGAACTCGGCGTCCACCCGGTCGTCCAGGGTGGTGATCACGGCCCGCCTGCCGCGGACGGCGGCCAGCAGGTCGGCCCGGTCCATCGCCAGGTCGGAGTCGTGGCAGGTGACGGCGTGGTGCTCGGTGAGCCGTTCGAGGACACCGGGGGCGAGGCGCCGGGTGACCAGGACCGGGGGCGGGGTGCTCATGCGCCCGCCTCGCTTCGCTCGGCAGGGGCATTCGCCCACGCGCACCTCTTGATGATTCGCTCGCTGCGCTCGCTCATGGTCTGGGAGCGTACCCCCGGTCCGGCGACGCACCCCCGGTCCGGGGACGCGCCCCGCCCCCTTCCCGGTCAGACCGGCTGCGGCTCCAGGTCGCGGTTGATCCGCTTCCAGCCCCGCGCGGAGACCGTGTTTGGGTGCTCCTCACCGAACTGCCGGATCAGTTCCGAGATCGCCCGCGCCCGCAGCTCCGCCGCCTGGGTGTGCCGCCCGTCGGCCCGCAGGGTGATCGCCAGGTTGGCCTCGCAGGCCACCGCGTCCGGGTGCTGGGCGCTGTAGCGGTCGCACAGCCCCTGGTACGCGGCCCGGCCGAGCCGCTCGGCGCGGTCAAGCTGCCCGTCGTCGCCGTAGGCGTTGGCCAGGTTGATCATCGCGTTGAGGGTGTACGGGTGCTCCGACCCGACCGAGCGGGCCAGCCCCTCGACGGTGAGCCGGCCGCGCTCGATGGCCCCCGGGACGTCGCCGCTGCCCCGCAGGTAGATGCCGAGGTTGTTGGCGCAGGCCAGGGTGAACGGGTGCTCGTCGCCGAACAGCCGCCGGTGGCCCTCGAAGACGGTGGAGCAGAGGTCGCGGGCGGCCTCCTTGTCACCGGAGGCGCTGTGGTCGGCGGCCAGGTTGAGCGCGCAGGCGAGCGCGTCGGGGGCGTCGGCGCCGTAGCGCTCCAGGTAGCGCTCGTAGGTCTCCTTGGTGATCCGGCGGGCCTCGGCGAGCTGGCCGATCCGGCGCAGCGAGACGGCCAGCGACTTGGCGTTGCGCAGGTTCTCCGGCAGGTCCGGGTCGAGCACGTCGCCGAGGTCGGAGGTGACCTCCTGGAGCAGGTCCACCGAGCCGCGGTAGTCGCCGAGTTCGCGCAGGTCGCGGGCCAGGTTGGACTTGGTGGACAGGGTGTAGGGGTGCTTGGGGCCGAGGACGGCGGTGCGCCGGTCGAGGGTCTCCTGGTCGAGTTCGCGGGCCGCCTCGCTGTCGCCGACCAGCCGGTAGTCGATCGCCAGGTTGTTCGCCATGGAGAGCGTGCGCGGGTTGTCGTCGCCGAACAACTCGCGGAACTGGTCGAGGATTTCGCGATCGAGGTCGAGTGCGGCCTGGAACCGGCCGAGCGCCCGGCGGTCGGCGCCGAGCGAGCCGGCCGTCATCAGGGTGTACGGGTGGTGCTCGCCGAGCAGGCCCCGCTGGCGCTCCAGGGTGTCCTCGTCCAGGGCCAGCGCCTCGCCGTAATTGCCCTGGGAGCGCAGCACGTTGGCGAGCTGGAAGCGCAGCAGCAGGGTCTGCCGGTCGTTCTCGCCGAGCTTGCCGGTCCACTCCACGTCCAGGGCGTGGCCGAGGTCGCGGGCGCGGTCGAGTTCGCCGCGCTTCCACAGGTAGCGGACGCGGTCGATGAGCAGCTGGCGGGTGTCCGCCTCGTCGCAGTTGTGGGCCTTGGACGGCGACAGGTGCGGCCAGATCTCGTCGAAGGCGGGCCAGTTGGCCGGGTCGTCGGTGTCGCCGAGGACGGGCCGGGCGCCGGTGAGGATGCGGTGCACCTCGTGGACGGCGATCTCCTGCTCCTCGGCGGTCATGCCGGCCCGGATCACCGCCTGGACGAGCCGGTGCACCTGGAAGCTGTTGCTGCCGGCGTCGACCTTGGCCAGGGCGTACCGGCCGATCGCCTGGATCACCTTGCCCAGCATGAACTTGTCGCTGAGGTCGGCGTCGAACTTCACCAGCGCCCGGATCATCTGGTCGCTGTAGAAGAGGTTCATCGAGATCGGCTCGGGCGCGAAGAACGCGCACAGCTGGAGCAGCCGGACGGCCGCCGGGGACTGCTGGCGCAGCCGTCCGATCGACACGTTCCAGGTCGCGGCGACCGGCGTCGGGTAGTCGGCCGGGCGGCCGACGGCCAGCGCGCGGGCGGCCTCGGCGTGCAGTTGGGAGACGTAGGTCTCCACCGGGGTGCCGGTGGTGTCCAGCCAGGCGGCGGCCACCTCGACGGCCAGCGGCAGGTCTCCGACCGCCTCGGCGACCCGGTCGGCGTCCGGGCGGGAGAGGCTGCGGGCGCGCCGGCACAGGTGCTCGACGCTCTCGCCGCGGGTGAAGACGTCGACCTCCAGCGCCTCGGCGTGCCCGGTCCAGGCCTGGTTGCGGGAGGTGACCAGGATGTGGCCGGAGCCGCCGGGGAAGAACCGCCGGATCTCGGCGGGCTCGTCGGCGTTGTCGAAGATCAGCAGCCAGCGCGAGGTGGGCACGCCGCGGCGCAGCGCCTCCCGGGCGGCCTCGGCGGCCTCGGTCACCGAGTCGCCGACCCGCAGGCCCAGCCGGCGGGCGAGTTCGGCGAGCGCCGGGGCGACCAGCTCGGTCTGCTCGGCGTCGATCCACCAGACCAGGTCGTAGTCGGACATGAAGCGGTGGGCGTACTCCAGCGCCACCTGGGTCTTGCCGACGCCGCCGAGCCCGTACAGGGTCTGCGGGGTGGGCAGCACGGCCGCCATGCCGCCGCGCAGCTGGTTGCGCAGCTGCTCCAGGACGGCGGCGCGGCCGGTGAAGGAGGGGTTGCGCGGCGGGACGTCCCACACCGAGGGCTTGCTGCCGGGGAAGCGCGGCCCGTCGGCGGGCGCGTCGTCGAGCGCGGCGTCGCCGCGGCCGAGCGCGCGCAGCAGGCTCTGGATCGACTGGGTCTCGTCGCGGCCGACCAGGTCGACCGGGTTGCGGTTGCTGAACGGCGCGGTGAGCCGCACGTCGCCGACCCGGACGGGCAGCAGCTGGCGCCGGGTGCCGGAGGGGTCGGAGCTGACCACCGACTCCCACAGCGCCCGCGCCTGCGGGGAGCGCTGGTAGGCGGGCGAGAGCACGGCGACCGTCCGGAACGCGGAGTCGATGCCCCGCTCGGTCTCCTCGCGCGGGTCGGTGCCGGCGCTGAGGTCGCGCGGCAGCACCCGGAATCCGGCCCTGGTCAGGACGGACTCGATCCAGTCCGCCCACATCCGGTCCTCGGGGACGTAGGAGAGGTAGAGGTCGGCGGGCACGGACGGGCGGCGGCGGGTGAACGCGTCCACGTAGCGCAGCCGGACCGTCTCGTCCACCGGCGGCAGGCCGGCCACCCGCCCCTCGGTGATCATCGAGGTGAGCCGCTCACAGGCGGCCAGCATCGAGGTGGGCGTGCCGGTCTGGTCGCCGAAGGTCGCGAGGATCTCCTCGTAGGCGTAGAACGGCCGGTACGGGATCTCCACCGAGCCCCAGTACTGGGCGAGTTCCTCGCCGTCGAAGCCGCTCGGCAGCCCGTCGAAGCGGACCCGGGCGAGGGCGCGGCCGGCGTCGGCCTTCTCCTTCTCGCCCTCGTCGATGCGCATCGGGACGGGCAGGATGCGGATTCCGCGCTCGCGGTAGCGGTCGTGGATGTGCTGGGCGATCCGCGAGGCGCCGTCGATGGACTGGTCGCTGAGGGTGAAGCAGACCACCAGGTCGTCGGGCATCTGGACGGTGCAGATCTCGGCGATGTCGGACAGGCCGGTGCGGGAGTCGATCAGCACGTAGTCGTAGCGCTTGGCCATGTCGGCCTTGAGGGCGTCGAAGAACTGCCCGCCGTCGAAGCGGTCGTAGAAGATGTCCCAGTCGAGGTGGGTGACGGCCTCGGAGTAGTCGCGGTTGAACTGGCCCGCGGAGAGGAAGTCCAGGCTGCCGCCGGCCGGGAAGTGCGGCCAGGTGAGCGAGAGCGCGTGCGGGTGCACCCGGGCGAAGTCCAGGTGCCAGCCCTCGGCGTGCTCGACCGGGCGCAGCGCCTCCTCGCGGTACTCGGCGATCAGGTCCATCATCCCGGTGGTGCCGGCCAGCGAGGCGGGGTCGAGGAACGGGTGGAAGAACTTGGCGAGGCCGGGCGCCTCCAGGTCCCAGTCCACGGTGAGGACGCGGAAGCCGTTGGCGGCCAGGATCCAGGCGGTGTTGGCGAGCGCCATGGTGCGGCCGGTGCCGCCCTTGTACGAGTAGAAGGTGATGATCCGGCCGTTGCGGTCCTGTTCCGCCGCCCGCCGCTCGGCGGCCTCCCGCTGGGCGGCCAGCTCGGCGGAGGTGAGCCCGCCGAGACGGAGGTTCCTGGTGCGGTTCTCAGTCATCGCGGTCCTCGTCCTCCCAAGGGCGCCATCCCGTCATCGGGTTCATCGCCGTCGTCGCGGTACGGGTCGTGCTCGCGGTGCGGGTCGTGTGCGCGGTGCGGGTCGCGCTCGCGGTGCGCGTCGGGCTCGCGGTGCGGGCCGGGCTCGCGGTGCGGGCCGGGCTCGCGGTGCGCGTCGTCGCCGCCCTGATCGTCCTCGAATCCGTCCGGTCCGTACCCGCCCGCGCCGCGCCGGAACGCCTCCCGCAGGCTCGGCCGGGGCGGCGGCGGTTCCTCCGGTTCGGCCCGGGTGCGGCCCTCGAACGCGTACTTGGCCTTCATCGCCGCCCGGGGCAGCGCGTCGTCGAAGTCCTCCAGGGTGTGCAGCCCGGTCGGTCCGGCCGCGCCGAGGAAGCTCGGCCGGCTGGCCCGCCGGGTGATGCGCAGCGTCTCGTCGCTCAGGTCGCCCAGTTCCTCGGCCCGGTCGGCGCACTCCGGGTCGTCGCCGTTGAACGGCTCCAGGATGCTCACCCAGGTGGAGTCCGAGCGGTCGAAGCGCCGGACCAGCTCGCGCCGGCGCGGGTCGCGCAGCGCCCAGCGGTCGAGCAGCAGCAGGCCGGGCGCCTCGGCGTTGCCGCCGATGATCGACTCGACCTCCTCGTCGAACTCGTGCACGGTCGGCTGGAACCCCAACTGCCGGGCGAGGCGCGCCGCGTGCTGGGCGATCGGCGAGCCGACCGGCCGGTACGGGTGCCAGTCGGTGCGCCGCTCACCGTAGTAGTCGGGGCTTCGGTCGGCGGGCAACTCGTTCTGGTGGTAGGCGAGTACGGAGATCCGCAGCTGCTTGGTCGGGGCGGTGACGTTGAACGCGCTCGGGAGGCCGTTGAACCCCAGCCGCCGCCCGACCGGGATCACCGTCTCCTCGGCGACCTGCACGATCCGGGCCGCCAGCCGGTGCACCGCCAGCTCGTAGGCGGCGCGGAAGTAGCTGAGCTTCATCAGCGCGTACAGGCCCTCGGTGGCGTACTCGGGCCCGAAACTGGCGTGGTTGAACTGGAGTTCACTGGCCACGTTCGGCAGCCGGTAGCGGCTCATCGGCGCCCACAGCACCGGGACGATGCCGCTGGTGCGCTCCGAGTCGAGGTTCGCCGGATAGACCGGCCGGCGGGTGAAGGCGTGCCATTCCTGGCCGCACGGAACGCTGTTGAAGTACCTCGGCGAGTAGAGGGGTACGAATACCCGGCACGACGCCAACTCGTCGGACAGCCGATCGGCCCACAACTCGCCCTGGTGCATGGACTCGTCCATGAAGCCGACCGCGGCCCCGTCCGGGACGGTGGTGAGCTGGAGCACCGCCTCGCAGAGGTCCCGGTACAACTGCCTGACCCAGTGGTTCGGATCGCTCGCGCCCCGCGCACCGGCCTTGGGGGTGTGCGCGTAGGAGAGGAAGAAGTACGGCCGGGCGTCGTCGTCGTCCCAGCCCCGGTCAGTCACACGCGCCTCCCCCGGGCCCGTCGGCAAACCTGCCTCCCGCAGCCCCCGTGCGGCGGGGCTTCAGTGTAGGAACGACTGACACCCCAATGGAATAGCACAACGTCTCGCACGAATTGACATGACCGAAACGATGCCGCCACCCGTGCACAGGGACCAGTACCCTCGTTCCGGCCGCCACGCACCACCAGGAGGGCATCCGTGGAACACCTCGACTGGCAGAGGTCCAGCACCAGCGTCGACAAGGACGAGTGGATCGAGATCGCCTCCGAGGGCGATCACGTCTACATCCGGCAGTCCAACGACCCCACCCTGATCGTCACCACCACGCGCATCAAGTTCAACGCCTGGGTGCGCGGCGCCAAGGCGGGCGAGTTCGACCACTTCGTCGCCTGAGCGGGCCGTACCGGGCAGCACCGGACCGTGCCGGGTCGCACCCGGGCCGCACCCGGGGCGCACCGGGTCGTACCCGGGCCGCACCCCGTCCGACGTGCGCCGGAGGTGGCGCGGGAGGCCGGCTGAGCCGACTTCCCGCGCCACCGGGCCCCGGCGCGTCCGCTACCCGCTCACCGCACTCGCCCCGGCGAGCCAGCCGTCGAGCGGGACCTCGCAGGAGTTGAGGATGCCCGCGACCATCCCGTACGTCCCGACCAGGGCCAGGAGCTCCAGCAGCTGCGGCGCACGGTAGCGGTCGGCCAGCGCCCGCCAGGTGTCCGGGGCGAGCGCGTGCCCGTCGTGCAGTTCGTCGACGGCCCGCAGCAGGGTGCGGTCCGCCTCCGGCCAGTCCGGGTGCTCCGGGCCGTCCTGGACGCGGGCGATCTCGGGCCCGGTCAGCCCGGCCGCGACGGCCAGGCGGGCGTGGTGCTCCCACTCGTACGCCGAGCCGGTGCGGTGCGCCGTGCGGAGAATGGCCAGTTCGCGCTCACGGAACGGCAGCAGGCCCTGGTTGAGCTGGGCGAGCAGGGGCGCGAGGGCGACCAGCAGGTCCGGGTGGTGGCCGATGGTGGCCAGGACGTTGAGCACCGGGCGGCCCGCCAGCGGCCCGGCGCCGTCGGTGAACAGGGCGGCCGCGGGGCCCTCCAGGCGTCCGGCGAGGGCGGCGACCTCGGCGGCCGGCCGCGGCGCCAGGCGAGGGGCCCGCTGCGGGTCCTGTCGGGGGGCCTGTCGGGGGGCCTGCCGGGGGGCCTTCTGCCGGCCGTCGGTGAACTCGTCCAGCCCGGCCAGCAGTTCCTCCTCACCGGGGGTCCCGTCGCCGTTCAGTTCGCGGTACACGGCGCCGACGTTCAGGAGCAGCCGCTCCCGGTCGTCCCAGTCCTCGAAGCCGTCCAGGTCCATCTCCCGCGCGGCCCGCAGCACCGGGACGCCCGCCCGGTGGGCACGGCCCGCGTGGTCGCGGACCCGCTCCAGGTAGCCGCGGAAGGTGCGGACCTCGGGTTTGCCCACGACCGGGCCGTGCCCGGGCACGATCGTCTCGACGTCCAGGCCGAGGATCAGGTCGCAGGCGGCGATCCAGCGTTCCACCGGGCCGCTGTGGATCACCGGGTGGCCGCCGACGAACAGGATGTCCCCGGCGAACAGCACCCCCGCGTCGGGCACGTGGACCAGGACGTCACCCCGGGTGTGGGCGGGGCCGACCTCGATCAGCCGGGCGGTGCGGCGGCCGACGGCGACCTCCAGTTCGCCGGAGAAGGTCCGGTTCGGGAGCGTGGGCGCGATGCCGGTGAAGTCGAAGGCCCTCCGCATGTCCTGGACGACGCGCGGGAGCGGAAGGTCGCCCGGCGCGGCCAGGAGTTCGTGGAGGTGGTCGCCGCTCATGTCGGCCGCGGCGGCCTCGGAGGCGATCACCGTGGCGTGCGGGAGCAGTTGGTTGCCCCACCAGTGGTCGCCGTCGCTGTGGCTGTTGACCAGGGTGCCGATCGTGACGGCGGGCAGGGTTCGCTCGATCGCGGTCAGCAGGTCCCGGGTCTGCGGGACGGTGAACAGGGTGTCGACGAGCAGGGCCTCGAGGCCGGAGACGATCAGCCCGGCGTTGCTGAGGCCCCAGGAGCCGTTCGGTTGCAGGTAGGCGTGGGTGTCCGGGGCGATCTCGTGCAGGCCGAGGGTGTACGGGACGGCCATGGCTGGGCCTCCTCGCTAGGTGGACTGGAGTCTCAACATGTACTCCAGTCCATATTTGGATTCAAGTACACTTTTGAGGTGACCTCTCCGACGAACCGACGCGACCAGCGCCGCACCGCGACCCGGGAGCGACTGCTCACCGCAGCCCTGGAACTGTTCGCGACGCAGGGGTACGCGGCCACCACCTACGACCACATCGCCGAACGCGCCGACGTGGGACGCCAGACGGCGTTCAACCACTTCCGGCGCAAGGAGGACTTCGTCACCGCCTGGGTCCGGCAGCGGCACGAAGCCCTGGACCGGCAGGAGGAGGGGAGCGCGTCCGCCATCGAGGCGCTCGCCGGCGCACTTCGCACCCTCGCGGACCTCAACGAGCGGGAGTACCCGCTGGCGAAGGAGCTCCACGACAGCGGAGTGCTCCACACCGCCTTCGCCCTCGGCGCCGCAACGCCGCCGGCGTTCACCACGGCTGCCCTGCGGGGGCACGAACAGGGCGAGTTCCGGCCGGAGTTGGCCCCGGAAGCCGTCGCCGACCTGGTGTTCGACACCTACATCACAGCCCTGGGCCGCTGGCTGGCCGCCGACGCGGGCCACTCACTCGCCGAGGCCCTGCTGGCCAGGCTCGACATCCTCGCCGCCGGCTTCACGGCAACTCATTGAGCAGGCGCGGGGGGCGCCCCCCCCCCCGGGGGGCGCCGCCCCGCCGGCGGGAGCAAAAAAAAAAAAACACCCACACCACAAACCAAACACGACAAACAAGGGGGGGTAGAAGAAGGAG
>NZ_JBHXLL010000045.1:0-71367 GCF_042721415.1 Kitasatospora sp. NPDC058444 | reverse complement strand
TGGGGCCGCCCCACTGGCCGGCGGTCAGCCACATGCCGTTGCGGGCGAAGACGTCGCGTTCGTGGGCGTAGTAGATGGCGGGGAGTTCGATGTTCTCGCGTTCGATGTACTGCCAGACGTCGAGTTCGGTCCAGTTGGACAGGGGGAAGACGCGGACGTGTTCGCCGACGGCGTGGCGGCCGTTGTAGAGGGACCAGAGTTCGGGGCGTTGGCGGCGGGGGTCCCAGGCGCCGAACTCGTCGCGCAGGGAGAAGACGCGTTCCTTGGCGCGGGCCTTCTCCTCGTCGCGGCGGCCGCCGCCGAAGACGGCGTCGAAGCGGTGGTTGTCGATCGCGTCGAGCAGGGGGACGGTCTGGAGCGGGTTGCGGGTGCCGTCCGGGCGTTCGCGCAGGCGGCCGTCGTCGATGAAGTCCTGGACGTGGGCAATGTGCAGGCGCAGGTTGTGCCGGGCGGCGACGCGGTCGCGGTAGGCGATCACCTCGGGGAAGTTGTGCCCGGTGTCGACGTGCAGCAGGGAGAACGGGATCGCGGCGGGCGCGAAGGCCTTGAGGGCCAGGTGCAGCATGACGATGGAGTCCTTGCCGCCGGAGAACAGAATCACCGGGCGTTCGAACTCCCCCGCGACCTCGCGGAAGACGTGCACCGACTCGGCCTCCAACGCGTCCAGGTGGGACAGCGCGAACGCGGTGCCGGCGGTACGGACCGGGCTCTCGGTCACGGTGGTCATGCCAGGCCCCTCTCGGCGAGCAGCGCGTGCACGGCGGACGCGGACTCGGGCGCGCTCTGGTGCTGGGACTCGACCCGCAGGTCCGGTGTCCGGGGCGCCTCGTACGGGTCGTCCACGCCGGTCAGGCCGCTGAGTTCACCCGCCGCCTGCCGGGCGTACAGGCCCTTCACGTCGCGGGCCGAGCAGACCTCCACCGGGGCCGCGACATGGACCTCCAGGTAGGCGGTGCCCTTGGTGCGGTGGCGTTCGCGCACGGCCGCGCGGCTGTCCGCGTAGGGCGCGATCACCGGGACGAGCACCAGCACGCCGTGCGCGGCCAGCAGTTCGGCGACGAAGCCGATCCGCTGGACGTTGGTGTCGCGGTCCTCGCGGGAGAAGCCGAGGCCGGCCGAGAGGAAGCCGCGGATCTCGTCGCCGTCGAGCACCTCGACCCGGCGGCCCGCCGCCCGGAGGCGGCCGGCCAGCTCGTGCGCGATGGTGGTCTTGCCGGCGCTCGGCAGGCCGGTGAGCCAGACGGTGGCCCCCTGCCGGGCGCCGTCCACAATGCCGGTGGTCATCGCTCAGCCCACCGGGAGCGCGGTGGCCAGCGAATTCGCCGCCTGGAGGCTCAGGTTGAGGCTGGCCGCGGCCGGGTCGTCGGACCAGGGCTGGATCCGGGCGCTCGCGGTGAGCCGGTTGAGCGCCGCGACGGGCGTGCTGCGCGGGGCCAGCCGGCCCGCCCGCCAGGCCTCGCGGAAGGCGATCGCGGCCCCCTTGCTGTTGCGGTGCGCCACCCGCAGGGCGGGCACGAAGTGCACCCGGCCGCCGGTCTCGCCCAGCCGTTCGACGAGCCCGTTGTCGCTGGCCGTGACGACGTCGGGGAAGCCCCCGGCGGCCCGGAACAGGTCGGTCCAGACCGCGGAGTTGCCGCCGGCGAAGAAGGTCACCTCGCTGGCCGCGGCGTGCTGCGCGTAGCGCACCTCGTAGCGGTACTGCCGGGCCCGGGCCACCACTCCGCTGTCGAAGGGCAGCACCCGGCCGGTGATCGCCGCCCGCTCCGCGGTCAGCTCGGCGTCGAGGACCTGGAACCAGTCCGGCAGCGGCCGGGCGTCGTCGTCCAGGAAGGCCAGGACGTCTCCGGTCGCCTGCTCGGCGGCCAGGTTGCGGCTGGCCGCGGCGCCGAGCCGGCGCGGGTTGCGGATCAGCCGGACGGCGAAGGGCTGCTCCGCCTCGTCGGCGCGCAGCGGCCGGTCGGAGGCGTCGTCGACGAGGATCACCTCGTGGACGATCCCCGTGTCGCAGCCGGCGACGGCGGTCAGCAGGTGCCGGATGTCGGACGGCCGGTTGCGCGTGGCGACGACGACCGAGACCCGCTTGTGCGGTGTTGCGTTGCTGCTCATGTCCGAGCTCCCCCTGTGGTTCCTCGTGCGGTGGTTCCTGGTGCGGTGTTCCTGGTGCGTTCAGGCCGTACGGGCGGCGGCGAACGGGTCCAGCACCTCGTCGACCTCGGCGAGCAGGTCGCCGAGGGTGGCCGGGTCGTCCTCGGCGGCGGCGGGCTCGGTGGAGATCCGGATGAGCCCGGCGGCCTGCCGGGCCAGCCGTTCGGCGGTGGCGGCGTCGGCCGCGCGCACCAGCACGTGGCCGCAGCGGTCCTCCGACCAGCGCAGCTCGTGCACGGTGTCGCCGGCGTCCACCTGGACGTCCACCTGGGTGACGCCCTCGGCGGCCTCGGCCGCCTCGATCCCGGTCACCGCGGTGACGACGCCGGGCTCGGCGACCAGGAAGCGGATCGCCGCGGCGCCCTCGGCCGGGTGCTCCCCGGGCAGCGGGTCGGCCTCGGCCGCGAGGCGGTAGGTGGCCTCCTCCAGGTCGATCCCGTGCACCAGCCGGACGAGGTCGTTGATGCGGTCCCCGCCGCGGCGGCTGTGCGCCTCCACGACCCGGGGGCCGTCGGCGGTGAGGATCAGCTCGGTGTGGGCGGGGCCGTCGACCAGGCCGACGGCGTCGAGCACGGCGGTCACCAGGCTCCGGACGGCGGCCGTCTCCTCCTCGGTGATCGCGGCGGGCACGACGTGGCCGAGCTCCACCACCCCGCCCCCGGTGTCCTTGCCGGTGACGGCCACGACCCGGTGGCGGCCGCCGGCCGAGAACGTCTCCACGCTCAACTCCTCGCCGAGGAGCAGCTGTTCGACCATGAACTCGTCGAGGCCGAACTCCTCGCGCCAGGCCCAGGCCGGGTCCACCTCGTCCACCGACCGGATCTTGCGGACGCCGAGGCTGCCCGAGCCCATGGTCGGCTTGAGCACCGCCGCGCCGTGCGTCCTGACGAACGCGCGCAGCTCCTCCCGGCCCGGGTTGGTCAGCGTCGGGACGGGGCCGATGCCCTCCGCGTTGAGCAGCGCCCGCAGGGCGGGCTTGTCGTGCAGGAGGCGGGTGGTGCGGGCGCCGTTGCCGGGCAGCCCCAGGGTGTCGGTGAGGTGGCCGGCCACCGCCTGGGCGGCCTCGGTCTGGGTGAACACCCGGGCGACGGGCTGCCGTTCGTGCAGGGCGCGGACGACGGCGGTGACGGTCGGCACGTCCTGGTAGTCCAGCAGCAGCAGTTGGGCGCAGTGCGGCACCACCGCCGGGTCGAAGGCCGACGGCTTCTGGACGTGCACCACCGCGAAGCCGAGGGCGGCGGCCTTGCGGACGATGCCGGCCTTGCCGCCGAGGACGAGGATGCGGGTTGCGGACACGGGGGTGGTCACCTCTGGGCGGTCGGTACGGGGGCGGCGGCGGCCGGGGCCGCGGCGGACTCCTGCAGGGCCTGCCACACGGCGGCGGTGTCCTGCGGCAGCTCGGCGCCGGCGGGCGCGGCCGGGGTGCGCGGGTTGAGGCCGGTCAGGTACCGGTGCAGGTCGAGCCCGGTGAACTCGGAGAGCCGGTCGCCCTCCTCGCCCCGGCACAGGGCCTGGTAGTCGATCACCAGTCGGCGCTCCGCGGGCACCTGCGGCTGGAAGGCGAGCCAACGGGCGTTCCACGACGTCCACTTGGCGACCGCCGCGGCCTGGCTCTCCGGCTTCCAGGGCCGGTCGCCGGTCCACCGCAGCATGGAGCGGGCGGCCTCCTGCGGGTGGCGCACCAACATGACGTACCGGGCGTCGGGCAGCACCTCCCCGAGCCAGGGCAGGTGCAGCAGGTACTCGTTGTACTTGTCGCCCCAGTGCGGCAGGCCCTCGTTGCTCTCCAGCAGGATGCGCCGGGCCAGCGCGACCGGGTCGGCCCCGGCCTCTCCCTCGGCGACGTCACGGGCCGCCGTCCGCAGGCTCCGCTCGACCCGGGCGCGCCAGGCGGCGACGCCGGCGCCGTCCGGCGGGCGGCGGTCGAGGGCGTGCAGGATCTCGTCCGTCCGCAGGTGGCGGTCGGCCAGGTCGTCCCGGCCGAGCCAGCGGTGGAGCAGGTACGGCAGCTTGCCGTTGACCGTGAAGTGGCCTCCGGCGTCGTGGAACGCCAGGTTCATGGCGTAGGCCAGGGCCGTGGTGCCGCAGCGCTGGGCGCCCAGCAGGATCACCGGTGACGTCCTCACTACCGGACCTCTCTCACTGTCGTGTCGTGCGTCTGCTCGATCCCGGCCGCCATCTCCCGCAGCAGCCGCATGCACTCGCTACTGGCCTCGAAACCGCCGGCCGTGAACTCCTCGCCCCAGGGCTCGTCGCGCTGCTCCGGGGTCAGCACCCGCCCGATCCGCCAGTGCGTCTCCAGCGAGAGCCAGCCCTGGTAGCCGTCCTCGGCCAGCGTGGCGAGGATCGCGGGCCACGGCAGGTCGCCGTCGCCGAGGCGCACGTAGGCGTTGCGCCCGTCCGGGTCCTTCACGTGGACGTGCCGGATGCGCTCCCGGCCGGCCTGGTAGTCCTCCGGGAACGGCGCCGGGTCCCAGCCGCTGAAGACGCTGTTGCCCGGGTCCCAGAGGACTCCGAGCCGGTCGTCGCCGAGCGCGTCCAGGAAGTCCAGGGTGTGCCGCATGGTGGGGCTGTTGGTGCGCTGGCCGGTCTCCACGATCAGCGGGACGCGGTCGGACGGCACCCCGTCCAGCACCTCGCGGGCGGCCGCGGCCGCACCGCGCGGGTCCGGGTCCCCCTCCCGGTAGAAGGTGAAGATCCGGACGAACGGCGCGCCCAGCAGCTCGGCCCGCCGGACCGAGTCCACGACCAGCTCCCGCACCTGCGCGATCTCGGTGTCGGTGCGCGGCAGCGCGCACTTGAGCGCGGGCGGGTCGAAGCCGACGACCTCCAGCCCGTGGGCGGCCACGGCGTCCCGTACGGCGCTCAGCTGCGCGTCGTCCATCAGGTGCGGCGGCACCTCCCCGGCGGACCTGATCTCCAGGCCGCCGAAGCCGAGCCTGGCGGTCCGCGCCGCGGCCGCGTGGATGTCCTGGGACAGTTCGTCGTTGATGACGGCGAGTTTCATGAAGCCTCCGCCCCCGCCTCGGGGGCCGTGTCGATCGGGTACCAGCTCCGGAGCAGCGCGATGTCCTCGGCGAGCGAGGCCTCGGCCTTGGATTCCACGGTGACCGCGCGCAGGGCTCCGGCGGCGGTGAGCACCGCCCGGGTGTCGGCGGCGCACGAGGCCGCGAGCGGCCGGTGCCGCGAGGTGTCGGGGGCGCTCCAGTCGAACCCCTTGACCTGCGCGTACGACGTCCAGGGGGCGAGCGTCGCGGCGGCGGCCACCGGATCGGGATGGATCCGGGCCAGGCCCATCGTGTCGAGCAGCACCCGGCTGCCCGCCCGCTCGGCCAGCTCGACCAGCTCCGGCACCGGGGCGTAGCCGTGGTGGGTCTCCACCAGGACCAGCTCCGGGCCGCCCACCAGCTCGGAGAGTTCGCGCACCTGGGCGAGCGTCGTCCCGATCCGGTCGGCGGCCAGGCAGCCGGCCGCCGCGAACACCTTCACCGGCAGGCCCGGTTCCAGGTGCGCCCGCTCGTCCTCGGTCAGGGCGGCGCCGTCGCCGAGGACCGTCCCGACGCCGACGAAGCACACCTCGACGCCCGCCGCCCGCAGCCCGGCCAGCCCCTCCCGCTGCCAGCCGTGGCCCTTGCCCGCCCGGACGTCGACCGCGGTGCCGCCCAGCGAGCGGACGAGCCGCGCCAGCTCCGTGGCGCCGAGTCCGGCCGCCGAGCCCGAGGAGAGGCCGACCATGGTCGTCATGCCGTCACCACCGGCTGCCGGGCGACCGCCGCCAGGATCTCGGTGACCCCGCGGGCCCCGTCCAGGTGGCAGCGGCGCGGCCGTTCGCCGGTCGCCGCGGCCTCGGCCATCTCCCGGTAGACCTCGCGGCGCAGCGCGGCGGTCGGCTCGGTCGGCCAGGTCTGCTCGTCCCCGCCGATCTGGGTGCTCACCGTGCCGTCGGCGATGCACAGGCCGCGGTCGGGGCCCAGCACCTGGAGGCGCTCGGTGCGCAGGGCCGACTCGGCGGTGATCGTGAAGGCGAGGGTGGCCCCGGTGTGGAACTCGACCAGTCCGGTCGCCCGGGTGTCGATGCCCGGGGTCACCTCCCGGGCGGGGGCCAGCCGGACGGCCTCCGGGCGCCCCATCAGCTGGCAGGCCAGGTCCAGGTAGTGCACGCCCAGGTGCGCGGCGATGCCGCCGAACGAGGAGACCGGGTCGCTGCGCCAGCCGGCCCGCCGGTAGTGGGCCGGCGGCCGGAACCGCGACACCTCCAGGACGGCCGTCACCGCCGGGTCCGCCCAGCTGGTGGCGAGGGCGACGTCGGGCAGCCGCATGCGGTGCTGGAGCATCACCCCGATGGGCCGGCCGGCCCGGGCGGCGGCCCGGGTCAGCACGTCGAGCTCCTCGACCGACACCGTCGGCGGCTTCTCCAGCAGCACCGCCTTGCCCGCCGCCAGTGCCTCCAGCGCGAGCTGCGCGCGCCCGCCGGGCGGGACGCACAGCGCCACCAGGCCGATCCGCGGGTCGGCGAGCATGCCCCGCCAGGACTCCGCCCGGTCCAGCGTGCCGGTGTCCGCCGCCGGGTCCTGGTCCAGGACGGCGACGGCGTGGGCCTCGGCCAGTCCGTCCAGGGCCGCGGCGTGCTGACGGCCGGCCACGCCGAAGCCGACGATTCCCACTCCGAGGCTCATCGCGCGTCCCCCGCCGTGGCGAGGGCGCGGTCGGCCGTCCAGCCGAGCTGTTCGACGACCGCCGCGGGCACCGGCACGCCGTGGTCGCGGGCCCGGGCCTCGGCCAGTTCCTCCTGCTGTTCGGGCAGGTGGACGGCGGGCGCGCCGTGCGGGTAGCCGGCGGTGATCGCCGACGACAGCACCCCGAGCAGTTCGTCCACCGGCGGGTTGCCGAAGGCCGCCGGGGACAGCCCCAGGAACAGCTGGGAGCAGTCCATCGACCGCTCCGGCTCGCCGCGCTGCTTGTGCACCAGCGGGCTGACCGTGCCGCCGGCCAGGATGCCGGCCAGCACCTCGGTGATCACGGCCACCCCGAGCCCCTTGTGACCGCCGAAGACCGGTACGGCACCGCCGCGGTCCAGCTCCTCCGGGTCGGTGGTGGGCTTGCCCTGGCGGTCGACCAGCCAGGTCGCCGGGACGGGCTCGCCGCGGTGCGCGGCGTGCCGGATCTTGCCGCTGGCGACGGTGCCGGTGGCGAAGTCCACGACGAGCGGCCGCTGTTCGGCCCGGGGGACGACCATGCACACGGCGTCGTTGCCCAGGGTGGGGCGACCGGCACCGGGGGCGGCCACGCTGGGCCCCGAGATGTTCAGGACCAGGCCGACCACGCCGTGCCGCGTGAAGTGCTCGCGGTAGGCGGCCAGCATGCCGATGTGGTTGTTGCCGCGGATGGCGACCGCGGCCATCCCGTTCTCGGCCGCCCGGCGGGCGCAGTCGGCGGCCGCGAGCTCGGCGGCCACCTGGCCGAAGCCCCCGCGGGCGTCGAGCACGGCGACGGGGCCCTCCTGGGAGATCCACTCGGGCTCGGCGACGGGGTCGATGCCGCCCTTGCCCAGCCGGTCCAGGTACATCGGGAGCAGCCCGACACCGTGCGAGAAGTGGCCCCGCACGTCCGCGTCGACCAGGACCCGGGCCACCAGGGCGGCCCGGTCGGCGCCGACGCCGGCCTCCGTCAGGGACCCGATGGCGGCCTCGGTCAGGGCCGCCGTGCCGAACCGGACGGCCGGCTCGGCGACGGGCGCCGGGCGCGGCGGCCGGTTCGGGTGGACCACCCGGTCGGCCGCCTCGGCGGCCCCGGCCTCGGCGGTGACCAGCAGCACCGCGCTGCCGCGCCGGGCCGCCGTCCGCGCCGCCTCCGCGGCCGGACCGGCGTCGGCGCCCGGCCGCACGCCGGTCGCGTCCACGACCGTCACCGCCGGGATCCGGCCGGCCGGCCCGGGCTGTCCGGGCCGCACCACGGCCACGCCCGCGGGCCGGGCCGGGGCGACCCGGCGCGGCCGGCCGGCGCCGACCGCGATCTCGCCGTACTGGGCGCGGCGCGCCCCGGTGAAGACGTCGACCAGGGCCGCCGACGACGCCGGGTCGTCGGCGAGGACCGCGACGATCTCACCGGCGGCCACGGTCACGCTCAGCCCCGGGATCAGGATGCGCTCGGAGCCTTCGGGCCCCTCGGCCACGATCAGGTCCGCCACGCGCAGTACGGGCTCGCGGCCCACCGCTTCGGTCATTGCGACTCCTCGAACAGGCACGGACGGATGGTCAGGACGCGCTCTTCGGCTCGAGGAACTCCAGCCGGTTGCCGAGCTTGTCGAAGGCGTAGAAGCGGTCGTGGCCGGGGAAGTTGTCGTCCCAGGTGACCTCGTGCTCGCACTCCTCCAGGCGCTCGGCGAGGGCCTTCAGGTCGCGGACGAGGATGCCGGGGTGCGCCTTGCGGGCCGGGCCGAAGTCCTCCTCGACGCCGAGGTGGACCTCCAGGCCGCCGCCGCGGAACCAGCAGCCGCCGCGGGCGGCCAGCACCGGGGGCTTCTCCAGCTCGGCCATCCCCAGGACGTCGCCCCAGAACCGCCGGCACAGGTCCTCGGCGCCGGGCGGGATCGCCAGCTGGACGTGGTGCAGGCCGCCGAAGGCGAACTCGGGGAGCTTCTCGTTGCTCATGGTGTGTCCTCGTCTGTCTCTGGTGGGTTGCCGGACCGTCGGGTCGGTCCGGGTCAGTCGGTCGTGGCGGAGAGCGCCTCGTGCCGCGCGGCCATGCCCTCGCTGCGCACGGTGAAGGAGAGCTTGCGCACGCCGTCCTGGGCCCGCCGCAGCGCCTCGTCCTGGGTCCCGCCGACCGCGCAGACGTGCGCGGCCCGGGCGAAGGAGCCGGTGACGCCCTTGAGCCGCTTGCCCGGCTCGCGCAGGACCTCGACGTCGACCACGCCCTCCACGGCGCGGGCCTCGTCCTTGCCGGCGATCGCGACGATCTCGCCGACGGCGTCCGGGCAGGCGTACCAGATGGCGGCGGCGCGCGGTCCCTCCCGGTCGGCCGCGAGCGCGGCCCGGACGTCGTCCAGCACCGGCAGTCCGACGGCCTGGCGGGCGACCACCTCGATCAGGTCCACCCCGGAGATCCGGGCCCACAGCTCGGGGATCTCGTCCCCGGCCGGGCGCAGGTGGGTCTCGACGATGTTGACCGCGTCGGCGGCCACCAGCACCTCGGTGTGGGTGACGCCGCGCCGCACGCCCAGCGCGCTCAGCATGTCCCGGACGGCGGCGGCGATCCGCTCCTGGTCGGCGGCGGGCAGCGGGGCCGGGACGACGTGCCCGACCTCGACGAAGTGGTCGTGCTCGGAGATCTTGCGGGTGACGCCGACGACCAGGTGCTCGCCGTCCTCGCTGACGCTCTCCACGCTGTACTCGTCGCCGCTGAGGAAGGGCTCCACCAGCAGGTCGGCGGAGTCGAGGTCACCGGCTCCCTCGGCGCCCCAGGCGAGGGCGCGCTCGATGTCGCCGGGGCCGTCGATCCTGGTCACGCCCTTGCTGGCGACGCCGCGCACGGGCTTGCAGATCAGCGGGTAGCCGGCCTTCCCGGCGACCTCGAGGATGCCCTGGGCGTCGTGCACGGTCTCCGCGAGGACGTCGCTGACCCCGGCGTCGGCGAGGGCCCGGCGCATGGCGCACTTGTCCGCGACGGCCCGGACGGTCTCGGGGCTGTGCCAGTCCAGTCCGAGGGCCACCGCGATCGCGGCGGTCTTCTCGGTGTCCTTCTCGGTGAAGTTGGTGAGCCGGTCGACCGGGTCGGCCGCGTGCACGAAGCGGGCGGCGGCGACCCACTCGTCCACCGGGGCGTCCTCCCGCAGCACGATCAGCCGCTCGAGCTTCTCCCGGCTGCGCAGCCGGGGCACGACCTCGGGCCGGCAGATGACGGTGGTGCGCAGGCCGGGCATCGCGGCGCGGGCCCGGTCGGGCAGGTCGCGGCCGCCGCTGACGATCAGCAGGTGCATCGGGTTCGGGGTGTCGGACATGGGTTCCTCCGTCGTACGGGGTGGGTCAGGAGCCGGCGGCCGCGGGCACCGGCGCGGTGTCGTCCGCCGGCTGCTCCGGCTGCGGGCGGGTGCCCACCCAGCTCAGGGCGGCGGCGAGCGGGAAGGTGCCGGCCAGGATCAGCCAGCCGGCGGGGCCGGTCCGGGAGAGCAGCCACAGGACGACGGCCGGTCCGGCGATCTCCGCCATCGAGAAGCCGACGTTGAAGAAGGAGAGGTAGCGGCCCTGGGCGGCCTCCGGCGACATCGCGAAGGAGATCTCCCAGGAGGAGGCCGAGTGCAGCAGTTCGGCGACGGTCAGCAGCAGCAGCGCGGCGACGAGGGCCGCGGCGGCTCCGGCCGGCAGGCCCAGGACGCCGCTGAGGGCGAAGGCGAGGCAGGAGGCCGTCAGCAGCGCCGCGGACCGGTTGGTGGCCCGCCGGGCGCTGGCCATGTCGTCGATGTGCTTGGTCACCCGCACCTGGCAGAGCACCGTGATCACCGTGTTGGTGGTGACCAGCACCGTGATCATCCAGATCGGGGACTTGGTGTGCTCGGCGACCCACAGCGGCAGCACGGTGATCAGGATGGCGTCGTGCAGGAACAGCACGCCGTTCGACGCGGTCGCGGCCACGAACCGCCAGTCGCGGATCGGCGGGACGATCGCGCCCGCGGGCTTGTCGCCGTCGCCGCCCTTGGCGACCGGCCGGACCTTGGGGAGCATGCCGATCAGGGTGAACACGAACAGGAAGCTGATCGCGTTGCCGATGAACAGCCAGCGGAACAGCGTCACCGAGTCGGTGGTCAGCGCGATGCCGGCGATCGAGAAGCCGACGGTGAAGCCGAGGTTGCGCAGCGCCCGGATGAAGCCCATGGTGCGGTTGCGCTCGGCGCCGACGATCAGCTGGCCGACCAGGGCCTGGTTGAGCGGCTGGCCGGCCCGGTCCATGACGAACAGCAGGCAGGCCGTCACCACGAACTGGCCGAAGCCGTGGACGTTCAGGTAGGCGAGGTAGCCGACGAACCGCCAGAGGCAGACGATCATCAGCATGGCGCGCGGGCCGAACCGGTCGGCGAGCCGGCCCATGGGGACGGCGGTCAGCAGGCCGACCACGCCGGCCAGGGCCATGCCGACGCCGAGCTGGGTCTCGGTCAGCCCGGCGAACCTGGTGAAGTAGAGCGCGGAGCCGGCCAGGAACATGCCGGTGCCGACCGAGCCGACCAGCGCGTTCACGGCGATGATCCGGGACTCCCGGGTGGCCGGCATGGCCTTGGTCAGCCGGCTGCCCCAGCCGGTGGGGCCGGTCGGCTCCGTGCTGGAGCCGGTGGTCGAATCGGTCACGGTCGTTCTCCTCGAAGGTCGTCGCGGTCGTCGGGACGGGCCGTCGCTCCCGCGGGCTGCCACTGGGCGCGCCAGTGGCGGACCAGCCCGTCCCACGTCCCGGTCGCTCCGGACGGCAGGTAGGTGCGCCGGATCGCCTGCGGCGCCGAGTGCCACGGCTCGGCGGGCGAGCGCACCGTGCCGAAGGCCAGGACGTCACCGGGCAGGCCGGGTTCGGCCGGGATGCCGCCGTAGGGGTAGGCGAACAGCCGGGCGGGCCCGGGCCCGTAGCGGGCGGCGATGTCCGCCAGGGACGCGCGCACCTCGTCCTGCGCCTGTTCCGGCGGCAGCCGGTCGAGGTGCGGGTGGGTGCGGGTGTGCGCCGCGATCAGGTGGCCGTCGTCGGCCAGCCGGTCGCACTCGTCCCAGGTGAGGTAGTCCTGCCGGGGCTGTTCGCTGCGCTGCCCGAGCAGGCCGGTGCAGACGAAGAAGACGGCGCGCACGCCGAGTTCGCGCAGGATCGGGCGGGCGTGGACGAGGTTGTCCCGGTACCCGTCGTCGAAGGTCACCAGCACCGTCGGCCGGTCGGGCCGGACGTGGCCGGTCGGGGCGAGCAGGTCGTCCGGCCGGTACGGGTCGAAGTCCGCCAGCACCCGTTCCATGCCCTCGGCGAACTCCCGTGGCGTCAGGGCGGTGTAGTGCCGGACGTCCGGGTGGACGTGGTGGAAGTACAGCGCCAGGGGCGTGCCCGGGGCACTGCCGGTGGCCGGCTGGTGCTCCGCGGGGACACCGGGGACGAACGGGGCGTCGGTCGGGTTCACCGGGCACCTCCGGCCGGCTCCGGGCGGGCGCCGTACTCCGCCAGGACCTCGGTCATGGCCCGTTCGATCTCCGCGGCCAGCCCTTCGATCCGGTCCGGACTCCAGTGCCCGGTCGAGTACTTCAGGCTCACCTCCAGTTCGCCGCCGACGATGTCGCCCTCGGCCATCAGCAGGTAGCGCTCGCACTGGCGCGGGGACCGCTGGGCGCCGTGGTCCTCGTCCGCCGGCCGCAGCACGGCACCGGGGGCGCGCTGCTCCAGCCGCAGCAGGTGGCCGCGGAAGTTCAGCCGCACGGCGGGCCGGGGGCGGGCGTCCAGCGCGGCGCGCTCCCCCGGTACGGGCGAGCCGAAGCGCAGCGCGTCGAAGCCGTAGCGCCGCTGCGGGAGTTCGGCCGGCGCGGCCAGCGCGGTGCGCAGCGCGGCCAGGCCGCCGCCGGACCACTCCAGCACCGCCGGGAAGGTGCTCTGCACGTAGCCGACCGTGCGGGACAGGTCCAGGTTCCCGACCGGGACGTCCCGGCTGTGCGCGTAGACGTCCACGCCGTGCACCGGCTCCCCGGTCCAGCGGGCGAGGCCGCCCACCAGGCAGCCGAGGGTGAAGTCGTGCGGGGCGATGCCCTCCTCGGGCAGCGCGTGGGTGACCAGCCGGGTGGCCTCGGGGCCGAGGCGGAACCGGTGGACGCGCAGGCTCGGGAGCAGGCCGGGGCTCTCCGAGTCCGGCGTCAGCGCGGCGAATCCGCCGGTGCCGGCCGTCCAGGCCGCGGCGTCCTGCCGGGCCTCGGGGCTGTCCAGCCAGGAGGCGAGGGCCGCGCCGATCGCGCGGGGGCCGGCCGTGGCCGGCTCCGGGGAGGCGCCGGCCAGCAGCGCCTCCAGGTCGTCGACCAGCAGGCCCATGGAGACGCCGTCCAGCACGAAGTGGTGCACGGTCAGCAGCAGTCGGGCGGTGCCGTCGCCGGCGTCGACGTGCAGCAGCCGGAACACCCGGCCGTCGGCGAGGGACATCGAGGTCTGCGCCGAGGCCAGGGCGGACTCCAGTCGTGCGCCGCGCTCGTCCGCGGGCACCTCCCGCAGGTCGACGCGCTCGACCGCGCGCGCGGGGTCCGGCGCCGTGAGCGCGGCGGTGCCGTCCGGGTGCAGCGCGGTGCGCAGGGCCGGGTGGCGGCGCAGCAGTTCGGCGGCGACGGCGGTGAGGCGGTCGGCGTCGATGAGGCGGTCGGCGTCGGGGCTCGGGTCGACGGTGAACAGGGCGTTGAGACAGAAGTGGTCGGGCTCGACCCACCGGCCGTCGTGGAGCCAGCGCCGCTGGGCGGGCAGCGGGTCCAGCGGGCCGGGCGGCTCCTCCTCGGCCGGCGTGAGGGGCGCGCCGCGCTCCCCGGCCCGGTCGACGGCGGCGCGCGCGGTGCGTCCGGTCAGCAGGTCCGCGGGCTGCAGGGCGAGCCCGCGCGAGCGCATCCGCGCGCAGACCCGCATCGCCATCAGCGAGTCGCCGCCGTGGGCGAGGAAGTCGTCGTCCGGTCCGAGCGCGGGGGCCTGGAGCAGGGTGCGCAGCAGCCGGACGGTCTCCTCCAGCGGCGTGCCGGCCGGGCCGGCCGGCTCCTCCGGGGTGCCGGACGGGGTCGTGGTGAGCAGGGCCGTGGCGGACAGGGCCGTGGCGGCCGCGGCCGCGGCCCGGCGGTCGATCTTTCCCGAGGTGGTCAGCGGCAGCCGGTCGAGGACGGCGATCCGGCCGGGCACCAGGTAGCCGGGCACCCGGGCGCGCAGCAGTTCCCGGACGGCCTCGGGGCCGGGGCCGTCCGCGGCCGGGGTGATCGCGGCGGCCAGCAGGTGTCCGCCGGCGCCGTCGTCCAGGGTGAAGGAGACCGCCGAGGTGATGCCCGGCAGGTCGAGCAGGTGCCGGTCCACCTCGTCCAGTTCGACGCGGTGGCCGCGGATCTTGACCTGGTTGTCGATGCGGCCGAGGAAGTCGAGGTTGCCGTCCGGGTCGCGGCGCACCAGGTCGCCGGTGCGGTACATCCGGGCGGCCGGGCCCTCGAAGGGGTCGGGCAGGAAGCGCTCCGCGGTGCGCCGCGGGTCGTGGAGGTAGCCGGCGGCGAGCAGCGGGCCGCCGATCCACAGCTCGCCGGGCTCGCCCGGGGTGACGGGCCGCCGCTGGTCGTCCAGGACGTGCAGGCGCCGGTCGCCGACCGGGCGGCCGATCGGCAGGCCGCCGGTCCCGGTGAGCTCCGCGTCCGGGGGGAGCAGCAGCGCGGTCGCGGTGATCACCGTCTCCGTGGGCCCGTACCCGTTGACCAGCACGGTGTGGCCGAGCGGGGTGCGCCGGTGGGCCCGGGCGTCGGCCGCGGTCGCGCTCTCGCCGCCGATGACGGTCGTCCGCACTGCCGCGAAGCCGGTCCGGTCGGCGCCGTCCAGCTCGGCGCAGAGCATCCGCCAGTACGCCGTGGGGAGTTGGAGGACCGTCACGGCGAGCGTGCGGACGAGGTCCGCGAGCACCGCGGAGTCCGGGACGCCGCCGCCGTGGAAGGCGAGGGTGCCGCCGGCGGCCAGGGTGGGCCAGATCTCCTCCTGGGCGACGTCGAACCCGATGCTCGCGAACTGCAGGACGGTGTCGGCCTCCGTCAGCCCGAGCAGGCCGGTGACCGCGTCGGCGTGGCCGGCCAGGGCCGGGTGCTCGACCAGGACGCCCTTGGGGGTGCCGGTCGATCCGGAGGTGTAGATGACGTAGGCGGGCTCGGCCTGCGCGAGGGGTTCGGCGAGCTCCGGGCGCAGTCCGGTGACGCCCGTGCCGTCGATCAGGGCGACGGCACGGGAGTGCCGGAGCAGGTACTCGCGGCGCTCCTGCGGGGTGGCGGTGTCGACCGGCAGGAACGCGGCGCCGGCGAGCCAGGCCCCGAGCATGGCGACGATCGCCTCGGGGCCGGAGGGCAGCCGGACGGCGACGACGTCCCCGGGGCGCACGCCGTGCGCCCGCAGTTCGTCGGCGCCGTGTTCCGCCCGCTGCCACAGTTCGGCGTAGCTGACGGTGGTGTCCGGGGTGCGCAGCGCGGTGGCGGCCGGGTCGGCGAGGACGCGGGCGCGGATCAGCCCCGGCACCCCGGTGGGCGTGGTGGTCATGGTCGGGGGCCTGTCGGCGGGTCGGTGCACGGTCATGAGGGGGAGGTCCCGGTGGTGGCGGCGGGCCCGCTGGGGTCGAGGAGCAGCCTGGCCCCGGCGAGCAGTTCGTCCCGGTAGGCGCGGTGGCGCTGCACCAGGACGGTGAGGTCCGCGGTCGCCAGGTCGGCCGGCAGGTCCCGGCTGGGGCGCAGCTCGCGGCCGCGGGCCCGGAAGGCGTCGACGTACGGGTCGTGGAAGACGACGTCCGCTCCGGCGCCGAGCAGTTCGGCGGCCAGCGGCTCGGCGGGCGAGTGGCGGATGTCCGCGACGTCGGGCTTGTAGGTGACGCCGAGCAGCAGCACCCGGGCGCCGCGTACGGCGGTTCCGTGGTGCGCCAGCAGGTCCCGGGCGCGGGAGGCGACCCAGACCGGCATCGAGTCGTTGATCCGCTGGGCCTGTTCGGCCATGCGGAAGGGCAGCCCCTCCTGGGCGGCGCGGTGCACGAGGTAGAGCGGGTCGACGGGGATGCAGTGGCCGCCGACCCCGACGCCGGGGCGGAAGGGGGTGAACCCGAAGGGCTTGGTGGCGGCCGCGTCGATGGTGTCCCACACGTCGACGCCGAGCCGGTGGCAGATCTGCGCGAACTCGTTGATCAGGGCGAGGTTGACCTGGCGGTAGGTGTTCTCCAGGATCTTCGCGGCCTCGGCCTCGCGGGGGGAGCGGGTGACGTGGACCTGTTCGGTCAGCTCGCGGTAGAAGCCGGCCGCCCGCGTGCGGCACTCGGCCGTGAGCCCTCCGACGACCTTCGGGGTGTTGTGGAAGCCGAACCGCTGGTTGCCCGGGTCGACGCGCTCCGGGGAGAAGGCCAGGTGGAAGTCCTCGCCGGCCACGAGTCCCGACTCCTCCAGGGTCTCGCGGATCACCCCTTCGGTGGTGCCGGGGTAGGTGGTCGACTCGATGATCACCAGCTGGCCCGGCCGGAGGTGGTCGCGGACCGTGCGGGTCGCGGAGAGCAGCGGCCCGAGGTCGGGCACCCCGTGGGCGTCCACCGGCGTGGGCACGCACACGGCGATCACCGAGCACTCGCGCAGGTACGCCGGGTCGGTGGTCGCGTCCAGCAGGCCGGAGACGGCGGCGAGTTGTTCCTCGGTCACGGTGTCCACCGGCGGGCTGCCGATGTTGACCTGGGCCACCAGGAACTCGTTGAGGTCCAGTCCCCGGGTGCGGTGTCCGGCCTGCGCCGCCGCCACGGCGAGCGGCAGTCCCGCGTAACCGGTGCCGATGACGGCGACCTCGATGGTGCGGGTGCGGTCCAGGACCGCGGTCCGTCCGCGGCCGGGGGCGAACCGCGCCGCGGAGGCCGGTGGCGCGCTGTCGATCAGATCCATCGCTGGCTCCTCAGCTCCTCGAGAAACGGGGGATTGTGCGCGGGCACGAGGACCGTGCGCGCTACCACCAGCCGTTCTCGTCGAGCGGGGTGGTGCCGCCCGTCTGCGCCGTGGTGGGCTGGCCCGTGGTGGCCTCGGCGGCCGTGACGCTCGGGCTCGCGGGCCGGACGGTGGCCGCGGCGGTGGCCGTCGTCACCCCGGCGACGGTGAGGGCGAGGACGGCGGCGGTACACAGGCGGGCACGTGCAGACATGGGTATCCCCCGTACGGTTGGTCAGGAATTCGAGAGCGAGTCGGTTCCCGGCGTTCGATCCGCCGGCCCCTGTCCGATCTCGCACCACCAATCCTGTTGGACGGGCCCACGTGGATCAACGAATCCGAGCGGCAGCAACCCGTCATGACGGGGCTTTGCCACCCACCCGGTTTGTCTCACGATTCGAGACGGACGGGGGTGCGAACGGGGTCGAACCGTGCTGAACCGCCCGTTCCGGAACAGCGAAAGAGGCGGGCCACCGCAGTGACCCGCCTCCGCCGCTCCGCCCGCCGCGTCAGTCCAGCATCCCCAGCTCCGCGATCCGCATGGCGGCCTGGAAGCGCGTCTTCACGCCGAGTCTGTCGAGCAGAGCCGACACGATCCTGCTGAAGGTGCGCGGAGAGATGCCGAGTTGACGCGCTATCGCCTCGTCCTTGACCCCGTCCGCGAGCAGCCTGACCACCACGAGCTCCTGGCCGTCCAGCGCGACGGCCTGCTGCTCCGACGCGTGCTGCACCGGCGCGTGCTGAACGGGCGCGGCGTTGTGCCAGCAGTAGTCGTAGAACGCGTGCAGCGAGGCGACCAGCTCCTTCCCGTGGATCGCGAACGCCCCCTGGCTGCTGTCCTCCGGGTTGATCGGCAGCACGGCGAGCTCGTCGTCGAAGAGGATCATGCGCAGCGGCAGATACTCGGCGACGCGGACCCCCTTCCCCGGCCGGGCCGCGTCCGCCAGGTACGCCGCCATGTACGGGATCGCCGCGGTACGCCGCTGGTACAACCCCTCCACGACGATGCCCCGGCCCTCCATCTCCTGGTCCCGGAGCAGCATGTCGTCGATCAGCTCCTCGGGCGGCGGCCCGCCGGGGTGCATCGCGCGCAGCCGCGAGCGGACCATGCTCCCGGCGTCGTCCAGGAAGGCGTTGACCAGCGCCGGCGTGCCCAGCGTCTCGACCTCCACCGCCTCCCGGCGCTCGTCCCGCAGGTCCGGGAAGCCGTGCACCACGGAGGAGATGGCCGTACGGATCCTGGCGACGTGCTGGAGGTGCGCGGTGACCAGCCGCTCCTCCGCCGAGAACAGCCGGGACAGCGCCGCCTCCGGATCCACGGTGACGAATCCGCACGGCGCCCCCGGCGACGGGGCCAGCAACCCGGTGGCGCTGAGCCGCTCGCACGCCTCCTCCGCCTCCCCGACCGAGGACCCGGCCTCCAGCGCCACCTCGTCCAGCGACCAGCCCGGATTGCGGTAGATCAGCCCGTACAGCTTCCGGTCCGCCTCCGCCACGTCGTCGACACCACGCACTGCTCTCCCCCTGTTTCCTTCCGCCCTGACTCCGGGCCACATCCCGGCACCCGACTCGGAAAACACATCCTGCCCATGACCGCCGACAAAGGGACCGGAGACCCGGCAGGCACATCCCCCCCTCGTCGAACAAGGAACCCCAAGGCCGCCCGAGCATAACGGTCCACACCCGCGAACGGCGGCTCCCGGGGTATCCGGATCGAACCGGAGGCGCCCTCGACCACCGGAATTCGGTAGGAATCAGGCATCACACCGCCGGCCTCGTCGGCAATCCGCCGACGGCGGCGATTCCCCGCAGCCGCAGCACACGCGCCCGCCGGGCCGAACGGGCGCAAGGTGACGGGCCGTCCCTCCGGGGCGCGCACGGCGGGCGGCCGCCGGCGGCGGCCTCGCCCGGAGGCCCCGTTCCGGGCCACATTCGCCCAGCCCGCGGCATTCGCCGTGAAACACGGCCAAGGCCCCGACTCGGACGTGCCACCCGACGCCGGAATGCCCGCCGACCGAAGGTTCCGCGCGAAAGGTCCCGGGCGAATACCCGCGCGGCGATCCGGGGATTAACCGGGCGGAAAGCAGCGTGCTTCCGTGGATATTCCGAGCTATCCGATCCCCAAAAAGCGGCAAAGGCCGGGACCGGAGGCCGGTCGCCGCCGAAACGGCGTCAGGACGCACGCCCGGGGCCCGCGAGCCCGGCGACGGGCCCACGGGGCCCGCGCGGACCCCGGAGGGCCCCGACGGGCGCGCGAAGGACCGCCGGGCGCACGCGGGCCCATCGGGGCCGCCCATGCGCCCTCCAGGGCCTCCTCACGCCCCTCCGGCTGACGGTCGGGCACCTGCGCACCGTCGAGGCGCACCCGCGTGAGCGCCGCCGACACCCGGGGCCGCGCACCCTCCGGCCCCGCGACCGCTTCCGGCGCCGCCGGGCCCCGCGCGGCCACCCCGCGGGCCGGTGTGACCCTCCTCACAGGCGCCGCGTCCCGACCGGCCGGGGCCCGTCCGGACCCGCCCGACCCGACCGGACCCACAAAACGCGAAATCCCCCCGGGAGTTGCCTCCCGGGGGGATTTCGTCGACCGGCCTGAGCCGATCCGTTGGGTGGAGCTGAGGGGATTCGAACCCCTGACCCCCTCGATGCGAACGAGGTGCGCTACCGGACTGCGCCACAGCCCCAACGAGAAGAAACTCTAGCACCTTTCGGAGGGGGTCTGTGACCACCCCCCGGATCACGGTGCTGGTCGGGGGGTGGCCCGGGGCCGCTCGGCTACTCGTTGGCCGCGCGCGGGCGCGACTCGGGGGCGTGCGGCTCGGCGTACTGGTCGAAGAGCGGGGTCTTGCGGGACTCGGCGGGCCGCCCGGCGGTCCAGGTGCCGGGGGCCGACAGGTCGAGGCCGCGGGAGACCCGGGGGGCGACCGGGGCGGTCACGTAGGTGGGCAGCGGGACGGGCACCGGCTCCCAGGAGTCCGGGCCGGCCGCTCCCCGCTCGCGCATGCCGTCGACCCACTCCTCGTGCTCGGTCGCCTCGGCCACCGCGGAGGCGGAGGGCACCGAGACGGTGACCTGCTCCGGGTCGGCCGCCAGCCGCAGGTGCGGCCGGCGCGTGACCCGCTCCTCGGCGGCGGACGCGGCCGGGGCGGGCTCCGCGGCGGCGGGGGCCTCGGCCGGGGCGCCGCCGGGCTCCGGGGCCGCTGCCCGCTGCTGCTCGCGCTTGCGCAGCCGCTCGGCCGCCTGGGCGGCCCGGACCCGGTCCAGTTTCACCTCGTACCGCTGGCGCTCCAGCTTGCGCAGGTGGCCGATGTACCCGGTGAGGAGGACCGCCGGAACCGCGGGGACCCACAGGAAGGCCAGTCCGGCCACCGCGGCGACCACCGCGCCGAGCGCGAAGGAGAGGAAGAGGACGGTGACCATGCGGCGCCGGCGGGCCAGCAGCCGCGCCCGGCGTTCGGTTCCGGCCCCCGGTTCGGGGGCCGGCCGTTCGGCCGGGCGCCGCACCGGGGGTTCGGGCTCCCGCGCGGGGTCGCCGGAGGCGGTCTCGTCCCGTTCGGGAGGACCGTCGTCGTTCTGTTCGCCGTCACGCGGTTCGTCGCCCAGGGCCCGGGCTGCCCGCCGCTCCAGCGCCGATCGCCCGGCCAGCAGGCGGATGGCGGTGCTGAAGCGTTCCGTCGGGCGCGCCTCGTTGAGTTCGTCCTGCCTGCGGAGCCACATCGGCACCAGATAGGCGGCCCAGGCCCCTACGATGACGGCGTAGATAAGGCCGCTACTGCTCACGATTCACACCGTACGGGCGCCGGGGAAGGCCTGGCAGCAATTTGGCACGGCGTGTCGTGTGATCAAGCTGATTCTCCGACTATTTTGCCGCTATTTGTGGGGGTCCGGTGCCCCGTCGATGCCATATCGATATTTTATTCGAACATGTATTCAATTACTGGCCCCGCGCCCGGAACTGAGCGCCCGCCAGCGCTCCAGCATCCCCTCCGGGACCTCCTCGGCGGTCAGCGCGTAGACGAGGTGGTCGCGCCAGTCGCCGTCGATGTGGAGATAGCGCGGACGGATTCCCTCCGAGCGGAAGCCGAGCTTTTCCACCACGCGCCGGCTCGGGCCGTTCTCCGGGCGGATGCAGACCTCGATCCGGTGCAGTCCGAGGGTGCGGAAGCAGTGGTTCACCGAGAGCGCCACGGCGGTCGGGATGATGCCGCGCCCGGCCACCGCCTCGTCCACCCAGTAGCCGATGTTCGCCGAGCACATCGAGCCCCAGGTGATCCCGCCGACGGTCAACTGGCCGACCAGCCGGCCCTTGTGGAGCACGACGAAGGGCAGCATCCGGCCGGCCGAGGCCTCGCCGCGCAGGAAGCGGACCATCTGCCGGTACGTCGGCCGGGAGCCGGCCGCCTGGCCCGCCGGGCCGGGCGGCACGGTGGCCTCCCAGCGGCGCAGCCAGTCCCGGTTGCGGCGGCTCACCTCCTGCCACTCGCGCTGGTCGCGCGCCCGGATGGGGCGCAGCACGACGTCCCCCTCGTGGAGTTCTACCGGCCAGCCGGCGTTCAGTGCCCGCTCCTGGATGCTGGAGCCCCGGTTGCCGGGGCGTCGGGCCGGGGGTGGTCCCCGCCGCCGAGCTGGTCGACGGCGTGGGCGAGCAGCGGCTCCAGGACGGCCAGGCCGTCCTTGACGCCGCCGGTCGAGCCCGGCAGGTTGACGATCAGGGTACGTCCGGCGAGCCCGGCGAGCCCCCGGGAGAGCGCCGAGGTGGGCACCTTCTCCCGGCCGTACGCACGGATGGCCTCGGCGATGCCGGGGATCTGGCGGTCGATCACCCGGGCGGTCATCTCGGGGGTGAGGTCCATCGGCGAGATGCCGGTGCCGCCGGTGGTCAGCACCACGTCGTAGCCGGCCGCGACGGCCTCGCGCAGCGCGGCCTCCACCGGCTCGCCGTCCGGGACGACCCGGGGGCCGTCGGCGGTGAAGCCCATCGCGGTCAGGCCGGCCACCAGCAGCGGTCCGCCCCTGTCCTCGTAGACCCCGGCCGAGGCCCGGTTGGACACCGTGACGGCCAGTGCCCTCCCGGCGGGCGCCCCGCCGGGAGCGGGCGTCACGCCGGCCGGGGGCGTCACGCCGACCGGGGGCGTCACGCGTCCACCTCCGGGGCGAACCAGTCGCCGCTCTTGCCGCCGGTCTTGCTCAGCACCCGGACGGACTCGATCGTGGCGCCCTTGTCCACCGCCTTGACCATGTCGACGACGGTCAGCCCGGCCACCGCGACGGCGGTCAGCGCCTCCATCTCGACGCCGGTGCGGTCGGCGGTCTTCACGGTGGCGGTGATCTCGACCGCGTCGTCCGCGACGGCGAGGTCGACCTTGACGCCGGAGACCGCGATCGGGTGGCAGAGCGGGATCAGGTCCGGGGTCCTCTTGGCGCCCATGATCCCGGCGATCCGGGCCACCGCGAGGGCGTCGCCCTTGGGCACGCCCTCGCCGCGCAGCAGCTCGACCACCTGCGGGGAGACCCGCACCCGGCCGGCCGCCACCGCGGTGCGCGCCGTGGTGGCCTTCTCGGAGACGTCGACCATCCGGGCCGCGCCCTGGTCGTCGACGTGGGTGAGGCGGTCGCCGGGGGGAGGTGTCGTCACGGGTAACTCCAGGGGCGCGCAGGTCGAATACCGCGCTACCGTACCGTTCCCCGGTCCGGGGGGCCGATCAGGAGTCCAGCAACACCACGTCCACCTCGCCGCCGGCCGGCAGTGCGGTGGTGTCCTCGGGGACGGTGATCAGGCAGTTCGCCCGGGCCAGCGCGCCGACCAGGTGCGACCCGGCGCCGCCCACCGGCTCGACCGTGCCGTCCGCCGCCGAGTAGCGGCCGCGCAGGAACTGCCGGCGGCCGGCCGGGGAGCGCAGCGCCGCCGGGCAGTGCGCGCGGACGACCGGGCGGTGCACGTCGGCGGCGCCGAGCATGGTGCGGATGACCGGGCGGACGAAGAGCTCGAAGGAGATGTAGGCGCTCACCGGGTTGCCGGGCAGGGCGAGCAGCGGCACCCCGGTCGCGCCGCCGATCCGGCCGAAGCCCTGCGGCTTGCCCGGCTGCATCCGCAGCCGCCGGAAGTCGACGCCCCCGTAGGACTCGAAGACCTCCTTGACCACGTCGTACGCGCCGACGCTGACCCCGCCGCTGGTGACGATCAGGTCGGCCCGGCCGAGCTGGTCCTCCAGGACGGCACGCAGCCGTCCGGCCTCGTCCGGGACGGCGCCGACCCGGTAGGCGATGGCGCCGGCCTCCTGGGCGGCCGCGGTGAGGGCGAAGCTGTTGGAGTCGGAGATCTGCCCGGGTCCGACCGGCTCACCGGGCTGGACCAGCTCGCTGCCGGTGGACAGCACCACGACCCGGGGGCGCGGGCGGACCTTCACGGTGGGCCGGCCGATCGCGGCGAGCAGGCCGATCTGGGCGGCGCCGAGCCGGGTGCCGGCCTCCAGCACCCGGGTGCCGGCCGTGACGTCGCTGCCGCGGCGGCGGATGTGCGCGCCCTCGGCGACCGGGCGCAGCACCCTGACCTCCTCGTCCGGGAGGGGCGCGGTCATCGCGGCGGCGGCCACTCCGGTGCCGGTGCCGCCGTCGGTCCACTCGACCGGGGCGACGGCCTGGGCGCCGGGCGGCAGCGGGGCACCGGTCATGATCCGGGCGGCCTGGCCGGGGCCGACCCTGGGCAGCTCGTCGGCGCCGGCGGCGATGTCGCCGACCACCGAGAGCACCGACGGGTAGCTGTCGGTCGCGCCCTCGGTGTCGGCGGTGCGGACCGCGTAGCCGTCCATCGAGCTGTTGTCGAAGGGCGGCAGGTCGCCGTCGGCGGTCACGTCCTCGTCGAGCCGGCAGCCCCGGGCGTCGAGCAGCTGGAGCTCGATCGCGGGCAGCGGGCCGACCGCGGCCAGCACGTCGGCGAGGTGCTCGTCCACCGTCCAGAGGCGGGGGGCCGCCGGGGCCGGGTCCGCTCCGGCGTCGCAGCAGGCGCTGGGCGTGGTGCTGTGCTCGGTGGACCCGGTCATCGGCGACTCGCTCTCTGTCGTGGTCGGTCCTGCGTCAGTCCTGCATCTCGGAGCCGACGAACTCCCGCAGCCAGGACCGGAACTCCGGGCCCAGGTCCTCGCGTTCGGCGGCCAGTCGGACGATAGCGCGCAGGTAGTCGGCGCGGTCGCCGGTGTCGTAGCGGCGGCCCTTGAAGAGCACGCCGTGCACCTGGCCGCCGTCCTCGGCCTCGCGGTTGGTGAGCTCGCGCAGGGCGTCGGTCAGCTGGATCTCGCCGCCGCGGCCGGGCGGGGTCTCCCGCAGCACCTCGAAGACCAGCGGGTCGAGCACGTAGCGGCCGATCACGGCGTAGGTGGACGGGGCCTCGCCGGGCTCGGGCTTCTCGACCAGGTCGGTCACCTGGAAGACGTCCTCGTCGAGGCCGTCCGCCTTGACGGCGGCGCAGCCGTAGAGGTGGATCTGGGAGGGGTCGACCTCCATCAGGGCGACGACCGAGCCGCCGAGCCGCTGCTGCACCTCGATCATCCGGGAGAGCAGCGGGTCGCGCGGGTCGATCAGGTCGTCGCCGAGCAGGACGGCGAAGGGCTGGCCGGCGACGTGCTGCTCGGCGACCGAGACGGCGTGGCCGAGGCCCTTCGGGTCGCCCTGGCGGACGTAGTGCATGTTGGCCAGCTCGACGGACTCGCGGACCCGGGCCAGGCGCTGCTCGTCGCCCTTGCGGACCAGCAGCTCCTCCAGCTCGTAGGCGCGGTCGAAGTGGTCCTCCAGGGCGCGCTTGTTGCGGCCGGTGACCATCAGTATGTCGGACAGGCCCGCGGCGGAGGCCTCCTCGACGACGTACTGGATCGCCGGCTTGTCGACGACCGGGAGCATCTCCTTCGGGGTGGCCTTGGTCGCCGGGAGGAAGCGGGTGCCCAGTCCGGCCGCGGGTACCACGGCCTTGGTCACCGGAACTCGGGAGTTGCTCGTCGTCATGCGTTTACCTTACTCAGGCACGTTTTCGCCCGGCCGGGCACAGGCGGACGGCTAGGACAGCACGTCGCGGGGCCCGGCCACGGTGGCTGGCGTATGGGTCGCGACCGGCTGGGCGAGGGGGTCCCGGCCGACACAGGCCGACACACTACCCGCCTTTTCCGAACGGTCACGCTCGGCGTCTGGTCCGTGATCGGACGGGCAAGCGGCCTGTTCGGAGCGGTCGCCGCGGGGGCGGTCGGTGCGGGAACCGTCGGCCTCCCCGGGGTGGCGGGACGCGAGCCGCCAGCAGTCGCCGCCGGCCGCCCGGGCCGCGGCGAGCGCCGTGTCGGCGGCGCGCAGCAGGACGGCCGCGTGGGTGCCGTCCTCGGGCAGCACGGCGATGCCGGCGGCGGCGGTCAGGCCGTTGCCGGCGGCCGGGCGGGACTCGCGCGGGCCGGAGGACCAGTCCAGCAGCAGGTGCCGGCGGACCGACCAGACCAGCCGCTCGGCGACCTGCGCGGCGCCCTCGGCGCCGGTGTCCGGCAGCACCACCAGGAACTCCTCCCCGCCGTAGCGGCCGAGGGTGTCGGCCCGGCGGATCTCCATCGCGAGCCGCTGGGCGAGGTCGCGCAGCACGGCGCCCGCCCGGCCCCGGCCGTGCTCGTCGACGACCGCGTCGAAGCCGGTGATGGCCAGCATCAGCACGGCGAGCGGGCGCGGTCCCTCGGCCTGCTCGGTGTGCTCGGCACGGCGGGCGCGTTCGATCTCCCGGTCCAGGGTGAGCTGGAGGTGGCGGTAGTTCCACACGCCGGTGAGCGGGTCGCAGGAGGCGGTGCGCTCCAGTTCGGCGCAGCGCTCCTCCAGTTCGGCGATCCGCCCGCGCAGCCGCTGCGCCCCGGCGGCGGCCCCGGACCGCTCCCGTCGTCCGCGCAGTCCGAGGGCGGTGGCGCCGGCCAGTGCGGGGACGCTCAGTGCGGCCAGGGCCTGGACCAGCAGCGGGGTGGTCAATGGGGGGCGCCCCTTCGCGTGTCAGGCTCTGCGCGTCGAGGGTGCGCAGGCCAGGAGGATCGGATGAACGAGGATCGGATGCCCAACGAGAAGGGCGACCTGAGGACACGGCTGCTGACGCGGCGGCGCGAGCTGGCCGCCGAGGAGCGCGCGAGCGCGGCCGGCGCGCTGGCGGCGCACGCCGGGGAGCTGGCCGCCGCGGGCGCCACGGTGGCCGCGTACGTCTCGGTGGGCGCCGAGCCCGGCACCCGGCCGCTGCTGGACGCGCTGCGGGCGCGCGGGGTGCGGGTGCTGCTGCCGGTGCTGCTGGCGGACAACGACCTGGACTGGGCGGAGTACGCGGGGCCCGGGGCGCTGGCCCCGGCCGGCCGCGGGCTGCTGGAGCCGGTCGGCCCGCGGCTCGGGCCGCGGGCGGTGACGGAGGCCGCCGTGGTGCTGCTGCCGGGCCTGGCGGTGGACCGCTCCGGGCTGCGGCTGGGCCGGGGCGGCGGCAGCTACGACCGGGTGCTGGCCCGGCTGGAGCGGGCGGGCGCGCGGCCGGTGCTGGCGGTGCTGCTGTACGAGCACGAGCTGCTGGAGCGGGTGCCGGCCGAGCCGCACGACCGGCCGGTGGACCTGGCGGTGCTGCCCTCGGGGGTTCGCAGGCTGGGGTGACGACCGCGGCGGCGGACGCGGGAGAACGGCGGAGGCCCCGCTCCCTGGGGGAACGGGGCCTCCGCCGGCCGGACGTCACGGGCGTCAGCCGGTGGTGAGCACCAGCTTGTGCTTGGTGGCCTTCTCGACCGCGTCCGGCGAGTAGGCCCAGGTCAGCAGCTTGCCCTTGAGCCAGAGGTCGGTCTGGTCGTTGTAGTTGTCGTGGAAGGCGTGGCCGGAGGCGCCGCCGACGTTGACCCAGCGCGAGGAGTCGAGGTCGTTCAGGTCGACCACCATGCGCATCGACGGGATCCAGTCCACCTGGTAGCCGGCCGCCGCGTTCCAGCCGGCCGCGTCGACCGCCGCCGAGCCGCCGGAGAGCCGGTACGGGCCGCGGTTGAGCAGCTTGTGCACCGCGCCGGAGGCGATCGAGGAGTCGTCGGTGCCGAGGGTCTGCTCGCGCAGCTCCAGCTTGTGCAGGCGGCCCCAGCTCCAGGTGGAGACGTCCTTGCTGAGCAGCGAGGTCAGCTCCTGGCGGGCGTTCTTCATCGCCTCCTGGAGCAGGTTGTCCAGGCCCTTCTGCTCCTTGTGCTGGTCGTCGATGTACGTCCACCACGAGCTGTCGGGCTTATCCAGCTGCTGGCGCACCACCTCGGTCCAGCGGTCGCCGCCGTCCGGCTGGGCCTTGCCCGGCTCGCGGGTGCCGCACTCGGTGACGATCTTGGTGGAGCTGTCCGGCTTGGTGGGGTCGTCCTGCTGGCGGACCAGCAGGCAGTTGTCCTTGGCCCGCAGGTCGGCCGGGAACTTCTGGCCGAAGGCCAGGATCAGCAGCTGGCGCCAGACGCCGTTGTAGTAGGCGGCGGCCGCCGAGTCGGCGTCCTGGTGGAAGTTCCAGTCCTTCAGCAGGTCCTGGGCCTCGCGCACGTACGGGTCGCTGATCGGCTGCTTGAGCAGCAGCGGGACGAGCGTCTTGGCCATCACGCTGGTGTTGTCCAGCTGGAGGGTCTGCATGTCGTCCGGCGAGATCTTGCCGTTGTTCTTGAGCAGGCCCTCGATCTGGTCGGTGATCTCCTTGGCGCGGGTGCCGTACTCCCAGTCCTTGGTCAGGTTGTACTTGTAGCTCGGGTCCACCACGGCCTGGTTGGCGGTGACGATGTAGCCGGCCGAGGGGTTGAGGCTCCAGGGCAGCGCGCTGAAGGGGATCGGGTCCTTCCACTGGTACGCGGAGTCCCAGCCCAGCGAGGGGACGGTGCCGTCGCCCTTGCCGCGGACCGGGATGGTGCCCGGGGCCTGGTAGCCGATGTTCTTGGCGTCGGCGTAGATCAGGTTCTGCGCGGGGACGGTGAAGTCCTTGGCGGCGGCGCGGAACTCGTCCCAGTTCTTCGCCTTGTCCAGCTCGAAGACGGCGTCCATGGTCTTGCCGGGGCTGAGCGCCGTCCACTGGAGGGCGACGCCGTAGCCGCTGGTGCCGCGGTCCGGGGCGGAGGGGCCGTTGGGGGCGTACTTGCCGACGTTCTGCTGCTCGCTGCTCTGGTCGGAGATCAGCGGGGCGCCGGTCTGGGTGGTGCGGACGGTGATGGTGCGGTCCTCTCCGCCGGCGACCTTGATGGTCTCCTTGCGGAGGTCGAACTTCACGTCCTTGCCGTCCACCTGGTAGGTCTCCGGGCCGGTGACCTTCTCCAGGAAGAGGTCGGTGACGTCGGCGCCGAGGTTGGTGAAGCCCCAGGCGATGTCCTTGTTGTGGCCGATGACCACACCGGGCATCCCCGCGAAGGTGAAGCCGGAGACGTCGAACTGGCAGGCCGGGGAGTTCGTCCGGCAGTGCAGGCCCATCTGGTACCAGACCGAGGGCAGGCCGGGGCCGAGGTGCGGGTCGTTGGCCAGCAGCGGCTTGCCGGTGGTGGTGTGCGAGCCGGCGACCACCCAGGAGTTGGATCCGATGCCCTGGCCGGGGCGGCCCAGCAGCTGCGGCATCGAGTCGACCCGGTCGGTCAGGCCCTGCAGCATCGCCTTGGTGGTCGCCGCGCCCTGGGCGGTGGCGGTCGTCCCGGCGGCCGCACCGGACTGCGGGGAGCCGTCGGCGGGACGGTAGTTCTCGCCGGCCACGGCGCCGGTCTTCACGATGGTGCCGTTGCGGGCGTACGGGTAGTCCGGGTACAGCTCGGCGATCTTGTCCGGGCCGAAGTCCTGGGCCAGCAGCGAGCGGTCGATCTCCTCCTGGAGGTTCCCGGAGAGGTTCCAGGCCATCGCCTTGAGCCAGGCCACCGAGTCGACCGGGGACCACTGCTCGGGCTGGTAGCCGCTGTTGACGACGCCGAGCAGGCCGTACTCCAGCGAGGCCTTCGCGCCGCCGGGGTGCTCGGCGAGCCAGGCGTTCACGCCGTCCGCGTAGGCCTGGAGGTGCTTCTTGGTCTCCGGCGACAGCTTGGTGTCGAACTCCTTCTGCGCCACCTGCCGCCAGCCCATGGTGCGGATGAACGCGTCGGTGTCGACCTGGCTGTCGCCGAACATCTCGGAGAGCCGGCCGGCGGTGATGTGCCGGCGGACGTCCATCTCCCAGAAACGGTCCTGCGCCTGGACGTAGCCCTGGGCGCGGAACAGGTCCTCGTCGGTGTCGGCGTACAGCTGCGGGATGCCGTTGGCGTCCCGCTTGACGTCGACGGGCGCGCTCAGGCCCGCCACCTTGACGCTGCCGTCGACCTCCGGGAAGGAGGCGCGGACCGCGGAGACCCCGCGGTAGCCGCCGTAGCCGACACCGGCCACCAGCAGCACGACCAGCACCATCACGATCAGACGGGCGCGCCGGAACTTTTTCGAGCGGGGCATCTGGGTCCTTGCGGTCCTGACTTCGGGGCGGGCGGGCGTGTCCAGGGCCTGCGGCCGTGACAGAGCACCACATTAGGCCGAGTCGGCCGAGCACCGTGAACGGGGGACCAAGCTAAAGATATGGCAAAATGTTAGACTGCGTAACGATCCGCAAGAGGAGCATTGACGACTTCTTAACGGGTCGTCCCAGCAGCGATCCCCCAGCACCACCAGACACCCCGTCCGCCCCTGCCTGCCCGAGGTGCCCCTGCGTGAACGTCTCCCACCTGAACCAGCTCCTGCTTGAGTCCTCCGTGATCCTGCTGTTCGCGGTGGGCGCCGTACGCCTCTCCACCCGATCAGGGCTGCCCAGCCTGCTGATCTATCTGGGGATCGGCGTGGCACTGGGCCAGAACGGGATCGGCATCACGTTCAACAACGCCGAGCTCACCCAGGTGCTCGGCTACGCGGCGCTCGTGGTGATCCTCGCCGAGGGCGGCATCAAGACCAGCTGGCGGGAGATCAAGCCGGTGATGCCGGCCGCGACCGTGCTCGCCACCGTCGGCGTCGGCGTCAGCGTCTTCGCCACCGCCGCCGGCGCGCACTGGCTGGTCGGCCTGGACTGGCGCACCTCGCTGCTGCTCGGCGCCATCGTCTCCTCGACCGACGCGGCCGCCGTCTTCTCGGTGCTGCGGATGGTCCCGCTGCCGCACCGGCTCACCGGCCTGCTGGAGGCCGAGTCCGGCTTCAACGACGCGCCCGTGGTCATCCTGGTGGTCGCCTTCGCCACCACCGGGGAGCTGGACACCTGGTACGTCCTGATCGGCACGATCGTCGCCGAGCTGGCGATCGGCGCGGTGATAGGCCTGGCCGTCGGGAAGATCGGCGCCTACGGGCTCAAGCACGTCGCGCTGCCCTCCTCGGGCCTCTACCCGATCGCCGTGATGGCGCTCACCGTGCTCGCGTACGCCGGCGGCGCGCTGCTGCACGGCTCCGGCTTCCTCGCCGTCTACATCAGCGCGGTGATCCTCGGGAACTCCAAGCTGCCGCACGGCCCGGCCGTCCGGGGCTTCGCCGACGGGCTGGCGTGGATCGGGCAGATCGGCATGTTCGTGCTGCTCGGGCTGCTCGTCACGCCCGAGACCATGGGCGACGCGGTGGTGCCCGCACTGGTGATCGGCGGGGTGCTGGTGTTCCTGGCGCGGCCGCTGTCGGTGATGGTCTCGCTCACCCCGTTCAAGGTGCCGCCCCGCGAGCAGGCGCTGCTGAGCTGGGCCGGGCTGCGCGGGGCGGTGCCCATCGTGCTGGCCACCATCCCGGTGGTGTCCGGCGCGCACCGGGCCGAGGACGTCTTCAACATCGTCTTCATCCTGGTCGTCGTCTTCACCCTGCTCCAGGGGCCGACCCTGCCGTGGGTGGCCAAGCGGCTGCGGATCGACGAGGGCGACATGGGCCAGGACCTGGGCATCGAGTCCGCCCCGCTGGAGAAGCTGCACGGGCACCTGCTGTCGGTCGCGCTCTCCCCCGCCTCGAAGATGTCGGGCGTGGAGATCGGCGAGCTGCGGCTGCCCAAGGGGGCGGCCGTCACCCTGGTCGTGCGGGAGGGGAACTCCTTCGTGCCGGACAAGGCGACGGTGCTGCGCGGCGGGGACGAACTGCTGGTGGTCACCACCGACGAGGTCGGCGAGGCGGCGGAGCGGCGGCTGCGGGCCGTGGACAAGGGCGGCAAGCTCGCCGGGTGGCTGAACGGGCGCTGAGCGCGGGGCCGGAGGGGCGGGCGGCCCCTCCGGCCGGGGCCGGGGGTGGCCCACGGAATCTACGCGCGTAACTGATATGATGGTTCGATCACCTGTCTAACCACCGCTAGACCACCCCCAGCATCTGCCTGACGCAGAGTTGGCGCGACCGCTCGGCGGCCGCGGTCCGGCTCCCGGCCACCACGCCGGACCGGCCCGGTATCTACCCCGGTCGACGCGCGAGAGGACGACTCTCGGCGCCGTCGGGGCTTCACCATGCCCTGCCGCGCTACCAGGCAGCAGGAAGGACCGACCGTGACGGCGCGCCGAACGGTCGACACCGCCGCGGACCTCGCGGCCACCCCCGCAGCTCCGGCCCCCGCCCGCGTCGGGTACGGCGAGCTGCTGCGCACGCCCGGGGCCTGGACGTTCCTGTCCCCCGCCCTCGTCGCGCGGCTGCCGTACGCGATGCTCAGCATGGGCATCCTGCTGCTCGTCGCCCAGACCCACGGTTCGTACGGCACCGCCGGTACGGTCACCGCGGTCGCCGCGGTCGCCCAGGCCCTGATCGGGCCGCAGACCGGGCGGCTCGCCGACCGCTACGGCCAGGCCGCGGTGCTCGTCCCGAGCGTCCTGGTGCACGCGGCCGCCGTCGGCGCGCTGATCGCCCTCGCGCTCGGCCACGCGCCCGCCTGGAGCCTGTTCCTGACCGCCGTCCCGGCCGGTGCCAGCGTGCCGCAGGTCGGCGCGATGGTCCGGGCCCGCTGGGTCGCCACGTTCACCGCGGACGGCGCCTCCGACGCCTCCGCGGCCCGGGTGAGCACCGCCTTCGCCTTCGAGTCCGTGACGGACGAGTTCACCTTCGTGATCGGCCCGATCCTGGCCTCCGGCATCGCCGCCCTCGCCAACCCGGCCACCGCCCTGGCCGCCGAGGCCGCGCTGACCGTCGTCGGCGGCCTGGCCTTCGCCGCCCAGCGGCGCACCGCCCCGGCCCGGATCGTGCCGGAGCCCGGTACCAAGCGCGCCTCGGCGCTCGCCTCCCCCGGCGTCCGACTGCTGGCCGGCACCTTCCTCGGGGTCGGCGCGGTGTTCGGCGGCATGCAGGTGTCGGTGAACGCCTTCGCCGACTCGGTCGGGCAGCACGACGCCGGCGGCACCGTGTACGGGATCTTCGCCGGCGGCTCGATGCTGGCCGGCGTGCTGTACGGCGTGATCGCCTGGCGGCGGCCGGTGCAGCAGCGGATGCTGATCAGCTACGCGCTGCTGGTGCTGGGCTGCTCGGCGCTGTGGGCGATGCCCAACCTGGTCGCGCTGACCGTCGCCGGGCTGATCTGCGGGCTGGCCATCGCACCGACCCTGATCAGCGGCTACACCCTGGTCGAGACGCTCGTCGCGGACGGCGCCAAGACGGAGGCCTTCACCTGGCTGACCGGCGCCATCGGGCTGGGGCTGGCCGTGGGCTCGATGGCCGCGGGCCGGCTGATCGACGGGCACGGGCCCTCGACCGGGTTCCTGGTGCCGCTGGCCGGGGCCGGCGCCGGTCTGATCGTGCTGCTCTCGCTGCGGCACCTGCTGGTGGCGCCGGGGCACGGGGCGGCCGGCGCGGGCGCCGCCGCGGCCGCGGGTTCGGGCGACGTTCAGGCGCAGCACGGCGGTGCCGGGCGGCTGGTGGGCGCGGCCAAGGGCTGAGCGGGGCGGCGGCCCGCGGGCCGGGCCCGGCCCATCTCACACCGGAGTCGCTGGACTGATCCCGCGGAATGCCGCATCATTGACCATCGTTAGCACTCATCAGGCGAGAGTGCCAGGAGGAAGACAAGTGCCCACGTACCAGTACCAGTGCACCGAGTGCGGCAACGGCCTGGAGGCGGTGCAGAAGTTCACCGACGAGGCACTGACCACGTGCCCCGACTGCCAGGGACGGCTCCGCAAGGTCTTCTCGGCCGTGGGCGTCGTGTTCAAGGGCTCCGGCTTCTACCGGACCGACAGCCGCTCGTCCTCCAGCAGCACGGTGAGCGCCGGGTCGTCGTCGAGCCCCTCGACGTCGTCCTCCGCGTCCACGTCCTCCTCGTCGTCGAGCTCCGGCTCCTCGTCGTCGTCCAGCCCGGCTCCGGCCGCGAGCTGACCTCGGCGCCGGGCCATCGGCCCGGGACGGCCCGCAGACCTCGGTCAGGCCCGCCGGCCCCGCTTCCACGCGGGGGCGGCGGGCCTTTCCGCGTTTCCCCCGGGGTCCGGCCGCCCCCGCTCCCCTTCTCCCCCTCTCCCCTTCTCCCCCACCGCGGGGCCCGCTGGGCTTTCCGTCACCTCGGGCGGGTCGGAGTAACTCGTACGGGTGGACGAAGTTGTCCACAGGGGCGGGTTTTCCACAGGCTGGGGAAATCGCTTTCCGAGTTCGCCGGAAACGCTCCATCGTGTGGGCATCCGGTCCGCGACGGGCCGGCCCGCCGACACTCCGGAGGTGCGTCGATGACGACCACGAGCTTCTCCCTGCCCCTGCCCCTCCCGCTGCCCGCGCCCGCCGTACCGCCCCGGCAGGAGCTGCCGAGCTTCCCGCCGATCCGGCGCGGGTGCGGCGGGTGGCACCGCTGGCGCAGTGCGGTACGACGGCGCGCCGGGGCGCCGGTCCTGGTGCTGCTCGCGGTGGCGGCGGCGCTGGCCCTGGGGCCCGCGCGGGCCGGTCTGCCGCCGCCCCCGGGAGGCGCACTGGGCCGGACGGGTTGTCAATCCGGGCCTACGGAAGATCACCCGTAACCGGGAGGCGACTTCGTCGTTCGAGGCGGCATGAAAGGCTTCAAGGAATTCCTGCTGCGTGGAAATGTCGTCGACCTCGCCGTGGCCGTGGTCATCGGCGCGGCTTTCACCAACATCGTCAACGCCTTCGTCAAGGGCGTGATCAATCCGATCGTCGGCGTCTTCGGGACGAAGGACCTCGCGTCCTACAGCTCCTGCCTCAAGGGGCCCTGTGAGCTGAGCCCGACCGGCGAGGTCACGTCCGGAATCCTCATCCTGTGGGGATCGGTGCTCAGCGCCGCGCTCCAGTTCCTGATCACCGCGGCGGTCGTCTACTTCGTTCTGATCGTGCCCATGAACAGGCTGGCGGCCCACCGCAAGACCCTCGCCGAGAAGGCGGCGGACCTTGAGGCCAAGGAGGTCACCCTGCTGACCGAGATCCGCGACGCGCTGGTCGCGCCGCTGCGCTGACCGACGGACGCCGGTCGGCGCCCGGTCCCCGTTCCTCAGTTCCCGTCCGGTTCCCGTTCCTCAGTCCCCGTGGTGCGGCGGGCGCTGGCTCAGGTACCAGTCCAGCCCCCGTCCACCGCTCTCCGCCGCCCCGGGGCGGGCACCCCAGCCCGCGTCGGTGTCGTCCCTGGACTGCTGGTCCAACGGGTCCCGGAAGACCAGCCGGGCCTTGGCGGCCTCGGCCTTCCGGGGCTCCTGCGCCTGGTCCTTTTCCTGCCCCTGCTCGCTCAAGCCGTCCACTCCGTCCGTTCGTCCCTCCCCTCCAGCCTAAGAGCCCCGTGGCACGCCTCGGGCCCCGGTGCGGAACACTCCGCGCCAGGGCCCGGATGAGGGCTCGGCCACTCGGGCCGCCTGTCAGGCCTGTCGGGCCTGTCGGGCCGCCCGTCAGGCTGCTTCGAAGCCGGCGTGGTCGGCGATCTTCTTCAGCTCGGCCAGCGCGTGCTTCTCGATCTGACGGATCCGCTCACGGGTGAGGCCGTGCTGCTTGCCCACCTCGGTGAGGGTGCGCTCGCGGCCGTCCTCCATCCCGTAGCGGGAACGGATGATCGAGGCGGTGCGGTCGTCCAGCCGCCCGATCAGGTCGTCCAGTTCCTCGCGGCGGAGCATGACCATCACGGCGTCCTCCGGGGACGTGGCCCCGGTGTCCTCGACGAGGTCACCGAACTGGGTCTCGCCCTCGTCGTCGACCGACATGTTGAGGCTGACCGGGTCGCGCGCCCAGTCCAGCACGTCCTTGATCCGGGCCTCGGTGGTGTCCAGCTCGGCCGCGATCTCGGCCGGCTCCGCCTCCCGGCCCAGCTCCTTGGACTTCTCCCGCTGCACCCGCCGGATCCGCCCCAGCTCCTCCACCAGGTGCACGGGCAGCCGGATGGTGCGGGACTGGTCGGCGATGGACCGGGTGATCGCCTGCCGGATCCACCACGTCGCGTACGTGGAGAACTTGAAGCCCTTGGCGTAGTCGAACTTCTCGACGGCGCGCACCAGGCCGGCGTTGCCCTCCTGGATGAGGTCCAGCAGCGGCAGGCCGCTGCGCGGGTAGCGGCGGGCGACGGCGACCACGAGCCGGAGGTTGGAGCGGATGAAGACGTCCTTGGCGCGCTCGGCGTCGGCGGCTATCGCCTCCAGCTCCTCGCGCGTGACGCCGTCGGGGAGTCCGCCCTCGTCCATCAGGTGCTGGGCGTACACGCCGGCCTCGATCCGCAGCGAGAGCTCGACCTCCTCGGCGGCATCGAGCAGGGGCGTCCTGGCGATCTCGTCGAGGTACATGCCGACCAGGTCGCGGTCGGCCTCGAGGTTGGTCGGGCGGGCCGCGCGACTCCGGTCGGCCCTGTCGCGAACGACGGCACGGGTGGCCATGCTTGCTCCCTTTGCTGGTGTTGCCGAGGTCTGCCTGCCTGCCTCGTGAGGGCAAGAAGTGCGGGCCCCTGGAGGCTCACACGTAACGATCCAACGAACAGAATCCGGACAACATTCCCAAGTCACTCAGATTCTTCCCGGCGATGCAGTATCCTGCCGGTTTTCGCCCCGGCCCGGACACTGGGTGACCGACCGGGCACGCCGCGTGCCGTCGGGCGACCGTCGCGGCGGTGAGGTCTTCACGCGACCCACACGCGCCCGCCGCCTACCCGTTGAACCCGCGGACGGCCGCCGGCGTTCCCCGCGCTCCCCGCTTTCCGCCCGCGCCCACACCCCGGCGCACGCAGGTCCTCCCCACAAACGATGCCGAATCGCTATCACTCCGGCTCTTGCTCGGCCCGGGGCACTGGGAAGGTGTCAGCCATGCACCTGACCAACGGCACGACCCGCCCCACCGCGCACAACCGCAGCCTCCTCCGGGACGCCGCGCTCGCGCTGGGCTGTGCCGCGCTGTTCGGCCTGCTGGCGGCCCTGGTCACCGGCCACTGGCGACCGCTGGTCCGCTACGACCAGGAGTGGATCGGCGAACTGCACACCTACGCCCGGGAACACCGGATGTGGACCGCCTCGGTGCAGACGCTCTCGGACATCGGCGGCACCGTCACGATGCGTGCGCTGCTCGGGATCGCCGCCGGGTGGCTCTGGCTGATCGGCGCCCGGGTGCTGGCCGGCTGGGTGGCCGCCCAGACCCTGGTCGGCTGGGGCGCCCAGTGGGCGCTGAAGCTGGCGTTCGACCGCGGCCGCCCGTCCTTCCCCGATCCGGTCTCGCACGCCGGCGGGCCGGCCTTCCCCTCCGGGCACGCCATGGCCTCGGTGATCACCTGCGCCGTCCTGGTCGGCCTGCTCTGGTACCGGGTCCACCGGCGCGGCCGGACCGCCGCCTGCCTGGTGGCGGCGGCGACGGTGCTGACCATCGGCTGGACCCGGATCGCGCTCGGGGTGCACTGGCCCAGTGACGTGCTGGCCGGCTGGCTGGCCGCCGGCATCGTGCTGGGCACCGTGACCGCGGTGATCCAGGTCTGGCGCCCCGGGGCCCTGGCCCGCGACGTGCGGCGGGTCAACTGGCGCACCAGACCCCGGGTGCAGCGGGTCGTCGTGTCGGCCGGCCGCTCCCCCCGCACCGCCGCCCCGCCGGACGAGACCGCCCACTGAGGCTCCGTCACCCCGCGGCCCGCTAGCGTGACGGCCATGCCCGACACCACCACCCCCACCGCCCCCACCGCCCCCATCTCCCCCGACGCGCCCGCCGGTTGCCCCGAGCGCCCGCTGCGGATCGCCACCGTCCAGACCCAGGCCGTGCCCGGCGACATACCCGCCAACGTCGCCCAGGCCGCCGAACTGATCCGCGAGGCCGCCCGGGCCGGCGCCCGGCTGGTGCTGTTCGCGGAGAAGATCCTCTCCGGGTACGAGCCCGAGCTGATCCGCACCGACCCCGTCAAGTACGCCGTCCAGCCCGGCGATCCGCGTCTCGCGCCGATCGCCGAGGCCTGCCGCGAGACCGGCACCGCCGCCATCGTCGGCGCCGCCGTACGGGACGGCGCCGACCTGCGCGTCTCCGCCCTCGTCCTGGGCCCGGACGGCGGCTTCGTCACCCGCTACGACAAGCAGCACCTGTTCAAGTCCGAACGCGAGCACTACCGCCCCGGGACGGCCGGCTGCACCCTGGAGCTGGACGGCTGGCGGCTCGGTCTCGGCGTCTGCTACGACTCCGGCTTCCCCGAGCACGCCCGGGCCGCCGCGCTCGACGGCTGCCACGCCTACCTGGTCGGCGCGCTGTTCAGCATGGGCCACGGCCACCACGAGTCCCGCACGTGGTTCCCGGCCCGCGCGCTCGACAACACCCTCTACACGGTGCTCGCCAACCACATCGGCCACACCGGCGGCTGGCACACCTGCGGCGGCAGCGCGGTCTGGGGCCCGGACGGCCGGCTGATCGCCGAAGCGAGCGAGGACCGACGCGAACTCGTCGTCGTCGACCTCGACCCGGCCGTCCTGCGCCACACCCGCGCGACCGAGCCCCTCCTCGCCGACCTCGCCCGCGCCGCCGCCCACCCGCCCACGCCCCGGGCCCACTTCACCCTGGCCTGACCCCCCGACCGCCCAGGGCCGCCCGGCACCGGCACCACCGACAGGCCACCGGCCGGCCCCGGCCCGAGCCAGGCCGACCAGGCCCAGGACGGTCAGCACCGACGAGCCGGCAACCGCGCCCCCGAGTCCGGTCGGCGGCCCGGCCTCCCGACTCTGCCGCCGGGCCCCGGTCGGCCTCGCGCGCCGGCCGGTGCCGGCACCACCGACAGGCCACCGGCCACGCCCGGAGCAGGTGGGAGCCCCAGCCGGCCACCGGTCCCGACCACGCCCCGGACCGGGCCGTCCGTCCCGACCGCGGCCCCGGCCCCGGCCCCGGCCCAGCCCCCTGCACCGGCCGCGCTCCGGCTAGGAGGCCCGCATCGCCGCCACCGCGCTCATGCGGCCGACCCGGCGGGCCGGGAGGACGGCGGCGGCCAGGCCGACCAGGACGGTCAGGGCCAGGGCGGCCAGCACCGGCAGGACCGGCGGGGTGCCGACCGTGCCGACCGTCGAGGTGATCGAGCGGGCGGCGGCCCAGCCGTAGGCGGCGCCCAGGGCGGTGCCGACCAGCGCGCCTGCCAGGGAGAGCAGCAGCGCCTCCAGGGTGAGCATGCGGCGCAGTTGTTCGCGCGACATCCCGATCGCGCGCAGCATGCCGATCTCGCGGGAGCGTTCGCTGATGCTGAGCATCAGGGTGGCCGCGACGCCCAGGCCGGCGATGGCGACGGAGAAGGACAGCAGGGCCATGCTGACGGTCTTCAGCCGGTCCAGCAGCGAGCGCAGGGTGTCCGCCTGGGCGGCCGTGTCGGCGACGGTCACCTGCGGGTGGTCGGCGAGGGCGCGGTCCAGGGCCCGGCGGGCGGTCGGCCGGTCCTCGCCGGCGGCCGGGCTGATCCAGGCCGTGGTGACGGACGCTCCGGGGGCGAGGCGGTCCAGGGTCGCGGGCGTCACCAGCAGGGTGGCGTCGTTCTGCAGGGTGAACGGCAGGCTGCTGCGGCCGGGTTGGAGCCGCAGCTCGACGCCGCCGGCCCGGCGCACCCCGGTCTCGCCGAGTCCGCTCAGTGCGGCGCCCTCGGTGAGCGCGCGGGCCCGGTCCGCGTCGTCCGTCGAGGAGTTGAGCCGGGTGGGGTCGACGGCGGCGACCACGGTGGGCCGGCCGTCGAGGTCGACGGTGGCGGAGCGGACCGGGGTGACGGTCAGCCCGTGCTCGGCGCCGAGTGCGCCGAGCGCTCCCGCCGGCAGGGCGGCACCGCCGGTGGCGGCCGCCGAGAAGACGCCGGGCTGGCGGGCGGACACCACGGGCACCAGCGACCGCGAGGTGATGTCCAGCGCGGTGACCGCGCCGACCATCACGGTCACGCCGAGCAGCAGCGCCGAGCCGGTGGCCCCGGTGCGGCCGGGGTTGAGCCGCAGCTGCTGGGTGGCGAGCCGCCCGGCCGTACCGCCGAGCCTGCGGGCGGGCCGGCCCAGGACGGCGACGACCGCGGGCAGCACCCGGTGGGAGAGCCGCAGCACCCCGAAGAAGTTGGCGATGGCCCCGACGGTGACGGCGAGCAGCGACAGCGGCGGCGGGGCCACCGCCCCGGCCACCAGCAGCGCCGTGCCCGCGACCAGCAGTCCGGTGGTCCACACCGCGGCCCGCACCCTGGCCGCCCCGCCGGCCGGCGCGGGGGTGCCGCCGAGCGCGGCGATCGGCGGCACGGCCGCGGCGGCCTTCGCCGGGCCACGGACGGCCAGCAGGGTCAGCAGCACGCCGAAGAGTCCGGCCAGCAGGCAGGTCAGCGGGGAGGGCATCAGCGACAGGTGGACCGGTCCGAGGTCGAGGCCGCCGACCACGGCGGTACCGAGCCCGCCGAGGGCGACCCCCAGCAGCACGCCCGCCGCCGAGGCGCCCACGCCGAGCAGCAGCCCCTGGCGGCGGATCAGCCGGCGCAGCTGCTGCCGGTCGGCGCCCACGCAGCGCAGCAGGGCGAGCTGGCGGGTCCGCTGGGCGAGCACCACCGTGAAGGTGTTGCCGACCACCATCCGCGCCACCGCGAGCGCGATCAGGACGAAGGAGAGCGCGGCGATCAGCACCACGCCGTACAGGGTGCTGCTCTGCCGGGTCGCCTCGGTGACCGAGGCCTCGCGGGTGTGGACCTGGGCGCCGGCGCCGAGGGTGGCACGCAGGGCTTCGACGGTCGCGGTCCGGGAGGTGCCGGGGGCGACCCTGACGTCGAGTCGGTCGGTGGTGACGCCGGTCGCGTAGTCGGCGACCGCGCCCGCCGGGACGCCGATGATCGGGACTCCGGCGAGGCTCGGCGCGCCCCGCTCGTCGAGGGTGCCGACCAGCCGGGCGGTGGCGGCGGTGCCGTCGGCCCTGGTCAGGTGGACGTCGGCGCCCACGGCGGCGTCCAGCCGGTGCGCGGTCCCGGTGTCGAGCAGCACCTCGCCGGGGCCGGCGGGCCAGCGTCCGTCCTTGAGCAGTTGCCAGCGCAGCGCCGGGTCCTCGGCGACGGCGCTGACGGCGGCGCTGCGGTCGAGCGGGCGTCCGTCGGCGGCCAGCACCCCGCCCTTGCCGGTCAGCCGCGGGGCCACCGCGGCCACCCCGGGGGTCTGCCGCACCCGCTCGGCGGCGGCCGCGTCCAGCCCGCCGGCCGCGGTCTTCCCGCCGGCCGCGGCCTTCCCGGTCACCTGGATGTCGCCGGGGCCGACCTCGGCGGCCGCGGTCTGGCTGTAGGAGTCCACCAGTGCCCCGCTGCCGCTGACGGAGGCGATCAGGAAGGCCACCCCCAGCGCGATCGCGGCGCCGCTCAGGATCAGTTGGCGCAGCTGGCCGCGCAGCTCGGCCACGGTGTATCGGTACGTCGTCATCGGTCCCCGGCTCGTCCGCCCTGACCGGGAACGGTGCTCCGGCAGGGGTCTCGACGAGCCTAGGAGCGCGGCGGCCACGGCCCATCAGCTCGTGGTCTGCTCCATGATCACACCGCGGGCGGACGGCAGCCCTCCGCTCCTCCTCCCGGAGGAGTACGTCACCCCTGACACCGGTCGGACCCGATCGGGCGCCGACGGCCCCGGGAATGCCGCAGGCCCCCTGCCCGGTGCGGGCGGAGGGCCTGTGACCTGCTCTTTCGCTGTGCCCCAGACAGGAATCGAACCTGCGACACCGGCTTTAGGAGAGCCGTGCTCTATCCCCTGAGCTACTGAGGCGCGGCCCGGGTGCTACCAGGCCGTTCACAGCGTACCGGATCGGGGGTGGGGCGCGGGGTGACGGAGGGGGTTCAGGTGGGGACGGACAGGATCCGGGAGGTGTGCGGGCGGGATGCGGGCAGGATGCGGGAGGTGTGCGGGCAGGCTGCGGGCGGCCGACGGGCTGTCAGGGCGGGTCAAGTAGCCTGCCGGGCAGGGTGGGATCCGCCCCGTCGCGCCTCGTTAAGGAGACGAAGGACCTGATGAGACCTGCTGTGCACCCGGTGGGCCGGCTGTTGGGGCAGGTGTGGGTGTGGCCCGCGGTGGTCATGCTGGCCGTGGGCGGGTACCGGCTGGGGACGCCGGACCTGTGGCGGGACGAGATCGCGACCTGGACGGTGGCCACCCGCTCGCCGGGGGACCTGCTGCGGCTGCTCCAGCACATCGACGCCAGCAACGGCGCGTACTACCTGCTGATGCACGGCTGGACGGCCGTGTTCGGCGACTCGACGGTCTCCCTGCGAATACCGTCCGTGCTGGCAATGGCCGGGGCGGCGGCGTTCGTGGCGCTCACCGCCCAGCGGCTGTTCGGCAACCGGGTGGCGGCGGTCGGGGCCGGGCTGCTGCTCGCCGTGCCCCCGGAGATCTCCCGCTACGCCCAGGAGGCGCGCTCCTACGCGCTGGTGACCTGCGCGATCGCGGCGGCCTCGTACTTCCTGCTGCGGGCGCTGGAGCGGCCGACCTGGCGGCGCTGGGCGCCGTACTGCGTGGCCATGGCGCTGGCCGGCGCCGGGCACCTGGTGTCCTTCAGCACGGTCGCCGGCCAGGTGGCGCTCCTGGCGCTGCACCTGTGGCGCACCCGCCCGGAGGCGGACCGGCGGCTGCTGTGGCGGTACCCGCTGGCGGTCGCGGTGGCGGCGGTGCCGGTGCTGCCGGTGGTGCTGCTGGGCAGCCGGCAGTCGGACCGGCAGCTGGGCTGGATCCCGACCCCCTCCCCGCGCGATCTCGTGTTCTTCGGGGAGCGCCTGTTCGGCTCGGACGCCGTGTTCTACGCCTTCGTCCCGCTGGCGCTGCTGGCGATGGCGCTGCCCGGCCGGCGGGTGCAGGCCTGGCAGGCGCTGCTGCTCGCGGAGCTGCCGGTGGTGGGCGTCTGGCTGGTGTCAAGCCTGAGCGACACCTCGTACTTCCTCGGGCGGTACCTGCTGTTCACGGTGCCCGCCTGGGCGGTGCTGGCCGGCGGCGGCGTCGGGGCGGTGTACGGCGCGGTGCGGGCCCTGGCCCGGCGGCGCGGGCGGGAGCCCCGGGGGGCCGTCGTGGCGGCCGGGCTGCTGACGGTCGGGCTGCTCGCGGCACCGGCCGCGGTGGCGCTGCCGGAGCAGCCCGCGGTGCGGTACGTGGGCTCGCACAACGGCTCCGAGGAGCCGTTCAAGGCGGCGGCCCGGGAGATCGCGGCCGGCTACCGCTCCGGGGACGGGATGGCGGCCCCGCTGGGCGACCAGTCCTGGGCGATGGCCTGGCCCGGCGTCAGCTACTACCTGCCGTCGGACGTGCACCCCTATCCGGTCTTCGTCGCGGAGAGCGCCGACGACGCCGAGGAGCTCTCGCCGACGCCCTGCCCGCGGCCGGCGGACTGTCTGGGCGGGGCGTCCCGGATCTGGCTGGTGGTCCTCGGCGACACCCAGGACCCGCTGGGCACGATGCCCACCGACCAGGCGCAGGTGCTCCAGGCCCGGTACGGCGCCCCGGACCGGGTGACGCCGCTCGGCGGGCTCACCCTCGCGCTGCTCGACCGGGACGCCTAGGCCGCGGGGCCCACGGGAGCGGGAAAGGGGGAAGGGGAGCCGGTGCGGACCGGCTCCCCTTCTTCTTCGTTCGATGCCACAGCGCCTCAGCGGCTCAGTGCCTCAACGCACCAGCGCCACAGCGCCTCAGTGCCTCAGTGCCTCAGTGCCTCACAGCATGCGCAGCAGCCGGGACTGGATGGACGGCGGGTTCAGGTCGGCCTGGAGGGCCACCGGAACCTCCACCTTGTCGTCGCCCGAGCCCACCCGCAGCACGCCGACCTCCTTGCCGGCCGCCTCGGTGTGGCCGATCTTCGAGGTGTCCAGGGTGAGCGTGCCGCTGATGCCGGGGAAGCCCGCCACGACCAGGTCCTTGGTCGCGACGACCGGGACCTTGCCGCCGAGGCCGTCCTCCACCGAGCCGACGACGTCGCCCTTCTTCACCACGGTCTGGCCGGTCACGCCGTTCTGCGCGGCCTGGATCTGCTTGCCGCTGACCTTCAGCACGGTCGGCAGGATGCCGTCGCCCGGGTTGGGCGAGGTGGCCTGCTGGCCCAGCGTGACGCCGAGGATCAGCCGCTTCACGCCGCCGACCTCCTTGTAGGCGGCCCACATCAGGCAGCCGCCGGCCGGGGTGCTGGAGCCGGTCTTGACGCCGATGACACCGGTCTTCGGGTTGATCAGGTTGTTGGTGTTGGGGATCTTCACGTTGTTGAAGTTGGTCTCCGGGGTGGAGACGATCTGCCGGAAGATCTCGTCCTGCATGACCTGCTCGGCCAGCTTCAGCTGGTCCTTGGCGGTGGACTTGGTGTCGGCGTTGAAGCCCGCCGGGTCGGCGTAGATGGTGTTGGCCATGCCGAGCTTGGACGCGGTGTCGTTCATCAGCTTGACGAACTCGGCCTCGGAGCCGGAGTGGTAGCGGGCCAGCAGCCGGGCCACGTTGTTGGCCGAGGGCAGCATCAGCAGCTCCAGCGCCTGGTACTCGGTGAGCACCTGGCCCTCGACGAGCGTCACCTTGGACTCGTCGACGTTGCCGGACTCCTGCGCGGCCTGCTTGTCGACGGTGATCTTCGGGCCGCTCTCCCCCTTCTTCAGCGGGAACTTCTGGAGGATCAGGTAGGCGTTCATCACCTTGGTGACGCTGGCGATCGAGGCCGGCGTCTCCGGGCCCGAGGTGCCGAGGCTGCCGACGCCGACCACCTCGGCGGCGGACTGGCCCTTGGCCGGCCAGGCGAGGTCGAGCGCGTCGCCGGAGAAGCTGTAGGTGCCCGCGGCGGTCGACTTCAGCGTGGGGTCGGGCAGCGGGCGCAGCAGCTGGGCCACCGCGAGCGCGCCGAGCACCACGGCGAAGAAGACCGTCCAGATGGTCACCCGCTTGAGGGCCCGCCGAAGCGGCGAGACCGGGCGGGCGTTGAGGGAGGCCAGGACCTCCATCGCCTCGGCGGTGGTCTCCGGCGACGGCAGCGGCGCCGGTGCGGGCAGCGGCTCGGGCTTGGGCAGCGGCGGGACCGGCGGCACCGGCCGCGGGTCGGGCTCCGGCAGCGGCTTCGGGGCCGGTACGGGGGCGGGCGCGGGGGTCGGCTTCGGCAGCGGCGCCGGGGCGGGGGTCGGCTCGGGCTCGGGGACGGGCTCGGGCTTCGGGCTCGGCTCGGGCTTCGGCTCCGGCACGGTGCCGGCCGGGGGAACCGTTCCGGCGGGAACGGCGCCGGCGGCCTCGGAGGCGCCCACCGGCGCGGGCTTCTCCAGCTTTTCGGCCCGGCCTGGCTGCTGACCAGGCTGCCCGGTCTTGGTCAGCGCGAGGGTCATGGGGCCGCTGGCGGGAGCGTCCTCGGCATCGACGCCCTCGGCGTCCTCCGGGTCGTCCTGGGTTCCGTCGTCCTCGGCCTTCTCAGCCTGCGCGACCTTCTCGGCCTTCGCGGTCCGCTCCGCGCCGTCGGCCTTGTCGCTGCCGTCGGCCTTGCGAGCGTCCTCGGCGTGGTCGGCCGCCTCATCGGCCGCCTCCTCCACCTTCTTCGCCGTCTCGGCCGGTGCGACCACGGGTTCGGAGCCGGCCTCGGAGCCGGCCTCCCCGGCGGGCTCGGCCGCCTTCTCCCCGGCCTTCCCCACCGCCGTGGCACCCGTCCGCATGGCGAGACGCGGATCGGCCGCGGCCGGAGGTCCGGCGGGCTCGGTCACCTCGGCGGTTTCCGGCGAGGACCCCTTCTCCCCTTCCCCACCTTCGGCACTCCCCTTGCCCGCGGCCTTCACCAGCTCGTCGGGCAGCCGCAGCGCGGTGGTCCGGTTGTCCACCGGCAGCCGCAGCATCGTCGTCTGGCTGTCCACATCCCGGACGCGGAGCTGCACGGTCGAGCCGCCCTTGGGCGCCGTCTCCGGAGCGTCGGCGGGCGCCTTCGGGGCCGCCTCGCCGGAGGTCTCCGCAGGGCTGTCCGAGGAGGTGCCCGAGGCGGAGGGGGAGGCGGAGGAGGTCTCGGCGGTCGCCTTGGCGGCGGCGGCCGCTGACGCCCCGTCGGCCGCCGTACCGGAGCCGCCCTCGGCCGCACCGGCCGCACCGGCCGCACCGGCGGTGCCGGCCGCCGTAGCGGTCCGTTCGCGCTCGCGGTCCCGCTGCCGCTCGTCGCCGTCCCTCAGCACCCTGTCGGGGGACTCGCCCACGTATCCCAGCCTCCTCAACGCCCGGCGGGGCACCGGCGAACCCGATTTCGGGAAGCCGACGCCCCGCCCCGTGTACCTGTACAGTCTCCGCCACCGGCGGCCGTTCCGGCCGCACACACCCCGCCCGACCGGCGCTTATTGTCGTCGCCCGGTCGTGCTGCGGCCTGTTCACCGGTCAGACGCCAGGCCCGCCACCGCCGGTTCCGTGCCTTCACCGCAAGGTCACGATTCGGAGGCGTACTCGACAAGCCCGTGTGAGAGGCGTCACCCTGTCTCTCATCCACGCGGGGAGGCTTGGATGGGCAAGAGCCGCAGAACTGTTCCCGAGGAACTCTTGCTGCTCGCTTTGGACCCGACCACGGGTACCACGGCGCAGCCGCAGACCCTCGACCTCGGACTCGCCGGGGCGCAGCTCGTCGAGCTGTCCCTGGCCGGACGGATCGTACCGGAGGGAGACCGGATCGCCGTCGTGCTCGCACGACCGACCGGCGACCCGACCCTTGACCACGCACTGGAACTGCTGCGCCGACGCGGCAGTCCGGTACGCGCGGCGCACTGGATCGGCGGGCCCCGGCTGGGGCTGCGTCAGACGTATCTGGCGCACCTGGAGCGCTGCGGCATGGTCACGGCCGTGCCCGGCCAGGTGTGCGGGGTGCTGCCGACGACCCGGTACCAGGCGTCCGACGACTGCACCAACGCCGCGATCAAGCAGCGGCTGGACACCGCGATCCGCACCGGCGTTCCGCCGGACCCGCGGACGGCCGCGCTCGCCGCGCTCGCCCACTCGGTCGGGCTGGGCAAGCACCTGTACCCGGGCAACGAGGGCCGGTCCTCGCGGTCGCGGCTGCGCGACCTGATCCGGTACGACCCGCTGGGCGGGATGGTCGCGCACGCCGTGATGGACGTGCAGAACGGCCTGCCGGCACAGCAGAACCGTTCTTCCCAGGGCTCCGGGGCCGCCGCCGGCCGTCCCGGCGCCCGTACGGCGGGCCAGGGTTCGGGCGGGCGGGTCTCCGCCCCTCGGGTCGGCGTCCGCTGACCGGGGAGGGCACAAGAGCCCGGGCGGGTACGAGGGCCCGAAAGGGCACGAGGGCCGGGCAGGCCGGGCGGACGGGGTAGCCCGGGGAGTCCGGCAGGCCCGGGAGGCCCGGAAGGGCTTCGACGGCCGCAGCGGTCCACACGGCCCGGCGGGCAGCCACCACGGCGCCCGACACCACCGGCCGCGCGTCCGGCGGCGCACGCCGCCTCCCGCGCACCGCCCGAGGGCGCTGAGCGACCCGACGCACCTCCGGTGCCACCGGCACCACCGACAGCACCACCAACAGCACCGAGGGGCGGTCGCCCCGCGACGCGAGTCGCCCGGCGACCGCCCCTTCGCCGTCCCCGGACGCCCGGCGTCCGCCCGCCCCCGCACGTGCCGGGGGCAGGTGCGGGCCGGTCCGGGGGCGGCCTCCGCAGTACCTGTCCGAGTCGTCCGAGCCGCATTACCACCTGGGGGATCTCGCTGTCTCGCGGAAGTGCTTTTCCGATGATCTGTTCTACCGCGCTGCTGTGATTCCCCCGCGCCGACCTGGCCCAAGGTGACATGCTGCTCCAAGTCAGGGGGGTTGGTCCCAATGTCCGAAGTGTTCCGAGGACTGCAGGTTCAACGAGCACCAGAGGTCCGGCCGGAGGTCGAAGTGTCCGCCAACGTCAATCCCACCGTGCGTCGCCGGCGGCTCGGTTCGGAGCTGCGCAAGCTCCGCGAGGGCCTGGGCATGACGGCGGAGGAGGTCGCCGGCCGCCTGATGGTCTCCCAGTCGAAGATCAGCCGGCTGGAGAACGGCCGCCGCAGCATCAGCCAGCGCGACGTGCGCGACCTCTGCGACGTCTACAACGTGCCCGACGACCAACTGCGCGCCAGCCTGATGGAGATGGCCAAGGAGTCACGCCAGCGCGGATGGTGGCACGACTTCAACGACATGCCGACCCCGTACAGCGTCTACATCGGGCTGGAGGCCGAGGCCTCCTCGATCCGCGCGTACGAGTCCTCCTTCGTCCCCGGCCTGCTGCAGACCGAGCACTACGCCCAGGCCGTCGTCGAGGGCACCCAGCCGGACACCGACGCCGTCGCCGTGCAGCGCCGGGTGCAGGTCCGGATGAAGCGCCAGGAGCGCATCCACGGCGAGAACCAGCTGGGCAGCCTGTGGACCGTCATAGACGAGGCGGTGCTGCGCCGCGAGGTCGGCAGCAAGGCCGTGATGGCCCAGCAGCTGCAACAGATGCTGGAGCTCAGCCAGCGCGCGAACATCACCATCCAGGTGATCCCGTTCTCGCACGGCGCCCATCCCGGCATGACCGGGACATTCTCTCTGCTGGAGTTCCCGGAGTCAGCCGATTCCACAGTTGTCTACTTCGAAGGTGTGACGAGCGATCTCTACCTGGAGAAGGAGGCGGACGTGCGCCGCTATACCGGTCTGTACGACTACCTGAGAGCGGCCGCGCTCGGTGTCGCGGAGAGCCGGTCGCTGATAGCCGACATCGAGAAGGAATTCCACGAATGATCACCCCGTCCGAGTACGGAACCCGTTGGCGGAAGAGCAGTCACAGCGGGGGCCAAGGCGCCTGCGTGGAGATCGCCGTCCCAGGCGCGGGGGAGGTGGCCGTCCGGGACTCGAAGGATCCCCGGGGCCCCCAGCTGCGCTTCTCGTCCGAGGCCTGGAACGCCTTCGCCTCAGCGGCGGGGGACGGCGCCTTCGGCGAGCTCCCGGACTGACCCTCCCGCCCGGTTCCGCACTCGGACCAGTTGCCCGTAGCGGTGGCCGTCGCCCCTCGGCGGCGGCCGGCGCTACGGGCAACTCCCGTTCCGGGCAACCCCCGTTCCGGAGGGCGCCCGGGTTCAGCCCACCACCGGGTAGCGGGCGGTCCAGTTGGCGCCCTCCGGGGTCCGCCGGTCGTGCAGTTCGGTGCCGTGCGCCAGCTCCAGCACGAAGTCGTCGGCGAGTTCGAGGATCGCCCCGCGCCCTTCGAGCCCGGCCAGCAGGCCCGGCGGCAGCGCGGTGTCCCCGTGCAGCGCCCCGAGCAGGTTGCCGCAGATCGCGCCGGTGGAGTCGCTGTCCCCGGAGTGGTTGACCGCGAGCAGCAGGCCCGAGCGCACGTCGTGCGCGACCAGGGCGCAGTAGACCCCGATCGCCAGCGCCTCCTCCGCGACCCAGCCCTCCCCCAGCGCCTCGACCCGGTCGGCGGAGGGCTCGCCGGCCCGCACCGCGTCCAGGGCGGCCCGCAGCGCGGCGGTGGTCTCCTCGTGCGCCGGCCGCTCGGAGAGCAGGGCGAGCGCGAGGTGGACGCCCTCCTCCAGGGTGCCGCCGCGGGCGACGGACTGGACGATCACCGCGAGCGCGCCCGCCGCGAGGTAGCCGGTGGGGTGGCCGTGGGTGAGCACCGAGCACTCCACCGCGAGCTGGAACACCAGGCCCGGCTCCCAGGTGGTGAGCAGTCCGAAGGGCGCCGCCCGCACCACCGTGCCGCACCCCTTGGAGTGCGGGTTCTTGGGGGTCTCCAGGGTGCCGAGCCACTCGGCCTCGGCCCCGCTGAGGCCGGACAGGCAGCCCTGGCCGGGGGCGCGCTGGGCGTACAGCCACTCCTCGCGGCCGAGCCAGCCGAGGTCGGGGCGGCGCTCGTCCGGGCCCCAGTCGCGCTGGGTGACGGCCCAGCGCAGGTAGGCCAGGTGCAGGTCGGTGGGCGGGTGCCAGCTGCCGGTGTCGCGCCGGATGTGGGCGCGGATCAGGCCGTCGACGGTGAAGAGGCTGAGCTGGGTGTCGTCGGTGACGGCGCCGGTGCGCCCGTAGGCGGGGACGTAGCCGGTGACGCCCTGCGGGCCGTGCTGGGCCCGGATCTTCTCCAGCGACTCGAACTCCACGCCGGCGCCGAGCGCGTCCCCGATGGCACCGCCGAGCAGACAGCCCCGCACCCGACTGCGGTAGTCCTGCTGCTGGGCGCGGGACCACAGTGGCATCACGACGGGGCGCCTTTCCTCGGGTGCGGGGTCCGCGCGACGCTCGGCCGGGCGTCGCGCCCTGGCACTGTATTCGAAGAGCCGATCGAATCGGCCCCTCCCCCGGAGTTCGGTGCCCCCGCCCCGACCCCGTCCCGGACCCGCTCCGCCCCCGCCCCCACCCGCGCCCGCGCCCGTCCCGGACCCGCCACACCCCCGTCCCGGCCTCCGCGACGGACGGCGGCCGGGACGGGGCGCGGGTCTCAGTCCACCACCGGCAGCAGCTCCGGCAGGTGCCCGTCCGAGGCCAGCGCCGCGGCCCGCCGTTCGGCCGGCACCTCGCCGTAGGTGGTGGTGCGCTGGCGGTGCGGGCGCCCGGCCGCCTCGGCGATCGCCTGGAGGTCGCGCACCGACTTGTAGCTGCCGTACGCCGAGCCGGCCATCCGCGAGATGGTCTCCTCCATCAGCGTGCCGCCGAGGTCGTTGGCGCCCGATCGGAGCATCTCGGCCGCGCCCTCGGCGCCCAGCTTGACCCAGCTGGTCTGGATGTTGGGGATGTGCGGGTGCAGCAGCAGCCGGGCCATCGCGATCACCGCGCGGTTGTCCCGGGCGCTCGGGCCGGGCCGGGCGATGCCGGCCAGGTAGACCGGCGCGTTGGTGTGGATGAACGGCAGGGTCACGAACTCGGTGAAGCCGCCCGTCCGCTGCTGGATCTCCGCGAGCAGCCGCAGGTGGCCGAGCCAGTGCTTCGGGGTGTCCACGTGCCCGTACATCATCGTGGACGAGGAGCGGATGCCCAGCTCGTGCGCGGTGGTGACCACCTCGACCCAGGTGGCGGCCGGCAGCTTGCCCTTGGTGAGCACCCAGCGGACCTCGTCGTCCAGGATCTCGGCGGCGGTACCGGGGATGCTGTCCAGGCCCGACTCCTTGGCCCGCTGCAGCCAGTCCCGGATCGACAGCCCGGTGCGGCTGGCGCCGTTGACCACCTCCATGGGCGAGAAGGCGTGCACGTGGATGCCGGGCACCCGCTCCTTCACGGCGCGGGCAATGTCGAAGTAGGCGGTGCCGGGCAGGTCCGGGTGGATGCCGCCCTGCATGCAGACCTCGGTGGCGCCCACGTCCCAGGCCTGTGCGGCCCGGTCGGCGACCTGCTCCAGGGAGAGGGTGTAGGCGTCCGCGTCGGTGCGGCGCTGGGCGAAGGCGCAGAAGCGGCAGCCGGTGTAGCAGACGTTGGTGAAGTTGATGTTCCGGGTGACGCAGTAGGTGACGTCCTCGCCGACCGCGTCGCGGCGGACGTCGTCGGCGATCCGGCAGAGGGCGTCCAGGGCCGGGCCGTCCGCGTGGAACAGGGCCAGTGCCTGGTCGTCGGTCAGCTTGGTCGGGTCGTCGGCGGCCACCGCCAGGGCCTGGCGCAGGTCCCCGGCGAGGCGCTCGGGCGCGCCCTTGGCGAGCACCTGCTCGCGCAGCACCTCCCAGTCGCCGTACACGTCCTCGAAGTCGGCCCGGCGGTCGCCGGTGCGGCCCTCGGTGTCGATGGTGGCGTGCAGGTCGGTGCGGCCGTACGACTCCGGGAGGTCCTCGGGCTCCTGCCAGGGCAGGCCGCGGACCACCGCGTCCGGGTCGGCCAGGCCGGTGGCCGGGTCGGCCAGGGCGCGGACGTGCGGCAGCACCCGCGGGTCCAGCCAGGGCTCGCCGCGGCGCACGTACTCGGGGTAGACGGCGAGGCGCTCGCGCAGTTCGAAGCCGGCCGCCGCCGAGCGCTCGGCCAGCCGCTCGATCTGCGGCCAGGGGCGCTCGGGGTTGACGTGGTCCGGGGTGAGCGGGGAGACCCCGCCCCAGTCGTCGATGCCGGCCGCGATCAGCCGCTCGTACTCGCCGTCCACCAGGTTCGGCGGGGCCTGGAGGCAGGCGGCCGGGCCCATCAGGTGCCGGGCGACCGCCACCGTGGCGACCAGTTCGTCCAGTTCGGCGTCCGGCATGCCGCGCATGGCGGTGTCCGGCTTGGCCCGGAAGTTCTGCAGGATCAGTTCCTGGACGCCGTGGTAGGCGCGGGAGACCTTGCGCAGCGCGAACAGCGACTCGGCGCGCTCCTGGTACGTCTCGCCGATGCCGATCAGCAGGCCGCTGGTGAACGGGACGGAGCTGCGCCCCGCGTCCTCCAGCACCCGCAGCCGGACGGCCGGCTCCTTGTCCGGGGAGCCGAAGTGCGGGCCGCCGGGTTCGCTCCACAGCCGGGTGGCGGTGGTCTCCAGCATCATGCCCATGGAGGCGGAGACGGGCTTGAGCCGCTGGAAGTCCGTCCAGCTCAGCACCCCGGGGTTGAGGTGCGGCAGCAGGCCGGTCTCCTCCAGGATGCGGATCGACATGGCGCGCACGTAGGCGATGGTGTCGTCGTAGCCGTGCGCGTCCAGCCACTCGCGGGCCTCGGGCCAGCGGTCCTCGGGCTTGTCGCCGAGCGTGATCAGGGCTTCCTTGCAGCCGAGTTCGGCGCCCCGGCGGGCCACCTCCAGGACCTCGTCCGGGGACATGTACATCCCGTGGCCCTCGCGGCGCAGCCGGCCGGGGACGGTGGCGAAGGTGCAGTAGTGGCACTTGTCGCGGCAGAGTCGGGTGAGCGGGATGAAGACGCTCTTGGAGTAGGTGATGACGCCGGGGCGGCCGGCGGCTTCGAGGCCCGCGTCGCGGACGCGGGAGGCGCTCGCGCAGAGGTCCTGCAGGTCCTCGCCTCTGGCCTGGAGCAGCACGGCGGCCTCGGTCACGTCGAGGGCGACGCCGTCCCGGGCGCGGCGCAGGGCGCGGCGCATCGCGTTCGCGGTCGGCGGGGTGCTGGAGTCCATGGCGGTTCCGTCCATGGCGCGACGATACGCCAGGGGTGGTACCGCGGGTGGAGCGAACCCTGAGGCCGCCTCAGGGTCGGCGTACCCATGAAGGCCAACCCGATCTGACCCCACAGGGCGATGACGGCGGCGGCGCGGCGGCCTCTAATGGAAGCGCAAGGCCAACCACACGTGTTCGCGGAGGAGTTGAGGACGCCATGACCGATGAGAAGGCGGCGGGGGACGATCTGGACGGCGGTGCGCCGTACCGCTCCCGGCGACGCGTCCTGATGCGCGCCGGGGTGCCGGTGGCGGTGGTCGCGGTGATCGCCGCGGGGGTGGGCCTGGTCCCGGCGCTGGCCGCCGACGGCGCGCCCGACCTGCCGACGCTGACCGCGGAGCAGCTGGTCGCCAAGGTGCTCGGCTCCGAGGCCCAGACGCTGTCCGGCACGGTCTCGATCAGCACCGACCTCGGGGTGCCCGGCCAGCTGCTCGGCGCGGCCGGCGGCCTCGGCGGGGCGGTCGGCGGGCACGGCGGGGCGGTCGGCGGGCACGGCGGGGACGGCGGGGGCTCCGCCGCGGACCCGCAGTCCAAGCTGCTCGGCCTGCTCGGCGGGGACCGGACGCTGCGGGTCGCGGTGGACGGCCCGGACCGCCAGCGGGTGGACGTGCTGGAGAACATGGCCGGCTACACCCTGGTCCGCAACGGCGACCAGGCCTGGGCCTGGGACAGCTCGACCAACAGCGCGGTGCACCTGATCGGAGCGGCGGGCCAGCCGGCCCGCAAGCACGCCGACCAGCGCCCCGGTGCGCCGCTGTCCGAGCTGCCGACCACCCCGCAGGAGGCCGCCCGGCAGTTCCTGGCCGTGAGCGCCGGCACCACCTCGGTGACCGTCGCCGGGACGGCCAAGGTCGCCGGGCAGAACGCCTACGAGTTGAGTGTGAAGCCCACCCAGTCCGGTTCGACGCTGGCCGAGGTCCGGATCGCGGTGGCCGCCGACAACGGGGTGCCACTGGCGGTGGCGGTGAAGTCCGTCGACGGCGACACCGTGCTGAACGTCCGCTTCACCCAGGTGTCCTTCGCCAAGCCGGCCGACAAGACCTTCGACTTCACCGCCCCCAAGGGCGCCAAGGTGACGGAGCGGAAGGCGGACGACGTGGCCCAGGGCGCGCCGGGCGAGGCCCGGGAGCACAAGGGCACCGAGCTGTCCGAGGGCCTGAACGTGATCGGCGAGGGCTGGACGACGGTCGTCTCCACCCGGCTGCCCGGCCAGGCGGGCGGGGCCGCGGACGGAGCCGTGGACGGGGCCCCGAAGGGCGACGCCAAGGGAGACACCAAGGGTGGTAGGCACGGCCGCGGGGCCGGGGCCGCGCAGTCGCTGAACCCGCAGGCGATGGTGAAGTCGCTCGGCAAGCCGGTCGCCGGCGGCACCCTGGTGAGCACCAAGGTGGTCAACGTCCTGCTCACCGACGACGGCCGGGTCCTGGCCGGCGCGGTGACCCTGCCGGTCCTCCAGCACGCCGCCGGGGTGAACTGACGGATGACCAAGGCTCCCGTAACGGGGGACGTTACGGAGCCGGCCGGGGGTACGGGCGCGGTGCCGCGCCCGGCCCCCGCGCCCGTTCCCGCTCCTTCCGGTCCTTCCGCCCCTCCGGTTTCCGCGTCCACCGATTCGACCGATCCGACCGCTTCGACCGCTTCGACCGCCTCCGACCACGTCATCCGGACCCGCGGCCTGACCAAGCGCTTCCGCGGCGGCCAGCTCGCCGTGGACGGCCTGGACCTGGCCGTGCCGCGCGGCTCCGTCTTCGGTTTCCTGGGCCCCAACGGCTCCGGCAAGACCACCACCATCCGGATGCTGATGGGCCTGATCGCCCCCACGTCGGGCGTGGCCACCGTCCTCGGCGAACCGATGCCGCGGTCCGTCGCCACCGTGCTGCCCCGGGTGGGCGCGCTGATCGAGGGCCCGGCCCTGTACGGCTTCCTCTCCGGCCGGGACAACCTGGTGCGCTTCGACGCCGCCGACCCGACCGCCGACCCCCGCACCCGCCGGCAGCGGGTCGACGCGGCGCTGGAGCGGGTCGGTCTGAGCGCCGCGGCGGGCAAGAAGGCCCGCGCGTACTCGCTGGGCATGAAGCAGCGCCTGGGCCTGGCCTCCGCGCTGCTGCAACCGCGCGAGCTGCTGGTGCTGGACGAGCCGACCAACGGGCTGGACCCGCAGGGCATGCGGGAGATCCGGACGCTGGTCCGGGAGGTCGCGGCGGAGGGCACCACGGTGTTCCTCTCCTCGCACCTGCTGGACGAGATCGAGCAGGTCTGCACCCACGCCGCGGTGATGTCCCGGGGCCGGCTGGTGGTGCAGGGCACCGTCGCCGAGCTGGCCGCCCGGGCGCAGGGCCGGCTGGTGGTCCGCACCCCGGACGTGGCGCGGGCCGCCGAAGTGCTGGCGGCCCACCGGGTCACCGCCCTGGTGCCCGGCGAGGACCGGGTGGACGGCGAGCCGGGCGTCCTGGACGAGGAGGCGCTGCCCAGGCTGTGCGCGGCACTGGTCGGGGCCGGGGTGCGGGTGCACGGCTTCGGGCTGGAGCGGGGCACGTTGGAGGACGCCTTCGTGGCGCTGACCGGGGAGGGCTTCGATGTCGCGGGCTGAGGCGGTCGCACCGGTGACGGGCCGGCGGCCGCGGACGGCGGCCGGGTTCCTGGCGCTGTTCCGCAGCGAGCTGCACCTGACCTTCCGCCGGATGCGCACCAAGGTGCTGCTGGGCATCCTGGCGCTGCTGCCGATCCTGATCGGGGTGGTGGTCAAGCTCAACACGGACGGTCCGCACGAGGGCGGCGGCGGTCCGAGCTTCATCGCGCAGACCACGCAGAACGGGCTCTTCCTGGTGTTCACCGCGCTCGCGGTGGCGCTGCCGGTCTTCCTGCCGATGACGGTCGGCGTGGTCGCCGGGGACTCGGTGGCGGGCGAGGCGTCCGCCGGGACGCTGCGCTACCTGCTGGTCGCCCCGGCCGGGCGGACCAGGCTGCTGGCCGCCAAGTTCACCGCCGGTCTGGTGTTCTGCCTGGCCGCCACGGCGGCGGTCGCGGTGACGGCGCTGGCCGCGGGCGCCACGCTCTTCCCGCTCGGCCCGGTCACGCTGATCTCCGGCGACACCATCGGCCTCGGCGACGCCCTGCTGCGCGCCCTGCTGGTGGCCCTGGTGGTCGCGGCCTCGCTGGCCGGGCTGGTGGCGATCGGGCTGTTCGTCTCCACCCTCACCGGCAGCGGCATCGCGGCGATGGCCACCACCGTCGGGCTGGTGGTCACCGTCCAGATCCTGGACGCCTTCCCCCAGCTGCACGCCATCAGCCCGTTCCTGTTCTCGCACTACTGGCTGAGCTTCGCGGACCTGCTGCGGGCGCCGATGTACTGGGACGGCGTGCTGAAGGACCTCGGCCTCCAGGCCGCCTACGTCGCCGTGTTCGGCTCGGCGGCGTGGTCCCGCTTCACCAGCCGGGACATCAGCGCGTGACGGCCGCCTCCGCGGGTGCGGGCTGCGGCACGGCCGCGGCCCGCACCGCGCGGTCGGCCCGCACCTGGCGCAGCGCGTCCCAGGTGAGCACCGCGAGCGCGACCCAGACCAGGGCGAAGCCGGCCCAGCGGGCGGGCGGCATGGACTCGTGGAACACCGCGACGCCGATCAGGAACTGGAACACCGGCGCCAGGTACTGCAGCAGCCCGAGCACGGTCAGCGGCACCCGGACGGCGGCCGCGCCGAAGAACAGCAGCGGGATCGCGGTGATCACCCCGCTGAGCATCAGCAGCCCGGAGTGCCCCCAGCCGTACGAGCCGGCCACCGTGTGCCCGAAGGTGCCGCGCCCGCTGACCTCCAGGTAGACCAGGTAGCCGAGGGCGAACGGGAACATGAAGGCGCTCTCGGCCGCCAGGCTCTCCAGCCCGCTCAGCCCGACCTGCTTCTTCAGCAGGCCGTAGGTCGCGAAGGAGAGCGCCAGGGTGAGGGCGATCCAGGGCAGCTGCCCGTACGCGACGGTCAGCACCGCGACGGCGGCGGCGCCGATGCCCACCGCCGTCCACTGCGCGCTGCGCAGCCGCTCCTTGAGCACCAGGACGCCGAAGGCGATGGTGACCAGGGGGTTGATGAAGTAGCCGAGGCTGGCCTCGACCACGTGCCCGGCGTTGACGGCCCAGATGTAGACGCCCCAGTTGACCGAGATCACGGCGGCCGCGCCGGCCAGCATGGCGAGTCGGCGGGGCTGGCGCAGCAGCGGGCGTATCCAGCCCCAGTGCCGCTGGGCGATCAGCAGCAGGACGACCGCGACCAGGGACCAGACCATCCGGTTGGCCAGGATGTCGTCGGCGGCGCCGGGTTCCAGCAGCGGCCAGAACAGCGGGAACAGCCCCCAGATGCCGTACGCGGCAACGCCGCACCAGAGGCCTCGGCCGTTGTCCTGCTGCTCTGTTCCCGCCATGGCCGAGTGCCCTTCCGCGCGCGTGTGTCGAGGCGACGGTAGCGGGCGGGAGGGCGGGCTGTCATCTCCGTTTTCGGATTTTGGTCATGACATTGCTGGAAATCTTGAATACCGGACGGGTCCGGACGGCGACGGGCGGGCCGCCACGCCGGGGAGCGGGCGGGCGGCCGGTCAGGCGTCCAGGGCCGCCCGGACGGACTCGGCCAGCGGGACGGTCGGACGGCCGATCAGCCGGGCCAGGTCCCCCGGGGTGCCGGCCAGCTCGCCCCGCGCGATGCCCGCGTCCACGTCCACCAGGACCTCGGCGAAGCCCTGCGGCAGGCCCGCGCCGACCAGCGCCTCCAGGTGCTCGGCCGGGGTGACGTCCCGGTGCTCGACCGGCTTGCCGGAGGCCTTCGCCAGCTCGGCGGCCAGCTCGGGCAGGTTCCAGGCGGCGTCGCCGCTCAGCTCGTACACCCGGCCCTCGTGCCCCTCGCCGAGCAGGACGGCGACCGCCGCGGCCGCGTAGTCCCCGCGCGGGGCGGTGGCGATCCGGCCCTGGCCGGCGCTGCCGAGCACCACGCCGCGCGCCACCGTGCCGGCCGCGTCGCCCAGGTAGTTCTCGGTGTACCAGCCGTTGCGCAGGAAGGCGTGGGGCAGGCCGGAGGCGAGGATCAGCTCCTCGGTCGCCTTGTGCTCGTCGGCCAGCCGGAAGGTGGCCGCGCCCGGTGCGCTGGTGTAGGCGAGCAGCGCGACCCCGGCGGCCTTGGCGGCCTCCACCACGGCCCGGTGCTGCGGGATCCGGCGGCCGACCTCGCTGCCCGAGATCAGCAGCACCCGGTCGCCCTCGGCGAAGGCGCCGGCCAGGGTCTCCGGCTTGTCGTAGTCGGCCACCCGGACGGCCACGCCGCGCGCGGCCAGGTCGGCGGCCTTCTCGGCGGAGCGGACGGCGACGGCCACCTCGCTCGCGGGGACCTCGGCCAGCAGGCCCTCGACGACGAGACGGCCGAGCTGGCCGGTGGCACCGGTGACGACGTACATGGTGTGCTCCTCAGGGATTGCTACGCGGTTCTGACCTCGAAACTCACCCTAGGGGTGGCACTAACCTTTCGAAAGTACGCACTTCAAAGTAGGGTACTGACATGAAGGTAAGCGAGTCGAGGACCGGCGACCCGAAGACCGGCGGGCCGAACGTCGGCGGACTGAAGATCGGCGGGCCGAACACCGTCGGGCTGCCTCCCGCCGACGTGTTCGACCGGATGTGCCCGTCCCGGGGCGTGCTGGAGCACGTCACCAGCCGCTGGGGCGTGCTGGTGCTGGGCGCGCTGAACGAACGCGGCTACCGGTTCAGCGAGCTGCGCCGCAAGGTCACCGGGGTCAGCGAGAAGATGCTCGCCCAGACCCTCCAGACGCTGGAGCGCGACGGCTTCGTGCTGCGCGAGGCCCACCCGGTGATCCCGCCGCGGGTCGACTACAGCCTCACCCCGCTGGGGCGGGAGGCCGCGGAGCTGGTCGCGGCGCTGGCGCACTGGTCGGAGCGGCGGGTGCCGGAGGTCGAGGCGGCGCGCCAGGAGTACGACGGGCGGGCTACCGCCCCGCGATGAGGGCGTCGAGCCCGTCCAGGACCCGGGCCAGGCCGAAGGCGTAGGCGTGGTCCGGGCTGTAGGCGCCGCCGTGCGCCTCCCCCGCGGCGGCCCCGACCCGGGCGGCGACCGGGTAGCGCTCGGGGTCGAAGACCCGGGCGAGCAGGTCGGCGTTGGCGGCCCACCACTGCTCGTCGGTCATCGCGCTGTCCTGCCGGGCGGCGCGCTCGTCGGCGGCCATCCGGGCGCAGGTCTGGACGAAGCCGAGCAGGTGGGTCAGCGCCGCGTCCAGGTCGACGTCGGAGAGCCCGGCGCCCTCGAAGGCGCGCAGCTCGTACTCGTACTTGGCCATCAGGCCGGGCCCGAGCGGCGGACGGCTGGTGGAGACGGCGGCGACCCAGGGGTGGGCGCGGTGCAGCGCCCGGTTGTCGTCCGCGACGGCGGTGACCCGGGAGCGCCAGCCCTCGTCGGCGGGGGTGCTGCGGGGCATCGTGGCGTAGACGGTGTCCAGCATCAGGTCGAGCAGCTCGGCCTTGCCCGGCACGTAGGTGTAGAGCGCCATCGGGGAGAGCCCCAGCTCCTGCGCGACCCTGCGCATGGTGACGGCGTCCACGCCCTCGGCGTCGGCGAGGGCGATCGCGACGGTGGCGATCTCGCCGGTCGAGCGCGCCTGCCGCGGCCCGCGCCGACCGGGCTTCTCCTCGGCGGTGAGCCCCCAGAGCAGGGCGAGGGTGCGCGCCGGATCTCCTGCGCTGCTGCGGTCGCTGGCCATGGGGCCATCGTTTCACGCACCGGCGGGGGCCTTGACGGGGTGGGCGGCTACCGTCTCAGCATGACCAGCCCGACCAACCATTCCGGCTCGACCGGGGCGTCCGGAGCGTCCGGCCTTCCCGGCCTGACCGGCGTTTCCGGCCCGACCGGCGTTTCCGGCCCGACCGGTCCCGAACCGCTTCCCGGGACGGACACCGCGCAGACCCTCCGCCCGCGGGTGACCTGCCGCCGCTGCCACCGGCCGCTGCACGACCCGGAGTCGCGGATGCTGCGGCTGGGGCCGGAGTGCCGGGACCCGGCGGAGCGGGTCGCGCGGTTCGACGTCGACCAGGAGCCGCTGCCCGGGCTGGGCTAGGACCCCTGGCCGGTCTCAGCCCCGGCCCCCTCTGGCGCCGGCCCCGGCTTCAGCCCCGGCCGAAGAGGCGGCGCAGGCGGCTCGGGCGGGGCTGCTCCTCGGCGGCCCCCTCGGCCTCCGGCTGTCCCGCCGACCCCCGTCCGGCGTCCGGACGGGCCTCCGGTCCGGCCTCCGGTCCGGCCTCCGGTTCGGCCTCCGCCCCCGCGTCGGCGGCGTCCTCCCGCTCCGTCAGGTGCCGGGCGAGCGCCCGGTCCTCGCCGGACATCCAGGGCGCGGCGAGCACCAGAGCGGACAGCGACCGGAGGATCGTCACCACCCGGGTGCGGCGGGCCCGGGCGCCGTGGTGCAGCCGCTGCCGGAGCAGGGCGGCGACGTCGGCCCGGGTCTGCGGCTGGGTCCAGCCGATCGCGACGAGGGCGAAGCCGGCCGCCTCGACCACCCAGTCCTCCGGCCCGAGCAGCAGGTCGCGCAGCACCCGGCGGCGCTCGGAGCCCTCCCAGGGCTGGTCGGTGCGGTGGTGGGCGATGCCGAGGCAGGCGAAGACCTGGACGGCCCGCACCCAGAGTTCGGGCTGGTGGGCGAGCAGGGCGCGGCCGAGTTCGTCCTCGCGCGGCATCGGCGGGTGGACCAGGACGCCGAGCAGGTCGTCCAGCGGCAGCCCGGCCAGCCGGACGGCGTGGTCGTAGGCGGCGGGGACGGTCGGCCAGTAGATCTCGGCGGTGGCGCGGACGAGTTCGGCGCTCCGCGGCTCGGGCGGGGCGACGGCCGGGCGCGGGTCGGTGCCGTCCCAGGCCCAGATCCGGGTGGTGGGCTCGGTCAGCGGCAGCCGGGGGTCGGGCTCGCCGACGGCCTGGTAGCCGACGGTGGAGCGCGGCAGCGCGAGCCGGACGGCCAGCACCGAGCTGGGCGGCTCCAGGGTGGAGGCCGTGCAGTCGACCTCGGTGTCGCGGCCGGTGTCGGCGCCGGCGAGCACCTGGTGGAGCACGTTGACGGTGGCCTCGGTGGCGCCGGAGACCAGGCCGAGCCAGGGCTGCCGGTGGCTCAGCCGTTCCAGCAGCTCCTGGGCGTACTCGTGCTCGGGGTGGGCGCGGTGGTGGTCGGCCAGGCCGAGCAGGTGGGCCGGGTCGCCGTCGAGGGCGTGGCGCAGCCCGTACCGGGCCGGGCCGGCCTTGGGGTGGTCGGGATCGGCGGCGAGCACCCGGTCCAGCCAGGGCAGGCCCTCGGCGGGGCGGCCGAGGGCGCCGTACAGTTCGGCGACGTCGACGGCGAGGTGGCTGCTGGAGTCGTCGCGGCCCGGCGCCGCCCTCGCCAGCTCGGCCTCCCAGACGGCGAGTGCCTGCTCCGGGCGGCCGGCCGAGCGCAGGGCGTTGCCGAGCATCACGGCGGGCAGGTAGCCGGGGGCCGACCGGTGGGCCCGCTCGGCGAGTCGGACGGCGTGTTCGGTGTCGCCGAGCCGGCGGGTCAGGCCGGAGGCCATCGCCAGCAGCGGCACGTGGCCGTCGTGACGGGCCAGTACGGCCTGCACGAAGTCGTGGAACGGCCGTACGGCGTCGGCCGGTTCGGCCGGGAGCGGGTCGGGCAGCGCGCCGGTGGCGCGGGCCACCGCCTGGGCGACGGCGTCCGGGTCGACCAGGCCGGGCAGGTCCTCGCGGGCGAGCCAGGCGGCGTGCGCCCAGGGGCGGGCCGGCTCGTACTGGATGGCGGAGGCGAGCAGGCCGACGGCGGCGTCCCAGTCACCGGCGGCGGCCTCCACGTGGGCCCGGCAGACCACCGTGCCGAGGTACACCTGACCGTCCAGCGGGAACAGCTCGCGGGCCGCGGCCGGACCGCCCGCCGCCGCGCACAACTCGGCCAGTGCCTCGTGCAGTTCGGGCAGCTGGGGGTCGGCGAGGATCGCGTCGCAGAGGTGTTCGGCGGCGTGTGCCAGGTCTCCGGAGTCGATCGCCAGCCGGGCGACCGCGACCTCGCCCTCGGCGGCCAGGCGTTCGTCGCCCGCGTCGTCGGTGTGACCGCTCATTCGCCCCTGCTCCCCCGGTGGTGCCGTCCCGCTCGGAAGGAGGCTATCCGGTGCCACCGACAGCCCGGTGGGCCCCTCGCGGGCGCGCGAAGTCCACGGGCTGGATCGGATACGACCCGTACGAGTGGTTTAGACCTCAGCTGAGCATATTTGACGCTTTCCGACCGCGAGGATGGCGGAGCCGCTTCGCACCCGAAGTGCCAATCCCGCTACCGGAATCGAGGAGATCGATGAAGCTCTCGCGCGCCCTGTCCCTGACGGCCTCCGCCGCCGTGCTGAGCACCCTCGCCATCACGGGCCAGACCGCCCCGGCCTCCGCCGCCGGCTCCTTCGTGGTGAGCGAGTCCCAGTTCAACAAGATGTTCCCGAGCCGGAACCCCTTCTACAGCTACAAGGGCCTCACCGACGCGCTGAGCGCCTTCCCGAAGTTCACCACCACCGGCAACGACGCCACCCGCAAGCGCGAGGCGGCGGCCTTCCTCGCCAACGTCAGCCACGAGACCGGCGGCCTGCGGTACGTCGTCGAGCAGAACACCGCCAACTACCCGCACTACTGCGACACTTCGCAGCCGTACGGCTGCCCGGCCGGGCGGGCCGCCTACTACGGGCGCGGGCCGCTCCAGCTGAGCTGGAACTTCAACTACAAGGCGGCCGGCGACGCCCTGCACATCGACCTGCTGCACGACCCGTCCCAGGTCGAGAAGAACCCGGCGACGTCCTGGAAGACCGCCCTCTGGTTCTGGAACACCCAGAACGGCGCCGGGCGGATGACCGCCCACGACGCCATCGTCAACAACAAGGGCTTCGGCGAGACCATCCGCACCATCAACGGCGCGCTGGAGTGCGACGGCAAGAACCCGGACCAGCGCAACAGCCGCATCAACCTCTACAAGCAGTTCGTCGGCGTCCTGGGCACGGACGTGGGCGGCGGCAACATCTCCTGCTGACGGGCGCTTCGGCCGCTCGGCGCGCGGAGTCCCGGCGCGCCTGACCACCGCGTTCATCGAACGTCGATCACCCGTCGACCGCTTGTCCACACCCCGCCCGGATCGTGATCACCTGCCGGCCACCGGGGCCGGCCCCCTCCAAGGAGCTGAAAATGATCACGAAGCGGATCGCACGGGCGTCGACACTGGCCCTGGCAACCGCCGCACTGGCCGGCACGTTCACCGTCGGCGGCGCGGGGAACGCGTTCGCGGCGTCGGGCGGCGGCTGCAACGGCGGCACCCAGCAGGCGTGCATCAGCGTCAACGGGAGCACCCTGGTCGCCGACGCGTACACCAACTTCGCGAACTCCAACTGCACGGTCGACCTGGTCCTGTACGACCGGAGCACCGGCTACCGGTGGGACACGATGGCAGGCTGCGGGCTCGGCTGGTCCCACTACGTCGGCACGCAGGTCCCCAACCCCACCCCGGGCCACGTCTACCAGACCCAGCTCATCGTCAACTGGGGCGGGAACGTGGGCGTCACCTGGAGCCCCGAGCTGACCGCCTGACGCCTCCGGGCCGTCGCGGAGCGGGAAGTCGGCCGGGCCGACTTCCCGCTCCGCGTCGCTGCCGCCCCCACCGGGCTCCGGGACCCGGCGGCGGATTCCTCGTCCTCCCCCGCTCAGTCCTCCTCGTCCTCGTCGTAGGGCGGGATCGTCCAGCGCAGGACCGTTCCGCCCGCCCCGTCGGCTTCGAGGGTGACCGGGTAGACCATGTCGCAGTCCCGCCCGCCGTGGTGCCGGACGGCGTGGTCGCCCTGGCACCAGTCGATCCCGAGCACCGGGCAGCCGCCGACCTCGATCCCGCCCACGTGCAGCGGGTGGTCCAGGCCGGCCCGCCGGAAGCGGAAGTAGTCGACGTGCTTCTCCACCATGGTGGCCACCCCCTGGCCGTACAGGCCGCCCCGCCAGGTGCTGATCTCGGCCTCCCGCGCGGCCGCCTCCGCCACCGGCAGGTCCAGCCAGCCGTACGGCCCGTCCTCCCCGCCGTACGGGGACATCCGCTCGCCGCCGAACCGCTCGTGCGCGTCCTTCCCGTGCCGGCCCCAGTAGGAGAGGTCGGCGAGCCCGTCGGCCGGCTCGTCCTCCAGCCCCGTCCAGGCGTCCAGTCCCACGGAGTCGCCGACCACCATGCCGCCCCGGTCGACCGGCAGGTCCCCGAGCAGGACCGGGCTGTCCACCCCCTCGGGCCAGGGCAGGCCGAGGGCGACCTCCAGCGTCGCGATCGTCGGCTCCTCGTCGAACAGGGACGGCTCGGTGGTCGCCCGCACCGCCAGCGGCCGGTCGGCGGCGGCCGGAACGGCGACCGCCTCGTACTCCCACTCCCGCAGGTGCCCGCCGCCCGCCTTCGCCGCCGCCGCGGCCCGCACCGACAGCGGCTCGCCCACCCGCGGCCACTCGTCGATCCAGGTGGCCATGCCGAGCACCACCACCCCGGACGGCGCGGTGACGAATCCCAGGTCAACGAAGGTTTCGGACATGCACCGATGATCTCAGGCCACACCGACACCGCCTCAACGGGCGCCGGTTGCACCCCGGCCGGGGATCCGCGGCGGTCGGCTGCGGGGACTCGACGGCGTCGCATAGCCTGCCCTGGTGAATCTTGACGATCTCGCGTGGCAGCGGCAGTTCGACGGCGGAATCGACGTTCCCATGGCGGAATACTTCGCCAAGCAGGGGCAGTTGGAGCTCCTGATCAAGACCGCCGTGGACCGCGGCGAGTGGTTCTGCGCCGAGGTGGCGGTCCGCGAGCTGTCCGAGGCGGGGGAGTTCGAGCGGGCTCTGACGGTCCTGGAGCCGTTCGTCGCGGTCGGCTGGCCGTTCGCCGTGCGGAAGTCCGCGGAGATCACCATCCGGCAGGGCCGGATCGAGGACGGGCTGGCGCTGGTGCGCCCGGACGCGGCCGGCCTGGAGTCGGCGTTCGAGTCCCGGTGGTTCGCCGAGGCGCTGGTGACGGCCGGACGGGTGGACGAGGCCATCGAGGTGCTCACGCCCCACCTCGGCGAGCCCTGGATCCTGGAGTCCCTGGTCGATCTGACCAACGGGGAGCACCGGGACGCCCGCGTCCTGGAGCTGCTCGCCCCCTGCGCCGAGCGGGCCCGGGGCGGCACGGCGGACTGCCGCTGCTCGACGGACGAGGGCCGGACCGGGTGCCGGCACCAGCCGTCGGCGGTGCTGGTGCTGCACGCCCGGGTCCTGGAACGCATGGGCCGGGCGGACGAGGCGATCCGGATGCTGGGCTCGGTCCTGCCCGACGTCCCGCGGGTGGCCTGGCTGTACGCGGGACTCCTCGCCGGCCAGGGCCGGATCGAGCAGCTGCGCGAGCTGGCCACCGGCGAGCACGTGAAGCTCGCCCTGATCGGGTGCGCGGACGCGCTGGAGGGGCAGGGGCGGTTCCAGGAGGCCGAAGCCGTCCTGCGCGAGGCCCTCGAGGCGGACCCCGAGTACGCCCGCCGGCGCCTCATGACGTTCCTGGCCCGCCGGGGACGCCTCGACGAGGCCGTCGAGGTCGGACGGCCCACGTACGAGTTCCAGGACAGCGGGAACCTCTTCTACGAGGCGGTCGACCTGCTGATCAAGGACGGCCGTCCGGAACGGGCGCTGGAGCTCCTGGACGGCCTCGGTGCCGCGTACGTCGACGCGCACTCCGCCCACCTGCGCCACACCCGGATCCGCCTGCTCGCGAAGGCCGGGCGCTACGCCGAGGGCGTCGCGGAGGCGAAGGCGCTGAGCGCGCAGGAGCCCGACCAGTGGGACACCACGCTGGCCTGGCTGCTGGATCTGGACGGCCGCACGGACGAGGCCCTCGACCTGCTCCGGTCGTCCACCGAGTTCGGGGTTCACCGAGCCGTCTCCGAGATCCTGAGCAGGCACGGCCACTACGCCGAGGCCATCGCCGCCATCCCCACGGTGTCCGCCCAGCGCGAGGCGTGGGAGCGGCGCTGAGCCCCGGGGCCGGGGCCGACACGCCCCGGCCCCACGCACCGCCCCGCACCTCACGCCCCGCGCCCGCACCTCCCCCGCGCACCATGCACCGCCCCGCTCACCGGCCACCACACCGCGCACCTCGCCCCAGCCCCACGCACCCGCCCCGCGCCGCCCCCACCCACCGCGCCCCCACGCACCGTCCCCGCCCCCGGCCCTACGCGCCGCCCCGCGCCCGCGCCCGCGCCCCGGCCCCACGCCCCCACGCCTCAGCCCCACGCGCCTGAATATTTCAGCGTGAGAAATATCCAGGCATCCAAAGGTGTTCCGATGGGCGTCGGCGCGGGAGGTCCGCGCAAGGCTGGAAGGAGTGCGGCGCCGTGCGCGTGGAGATCTGGAGCGACATCAACTGCCCGTGGTGCTACATCGGCAAGGCCCGGTTCGAGCAGGCGCTGGCGGCCTTCCCGCACCGCGAGGAGGTGGAGGTCGTCCACCGCTCCTTCGAGCTGGATCCGAGGGCGCCGCAGGAGGCCCGTCCGGTGGTGCCGCTGCTCGCCGCCAAGTACGGGATGAGCCTGGAGCAGGCGGAGGCGGCGGAGGCCCGGATCGCGGAGAACGCGCACGCCGAGGGCCTGCCGTACCTGCGCGAGGGGCGTGACGCGGCCAACTCCTTCGACATGCACCGCCTGCTGCACTTCGCCGAGGAGCAGGGCCGGCAGGGGCAGCTGCTGGACGCGTTGTACCGGGCGAACTTCGCCGAGGAGCGGTCGGCTTTCGAGGCCGGGCGGCTGGTCGAGCTGGCCGTCGGGGCCGGGTTGGACGGCGAGGCGGCCGCGGCTGTCCTGGCCGATCCGGAGGCGTACGCGGAGGCGGTGCGCGAGGACGAGGCCACGGCGAGCGCCATGGGCGCGACGGGCGTGCCGTTCTTCGTCCTGGACCGGAGGCTCGGCGTCTCGGGCGCCCAGCCCGCCGAAACGTTCACCCGCGCACTGGAGCAGGCCTGGGAGACCCGGGTCGCCCTGCCGCTGACGCCGCTCTCGCCGAAGGGCTGAGGGCGGCGGAGCAGGAAGTCGGCCCGTCCGACTTCCTGCGTCAGCGGTCGAGGGAGTTGAGGAACTCCGGCCGCAGCCGCCAAGGGCTGCCGTCCTCCGTCTCGACGTAGTAGACGGGCCCGACGTGGCCGCCGTCGCGGTCGTCGGCCTCGACGACGCATTCGAGGACCACACCCCGGGTGCCCAGGATCTCCCCGCCCAGGTGGCCGAGTTCCGGGCGGGGCGGATCCGGGGTGGTCAGCTCCACCCGCTCGCCGTGGGCGAAGGTGGCTTCGTCGGGCCAGGGAGTCGTCATACCGGCAGGTTACGGGCCCGCTCGGCGGCCGCTGCCGGGCTCCGCGTCGGGCTACTCCCGCACGAACCCGTGGCTCCGCTCCACCTTCGCCACGTGCAGCGTGTAGTTCTCGTACCACTCGGCCCGCCCGCGCTTCTGCGCCGCGCGGTGCTCGGCGTTGGTCCGCCACTCGGTGAGGGCGTCGGCGTCACGGAAGTACCCGACGGTGATGGACAGCCCGCCGGGCGTCTGGGCGTGGTCCATCCCCAGGTACCCCGGGACGTCCTTCACCAGGTCTTCCATGCGTGCGCTGGTCTCGCCGTAGCCGCTCTGGTCCTGGGTGCGCACGGTGGTGAAAACCACGGCGTAGTAGGGCGGTTCAAAGGCCTGGACGGGCGTGACAGGTGCTTCGGACTGGTTGCTCATGGCGCCACCGTAAGGCGGGACAAGCCCGAGCAGCCATCGACTTTGCCGAACGGGATCCACAAGGGATCCAGCCCTTTGCCAACCAGCGTCCGCGCTCCCCCCGACGAGGAGCCCCGCCGCCGACGGCAGCCGTCCGGGCACCTGATCCTGCACGTCGCCGTGGACGAGGACCTGCCCTCGATGTCCGCGGACCGTCTGATGCAGGTCCTGCTCGGCGAGGAGGTGAAGCTCGGCCCGAGCCACCCGAAGGTCGGGATGCTCGCCCTGCACGCCACCGCCCATGCCGACACCATCGCCCGACTGGACCGCCAGGGCCTGGACACGGTGCGCCACGACGCCGAGTCGGGCCAGGTCCGGGTGATCTCCCGCGAGTACGACGACCCGTCGGCTTCCCCGACGAACGGCCCCGCGCCCCTGTCTCAGCCCCGGCCCAAACGCCGCTGGTTCGGCCGGTCCTGACCGGAGGGCGTCCAGAAGCCTCCCGGGCGGTGGCGCGATCACAGGCGAGTGATCGACGGGATCACGACTCAGCTCACCGAGGCACCCGGCGCCAGCGCCAAGCCCGCTGCCGCGAGGAAGTCCTCGAGGCTGATGTCGCCGCCCTTGGTGCCGTCGTCCCATTCGACGAGCAGCCCCGAGCGGCCCTCGTTCCAGGACTCCGGCGTTTCGGTGTCGGCTTCAGGTCCGGGGTGCCACTCGACGCAGCCCTCGCCATGCCGGTATCGGAGGTACAGGTACTGGCCGTCCGCCGTCCAGGCGTCCCACTGTGACGGGCAGGCAGAACACGTCTGCACGACCCGGGTCAGCTTCCGTCCCTCATTCGTAGCCATCCGATGATGGTCGCGCAGCGGCAGGCCTCCGGCAATCGACTTCGGACCGCCACCACGGGCACCCTCGAGCAGCAATCAGAGCACGCCGTCCATGACCGGCCGGACGGCTCCTAGTCGTAGAAGAACTGGCGGAGGTCCTCGACCGAGCCCGGGCCGTACAGGAAGGCCTCGGCGGCAGCCAGCCCCCGGGGTGGTGGCGGCCCGTCAGAGCCGAGCTGCCGTCGCCAGATCTCGCCCTGCTCCCCCACCGCGTGGACGGCGGAGAGCAGTTCGGCCATCCCGGCGGGGCGGGGCGGGGTCACTCCGGTGACGGGGACGAGCTCCCAGCCGCCGGCCCGGGCGGCGAGCCTGAGGATGCCGGCCCAGGTCGCGATGCGGCAGAGCCGGTTGCGCAGGGGCAGTTCGACGGACGGGTCGAGGTAGCCGATTCCGACGGTCGCGGCGGCGAGGTCGTCCATCACCTGGCGCTCGACGGAGGTGCGGATCCAACGCCCCTCCTGGGCGTCCTCGATGGCGGCGTGCCACCAGTCCCAGGCGCTGTCGAGGCGGGTCTGCGCCTCGGTCGGCGAGGGAGGTTCCGGTGTGCCGGTCCGCGTCCGGTGGAGGTGGAACAGTTCCGGGTCACCGTCGTCGAGGCCGTGGACGAGGCCGGCCGGCTGCCACCCGGCCCGGTGCAGCAGTCGCCGCATCGGACGGTTGGAGACGTTGGTCGAGGTGAAGAGCTTCGGGGTTTCGCAGGAGGCCGCCGCCGCGTCCAGCAGGCGACGGCCGACTCCCCTGCCGCGAGCGGACGGCGAGACCATCAGCATCGTCACGAAGCCCTGGTCGAAGAAGGTGTACTCGACGACACAGTAGCCGAGCGGCCCGGACGCGCCTTCCGCCACGAAGATGGGGCCCAGGCCCTGGCGGCACCACCGCCGGATGCTCGCCGCCCGCTCGCCTTCGCCGTCGCCGGCCGCGACCGTGTCGATGCCGACCAGTGCGTCCGCGTCGGACTCCCCACCGCGGCGCACGACGAACTCGCCCGGGTCCACTGCGTCCATGGGGACATGCTGCCAGTTCGCACTGGTGCCGGCGTCTACCTCGGTCCGGGGACCGCCTCGGAGCGGGGGTTCAGGCGGGTGGCCTGCCAGGGGGAGTTGCGGCCGGCGGCCTCGCGGTAGGCGATGCGCTGGACGGCGAAGAGCAGGCGGTAGAGGTTGAGGGCGGTGTCGGAGTCGTCGGCGGCGAAGCCCAGGTGGTGGACGAAGGTTTCGAGCTGGGGCCAGTCGAAGTCGTCGGGGGCGGGCGGGGCGACGGCGACGCCGAAGACCGAGTTGAAGGCGGCGGCGACGGCATAGTGGGCGGCGGCCAGGGCGTTGGCGACGCCGGGGTCGGCGGCCGGGTCGGGGGTGGGGGCCGGGTCGGTGGGGGCCGGCATGTCAGGACTCCTCTTCGTCGGGCTTTGCAAGGTTGAGCGTGGTGATGACGCCCAGGGCGACGGTGGCGATCGCGAGGGCGAGGAGGGTGAGGAGGGCGGCGGCGATCAGGAACCGCACGAGCGCTCGCGGTCGGCGTCGAAGAGGAGGGTGAGGAGGTTGAAGAGGGTCGAGGCGGGCGCCGTGTTGAAGCGGACGAGGACCCGGCCGTCGAGCGTCTTGTCCGTGCTGGCGGAGGGGAAGATCAGGCCGAACTCGCGGCCGCGCTCCTGGAGTTCCCCGAGGAGGCTGCGGACCTGGGCGTCGGTATAGGCCCGGATGCGGGGGTCGGTGGGCTGCATGGGGTAGCGGCGACGGTTCACGCGGAGGCCTCCAGCTCAAACCAGACGACCTTGCCGGTCTTGCGGGGGTCGGCCCCGAAGCGGTGGGTGAGGGCGCGGACGAGGAAGAGGCCTCGACCGGAGACGGCGAGCGGGTCCGCGGGGAGGTCGGGTTCGGGGAGGACGGGGCTGTTGTCGGAGACCGAGACCCGGAGCCGGTGGCCGGCGAGGGCCAGGACCACCAGGGGCGCAAGGGTGTCCCCGTGCCGCCAGGCGTTGAAGAAGACTTCGTGGAGGGCGAGTTCGGCGTCGGAGATGACGGAGGGTCGCCACCCCGCCGAGGTGAGGAGGTCGGAGAGCTCGGCACGAGCGGCGGACCAGTCGGGAGGGTTGCAGGCACGCATGAGAGACCCCAGGGGAGGAGGAGGGGAATCGAGAAAGGTGACGCTCCACCGTGTGATCGGTGCAACACTGAGAGTAGGGCGATAGGTGTTACGCGTGCAACCAGATCGCCGAGATATCCGGCCCAGCTTGGCCAAGCTCACTCGTGTGGGTGGAGACTGGCCCGACACGAAAGGAATCCCCCTTGGCACTCAGGACCCAAATCAGCGAGCGACAGCGGCGGTTCGGCGCTGAGCTGAGGAGGTTGCGTGAGGCGGCAAGCTTGTCGGTCAAGGATGCTGGTGCGCTCATCGGCATACTCGGCCCGCAGCTCAGCCACATCGAGGCCGCTCGAACGGCGCTCGACCCCGAACGGCTCACTACTTTGCTCGCGGCCTACGGGTGCACGGATGAGACCTATACCAAGCTCCTGCATGATCTCGGCGCGAGCACCGGCAAGGGCTGGTGGAGCGACTTCAAGGGCAAGGTCCCCATGCTCGCCCTGGATCTCGCAGAAGCGGAGGACCGAGCCGAGTCCTTCTCCGTCTTCGATGCGCTGTACATCCCCGGAACACTCCAGGTGCCAGGCTACGTCGAAGCCATCTACAAAAACGCTTACAAGGATGGCCGTTGGGACGCCGCCACAGCCGTTGAGTTCCGCCTGCAACGTCAGCGCATCATGACCGACGACAAGCAGCGGCAGTTTCGGTTCGTTATCCATGAGGCAGCACTTCGCATGCAGTTCGCTGGCAAGACCGTGATGCGCGACCAACTGCACCACCTGGTAGACATGGCCGAGCTACCCAATGTCACGATCGAGGTCTTGCCGTTCGATGCCCCAGGGAGGGCGCCATACGCTGGCGCGTTCCTCATCTGCGACCCTGGGTGCACGGCTCTCTCGACCATCATCTTGGATGGACCGAAGCGGGCGGTTCACCTTGGTGACCCGGAGGACGTCGCGGCCTACCACCAGAAGTTCCACGAGGCCCGGGATCTCGCACTACCGGCTGTCGACACCAGCCAGCCCCGGCGTGACAGCTCTCGTGACTCCTGGGGGCTGCTTCAACACCTTCTCTACGAGCTCCAGCACTGAAAGGGCACCCGATGTCCCACCTCGCCTGGCAGAAGTCGTCCTTCAGTAACGCCGATGGCGGCAGCACCTGCGTTGAGCTGGCCACCGGAGAAGGCGGCATCCGCCATCTCCGAGAATCCGATGACCCCTCCGTCATCCTCACCACCTCGACCACCCAGCTCCGCACCTTCCTTCTCGGTGCCAAGGCCGGCGAGTTCGACCGCCTGACCTGAATCACCACGCTGCCTCTCCGTCCGCTCGCCGCGCAGGCGAGCGGACGGGCGACGTTCCGCGGCCGGCCCTGAAACGCGAAGAACCCCCATCCGGAAACCGGATGGGGGTTCTTCTGAATAATTGTTCGGCGGCGTCCTACTCTCCCACAGGGTCCCCCCTGCAGTACCATCGGCGCTGTGAGGCTTAGCTTCCGGGTTCGGAATGTAACC
>NZ_JBHXLL010000044.1:0-74872 GCF_042721415.1 Kitasatospora sp. NPDC058444 | reverse complement strand
AGTCCAAGCACACCTGCTCGAACTCCTCGACATCGACGAAACCCGACCCCGCTGGCTGGAAACCTAAAACCCCATGTGCGAAGTCTGGGCCTAGAGCGGCGCGAGCAGGTCCACCCCGTTGCCGTCCGGGTCGTGCACCACGGCGTACCGCTGCCCCCAGAAGGCGTCCCACGGCTTCAGCTCCCCGTGGTACCCGGCGCCGGTCAACTCCCCGTACAGCGCGTCCACTTGCGCGGGACTACCGCAACGGAACGCCAGCGCGCTCCGCGTGCCCCCGCTCGGCGGCTGCCAGGCGGGATGGAACGACCGGATGGTCTCCTCGGCGTCGAGCACCAGCATCGGCCCACCTGGCAACTGGCACTCCACGTGCGCCTCCCCGTCGACCCCCTCGGGAAACTCCACCCCCAACCGCCGGTAGAAGGCGACCGACGCGGCCACGTCCGAAACGGCCAGCCCGACGAAGGAGAACCGCGGTGCAGAAGTACTGTTCATGCCCGCCACGCTAGCCAGCGCCGCGATGCCTGGTCTTGAACGAATCGGACACCTTCGCCCGGGCAGTCGCCCCCATCACCCGAAACGCCGAAACGCCGATACGCCGAAGGCCCGGCCCGCACGACGCGGTCCGGGCCCTCGGGATGTGAGCTGTTGTCAGCCCTGTGCGCGAACCTCCTGCCACCGCATGGCGATGGTCTCGTTCACCGTGTAGAAGAACTCAGACTTGAACTCGGCGCCGTCGCTGAGTGCCTCCACCCAGGTCATCGGCCAGTTCCGTCGGCCGTAGTGCTTGTGCACGACGCGGGTGAAGGCGGACAGAACTCCGCGCAGGCGCTTCCGATCCACATCGAGCGCCTCGACGAGGGACGTGTAACTCACTCGGCCGCCAGGCTGCTTGGCCAGGATGTCCAGCACGCGGGTGACCACCTGCACGGAATCCAGCTGATCCTCGGTCAGCCTGCGCAGGTCCTGCACGCTCCACTCGACGAACGGCCATTCTCCGTCCTCCAGCGGTCCGGAGACCCCCTCCTTCGATGCCCCCGCTGTCGTCCCGGCGAGCTCCGCGAGGAGCGCGTACACCTGCGTGACGTGCTGGCTCGGCACTGGCACCGAAATGAACTGCTGCTGTTCCTGCGACATGAGATGCCCTCCCTGTGTCTCCACCGTCCGGCGGACGACTGATACTTGCACGCCGCAAGTCTTCGTGTCCAGCTACTCACACGGACTCTCTTAGAGAATTAGTCTCTCTTTCTTCCAGTAGCCGGTGTTTGCGATGTCCGGAGCTATGGCTGGGCGCTGCTGGCAGGGTGGCCGCAGCGCTTCCCTGTTCGGCTGGACAGGACGAAGGCTCCGACCGGTGAACAGGTCGGAGCCTTCGTGAAGTGGAGGAGCTGCGATTCGGGCTCGTGACCGCTAGATCCCCGCCCAGCGGCGGAGGGTGGCGGTGGCCGTCGCGGCGTCGGCGGCGGGCAGTTTGGCGATGCGGGCCGCGTGGGTGCCGCCCGGAACCTGGAACAGGTAGGAGTCCCGGGTGCCCCGGCCCAGCCGGAACGGCTCGGCCACCGACGGGTCGGCGCCGCCGTTGACGAACATCAGCCGGTCGCCGCGGGTGCGGACCCAGCAGTCCACGTCGCGCATCGCCTGCGGCCGGTAGTTCAGCGGGATGTCGCGGGGGACGAAGGTGCGCGGTTCGGTGGCACCGGGGTAGCGGAGCAGGTCGGCCAGGTGGGCCGTCTCGACCGGGAAGTACCCCAGCTGGGTGCCCAGCTGGTAGAAGTACGGGACGAACTGGTTCGCCACCGAGTCGGCGTAGACCGGGAGTTGGGCGATGCCGGAGAGCCAGTCGTACAGCGCGTCGTCGGAGGCGTCCGGAGCGGGCACGGCCGGGCACGCGGCCTGTCCGTGGCCCTGCCAGAACATGAACGGTGTCCGCAGCACGGCGATCTCGAAGGCCTTGTCGGCACTTCCGGTCAGCAGGAAGCCGTCTCCCCGGGAGTCCGCCCACGCCTGGTACCTGGCGACCAGAGCGGTGCGGCGCTCCAGCAGGGCCCGCTGGGCGGCCTGGAGGGCGCCGCGGCATTCGGGGGTGCCGACGGTGCGCAGGAAGTCGAGGTAGGCGGAGTCCTCGCGGTCGTCGGTGTTGTTCGGCGCGGAGTAGGCGACCGAGCCGGCCACGTCCTGCGGGTAGAAGCGGCGGTGGTAGACGGTGGCCATGCCGCCCTTGCTGCCGCCGGTGGAGATCCAGGCCGCCCGGTAGACCTGGTTCAGCGCCTCGACCACGTGGTGGTGGTCGGCCGCGGCCTGCTCGATGTCGAGGTCGGCCCAGTCCGCCGGCTCGGGCCGGGAGGTGCCGAAGAACCTCTGCTCGGTGCTCACCTGGTTGGCGTCCAGCAGTTCGGCGGGTTCCACCCGGCTCTGGGCAGTGGAGACGGTGTAGCCGCTGGTGTACAGCACGGTGGGCCGGTCGGTGCCCCGGTGCAGGAGCGTGAGGCGCTGCTCGAAGCCGCCCTTCTCGGGGTGCCGGTGGTCGGCGGGCTGGTGCAGGGTCAGGACGAAGAAGCGGAACCCGGCCGCGGCCGGCCTCTCCTCCACGACGTGCAGGCCCGGAACCGCCTCGATGGCCGTCCGGATGTCGGCCGGTCCCGCCTCCTGCGCCGCCGCGGCGGGCACCGCGGCCGTGCCGGCCAGCAGCGCCGCCACAGCGATCTGTGCCGCCAGCCGTCCGATTCGCTTGCGCAGCATGGTTGCCTCCCCGGTCGTCGATGCCCCGAGTCAACCGGTTCGGCGAGGACCGCGGATCCCGCCGGGGCGGGGCGCTGCCTCCCTCCCGAGAGGGAGACCGCGACCGTCCGTCGCTCCGCGTTCCTCGTTCCGTGTTCCTCAGGCCGGGTAGCGGATCGAGCCCAGCGGTGGGCAGGGGAGGAGCGTGGTCCCGGCGCCGGGGCGTTCGACGAAAGCGCGGGCCGCGGCGGCCTGCATGCGCCGGGTCTCCAACTCCTCGGCGTGCCAGGCGTCGAGCCGGGCGCGGGGGTAGTCCCACGTGTCGTCGATGAGGCTGAGGCTGGTGTTGCCGGAGCTGCGCTGGAACTCCGCCTTCACCGCGGCCTGTTGGAGTGCGGTCTGGGTCGCGGCGAGATCGACGCGGGTGATCAGGACGCCGGGGGTGTCCGGTTCGCGGGTGGGCAGGGGGGCCTGCGGGAGCAGGGACACCCCGGTGTCGAGGCGGCCGATGTTGTCGACGGCCGCGCTCTGGGACTCCCTCGACATGATCTGGATCTCCTGGTGCATCCAGAAGAACTCGTCGAGGTCCGCCTCGGTGACGCGCATCCGCTGGTACAGGGCCTGGAAGCGGGGGTCGTGGTGCAGCGGACGTATCGGGGCCATGTGGAGCGCCACGCAGTCGTTGTAGCCGGCCGACACCGCGGCGTCGAGGTGGAGGATCGTTTGGTCCGCCTGCCCGCGGGCGAGGGCCAGGCCGGCGAGGCTCGAGTGGGCCGAGGCGACGAGCCACCTGCCGTCGGGCCCGAGCGCCGTGGCACGCCGGACGATGTCGTGGAAGCCCGCGGCGACGTCGACGGCCCGCGGGGCACCGAGGAACGCACCCAGCAGCGAGGAGGCGTCCCGCCCGGGCACCATCCCGGCGGCGCTGTTGGTCAGGTGCGCCACCAGCAGTTCGTGAACGCGGGTGACCAGCGAGTTGACGGTGTCGACCATGGATCTCCTCGGACCTCGGCGGTGAAGAGCGCAGGGGGCGTGAGCCTGTGGCATCCCCCGTGGAGATGACGGCCCGACGGAGTGAGCGGTTCCTGCCCGTCCGCACGGACACCCCCCGCCGCCGAACCCGGCCGGGAGCAGCACGCACCGGTGAGGGCGGATACGACGAAGGCCCCGACCGGCGAACCGGTCGGGGCCTTCGTGAAGGCGGAGGATACGAGATTCGAACTCGTGAGGGGTTGCCCCCAACACGCTTTCCCATTCTCACGAAGGGCGTCCGTCAGGGTTCACACCCGTTCTGACCTGCGGCGGCGCGAACCGCCGGACACCGGTCGAACCGGGCCGGACGGGGGTGAATGAGACCAGAACTGAGACCAGGTGGTGCTCAGTCGCGGTCGGCTGGTGCGTCTTCCACCGTGCCGGTCCACGCCACTGAGGGGGCACGTACGCGAGTGCCGTGCCGGCTGAACGGACTACGTCCAGCAATCCGGCGGTGCGTTGGGTCCACCTCTACGGTGCCGAAGCCCGGCTGCCACAACGGTGCTGGCGCGGTGGACCAGTCGGGTGCCTCAGGGCGTGCGGTACGGAGTGCACCCCTGCCGATGCCGTGATTCTCGCTTCCGCAGACACAGTCGCAAGGGCTGTCGCGTGAGGCGTCTGCGCAGGCGGCCGAGCCACAGATTGGCGGGCCATCGCCGTCTGGGTGATGTGGGCAGAGCCTGGGGGAGCATGGTGTCTGGAGGTACCAATCGAGGCACGCGATCGCGCCGGTCAGTTCGCGGTCTAGGACAGCGAGCATGACAGGTACGACGTCCTCCAGCGTGGTGATGACGCTCCAGTAGGACACCGGGGGCACGCTGCATGAGACCATTTTCTGGTAGCCGGAAGCGAAGGTTCGTCCCACCGCGTGATCGCTTACCGCGCACATGTCCGCACTCAGACCGAGCGGACGGTAGTCGCCGATGACCCATGAGTCGTCGGACAAGTGGGCCCACCGACTGCCAGTGATCTCGCACCAGACCTTGCCGCCGCGGATCTCGCCCCATTCATGGACCATGCCGATGAGAACGGCCGCTGTATCTCGGCCATCGGCGAGCTTCCGCTGTTCGGCGGGTGCCTTCGCGAGGACAGCTCGGAGCAAGTCCTCACCAGGTCGGCTCACGGGCTTCTTGGAACGTGACTCACCACGTGACGGCTTCAAACGGCACCTCTCGCGACGCGGCAGGGGATCGCAGCGATCCTGCTCGCCACATGGCACTTGCAAACCAGCGCTAAGCCAACCTCCCACGGAGGAACGGCCGCTGCATCGGTCAGAGACGGTAAGTTGCTGTATCGGCGTGAACCGCTGGCGACGCCCACTTCGCCAGGCTGACCGAGAGAAGTACGTCCGACATGGCGCTTCAGGAACCGTCGCTTGGACAAGCACGGGAATGGCTGCTCGGGGAACGGCTGGTGGCCGAGCAACTTCAGGTGCCCGTGATTGCGGGGCGCTTGTACCTGCTACCCGACAAGGTCCTTGATGGTGCGGCCGGCTACCGCGAGGACGTTGCGGGACTGCTCAAATCCCTGAGGCGAGACGGGGTCGACATCGAGTTCGCGCTTCCGAGGGGCGCCCGCAGCTACTTGAGTGAGTACAGCGCGGAGAGCGTCGCTGCAACGATCGCGGTAGCTGTGGCCATCGGTGTCTCCAGCGATGCGCTCAAGGCAGCAGCAAGGGCCATTGCGACGACAGCCAGGGCACGAGTGCGATCGTCCCGAGGGCGTGGAGACACCGAGACCGATGCCGACGTCGACGGCGCACTCGTCACAGTGAGGATTGCTGAGCTCGACCTCAGGCAGTCCGGCGTCATCCTGCGAGGAGTCGAGGTCACCGGCCGGACCAGCCAGATCGACCGCCTCATCAACGACGCGCTCGCCAGGCCAGTGTCGGGACCTCGGCCACCCGAACAGAACCAGTCCCTGGAGATCCCTCCCGGAATGAGGCAGGAGTGAGATGAGGATTGCTGGGCGGGCGATCCGCACTGGAGTCGCCCTTCCTCCACCGTCCGGACGAGCTCGTGAGCAGGCCCTATGGCAAGACGGACACGCTGCCCTGAGGGAGTCAACCCGCAGCTACGCCGATGCCTGCCGCGTGCTCTCCGAACTCGTTGGTGCTGACCTCGCTGACATTCCCACCTGGGGGCAGACCACCGCTGATCTGGCATTGCGCGGCGTACGCGAGCCCCAGTCCCAAATACGTCATCTGCGGGCTATTTGGGAGCCAGTGGCCCGAAGACTGAGCAGCCAGGCATGGCGGCGGTCGGCGCAGTCCGCTGCTGGTGTTGTTTGTGGCTACGCGATACGGAGCCCCAGCCCTGAGCCACACCGGTTTGTCACTCACGGCCTCACGCCACCGACTGTCGAAGCGCTCGGTCCCGCCACGAGCGTCTTCTACTGGCAGGACGCTGAGCGGATCGCTCGGGAGGCACTTGCAAGAGCGATCGACGCCTTCAACTTCCTGGAGCGCACTCCTGCGGGCCCCACTGCGCACCGCCACGCGCATGAGGTCGCTGCGTTCGTGGGCGGCCTATTTGGTTGCGACGTGCCTTTTGAGGATGGGGCGTACTGGGAGGTCTGTCCGGTGTCGCTCATGCACTATCGCTGGGGGATGTCGGTTGGCTTTACTGAGGTAGTACGTTGCTGTTCTCTGTGCGGAGAGGACCTCGATGAGTGCCCTCATTTTCTCGACACCGCGTACGAGATTTTGGTCTTGCGTGCGTCAGACGGATCGTGTTCGGCATGTGGAGCCACGGTATGTGGACACGCTGTCGGCCAGACGGTGTGGGTACGTCCGCACCCGGTGATCCGGGACGCGTCACTCCATGAGGTCTCGCTGGTCAATGATCCGCGCGACCCGCTCGCTCGGATTACTCGAATGGAAATCGAACCTGAAGTCCTGCGACGGGTGCTGGGATCCGAACCAGATGGGCGGCCTCTCGCCTGCTACCGATGCATTCATCCCTGCAGCGGATTAGTGACCCCTATGGGGCGAGACTCGCGAGGTGATGGTGATCAAGACCACTGATTGGATGTGGCGCGCGGGCGGCGGGGCCGCGCCGTGGATGGCGCAGCACGCGCTGACCGGTGCTGTCAGGGTTCGGCGTCCTTGGGCGCGCCGGACCCTTCGCCATGCAGCTACTGGTAGCGGCGGTGCTGCTGGTGGGTCGAGCCACGGCGGTGGTGGGTGCAGGGTTGTGCTGGTGGTGGGCTGGCCGCCATCGGCCGTACGGTGCCGGTCAGGTCGGCGTTCTGCCCGGCGTAGTAGATCAGTGTCGCTGGCTATCCCTCGCCACTGCATCCCATGTCCAGAGCTGGATTTGATTGCTAGTCCGCTGGTGATGCAGTCTCTTTCCGGCGCGCATGGCGCGCGCATCACAAAGGAGTGACTGTGGCACTGGAGGACGTAGTCCTTGCTGTTCTCGCTACCGCGCCCGTCTCCGCACTGACGTCCTATCTAGTGGTGGCTGGGCACGAACGGCGCCGCCGCAGTTTCGCTAAGCAGGACGAAAGGGAACGGGCGGCACAGAGCGCTACGGAACTGGCGCTGCAGGAGGAGCAGGCCAGACGCTCTGCGTTCGACGAAGCGGTCAAGGCAGTGGCTTACGCGATCCAGCACGCGCCCACTGTCCTTGGCAGGTACGTTGTCCCGCCCGGCAAGGACCCGGAGCGCTATGCGGCAGAGACAGCCGGGGAGTTCGCAAAGTCTCTGGAGGACCTCAAGCGGAAGCTCATCAACGTGGCGCCCTACTTTCCCACCAAGTGGGACCAGTGGAACGCAAGCGCTTCCTGGTCATCCTTGAAGCTCGAAAAGCTTCTGGATGATCTCCAGCGCCAACGCGACAAGCGGAGATAGGAAGGCGATCGTCCGTACCGCCGCTTAGCTGCGGCCGGCACCCTGCCCACATGGCGGCCGTGGCCCGCTACTGCTCGTAGGCCCAGGCGCGGCCGGTCTGGCGGTACTGCTCGACTGGGACCGGGTCGATGCCGCTCCGCATCCGTGCGGTGTAGAGCAGACCGTTGAGGTGGTCGATCTCGTGGTGGATCAGGCGGGCGAGTCCCCGTTCGTACATGGTGGCCACCAATTGGCCGTCCAGTGTGGTGGTTTCCACGGCGATCCGCAGTGGGCGGGGGACCATGCCGCGGACGTCGAAGAAGGAGAGGCAGCCTTCGTACTGCTCGTCCGTCTCGTCGGCGCGGTCGGTGATGGTCGGGTTGAGCAGGATGATCGCCGGTGCACCGGGTTCTGCTGGTTGGACGATGGCGGCGGCCCGGCCGATCCCGATCTGCGGTGCGGCGATGCCCATGCCTTTGGCGAAGGGGTGGACCTGGCTGATCCGCTCCATGGCGGTGAACAGCTTCTCGATGACCTGCTCGGCGGCGTCGCGCTCGGTGGGCAGGTCGAACGCTCGGGCAGGCTCGGCGAGTACGGGCTCGCCCTCCTGGACGACGCCGAGGTCACGCATCTGCTCGCTGGGCCGCACCTGGATCACCTGAACTCCCCTTGGGTCGTGTCGCGTTCGGGTCGGGCCCGGAACCGCCATTCGAGACGGTACCGGGCGTGGAGGTCCGGCGTGGACGTGCTCCAGGAGAAGACGCGCATGCCGCCCTCCTCGCGCCGGATCGGGGCGGTCCGAAGTGGTGCCGCTTCGGCGGTCATGGAGGTCTCCATGCCCCACACGGCGGGGTCGAGGTCTGTGGGGAAGGCGAGTTCGACTTCGAGGTGTTCGGTGGGCAGGCGGACCGCGCGCTGGAACCAGCGGCCCCACTTCTCCTCGCCGACCGAGTAGGCGTACTCGATCCAGACCTCCTCGCCCGGGTAGAGCGGGAAGCGGCCCTGCTCGTTCTCGAAGAGCAGCCAGACTTCCTTGAACGCGTCGCGGTCGTGCTTGGTCTGCCAGTTCATCGCCTCCCCGCGGCATGTCGCGGTCAGCGCGAGTTCGTCCCAGGTCAGCGGGTGTTCGCGGTAGTGGGCGTTGGAGCGCTCGGGCTCACCGGGGTAGCGGTCGACGCTGATGCGGATCAGGTAGCGGGTGATCGGCTCGCTGCCGGTGTTCCGCAACAGCCGGCGCATCGTCAGTCGGTAGTGGGAGCCGTCGAAGTCCAGGCGGGCGCCGTCGTGGGCCACGATGATCGCTGAGCCCGTCGCGTACGGTTGTTCGGGGCGGCGCGGGGCTGGCGGAGCCGCAGCCGGGGCCGCTCGGTTCTTGGCGGTCTCGTAGTCCAGCCAGCGCTTCCAGACGGCCTTGCCCGCGTTGAGGGTCTCCTCCGAGCGACGCGCGAAGTCCTCGGTCGGCTTGTGCCGGCCGGATTCCACGTGGCTCACGTACGACGGGTCGAAGCCCATCTTGAGGGCGAGCCCCCGCTTGGACAGGCCGCGCACCTCGCGCCAGTACGAGACCTCCGCTGCGAACGCCTCGGCGGCTTGCTCAACGGTCGGGCTGTCGTCGCGCTCGTCCATCAAGGCCCCCGCCCTGGCTGCTGGATGAGATGAATGAACCGTGAGTGATCTCGATTCATCATTCTGTCACGGTCCTGGTAGCCGGTTTCCTTCTTTTGCCAGCCCGGGTCGACACCCGGGCCGAGAGAGGGAGGGCCCAAGGGATGCGCCTGCTGTACCTGCTCAACGTCTCCAACTCCAGCCAGCTGACTGCCGACTCCGGCTACACCTTCGCCGACATGCTCACCCCGGCCCTGGCCGACGCCGGGGTCGAGGTCACCGTGGCCGCTCCCGTCCCGGCCGGCGACGACCGCGTGCAGTTCGTGCGGACCGCCTCGCCGTCGACCAAGTACCGGGCCCGCTTCAACCCGGGCGTGGGGGCCCTGGTGCGGCTGTTCAGCCGCCAGCAGCCCGAAGTGGTCGTGGCCAACCAGATCGAGGCCGCCCCCGCGATCCGCGCCGCGCTCCTGGAAGCGGGAGTGGACGCGCTGATCGCCGGCTACTGCCACTACCTGCCGTTCTCCTTCACCGACACCGGTCAGCTGGAGCTGGACCCCGCGATGGACGACGGCGGGCTCGGCCGCAGCGTGCTCCTGGCCTTCTCCGCTGGCCTCGCCGCCTGCGACCGCGTCCTGGTCCACTCCGGCACGGCCGCCTCGTGGACCGCCGCCGTCGCTAACCGCACAGGTGTCGAACTCACCGAGAAGTTGCACGTGGTGCCCGCCCCCAGGGATGTGCGCTTGGTGCGCGAGTCGGCCGACTTCACCGCCCCCGTGGGCGCCGCTGTCGGCATCTACAACCACCGCCTGTATGCCCACTACGGCACCGCCCGCTTCACCCGGCTCGCCCGCCACCTCGTCGCCAAGGCCCCGGTACGGCTCACCGTGATGGACCTGTTCGGCACCCGCAGCGCCGAGCGCGTCCGCCTGGACCCCAGCCCCGAGCGGCACCTGGAGGAACTCGCCGCCGTTGACGGCGTCGACATCGCCTCCGACCGCGGCGACCGCATCCGCTACCGCAACCTGCTCGCCGGAGCCCACTTCGGCATCGCACCCTTCCGGCCCGGCTGCCCCTGGTCCATGTCGGTGATCGACTGCCAGGCGATGGGCCTGCCCGTGATCGGCCCGCGCACCGGCTGGCTGGCCGAGCACCTCGATCCCGAGCTGCTCTTCGACGACGACGACCAGGCGGCCCTGATCGCCGAGCGCCTCGCCACCGACCCCGAGTTCTACCTGCTGCACGCCGAGCGTGCGTACGTCTCCACCACCGACCTCACGCCCGACGCGGTTGCCGCCCGCTACCTGGAGGCGATCAAGTGACCGGCTTCGACGCGGTCCAGCTCTCCTACGACGAGCCGCTGGCCGACTCCCTGCACACCCGCCTGGCCCGAGTACTGGGCGGCAGCGTCAAGCGCCTGCACGGGGTGCGCGGGATGCGCCGCGCCTACCGCCTCACCGCCGAGCTGGTCGACACCGACCAGTTCTTCCTCGCCGACGGCGACTTCGCGATCGACCCCGAGTTCCTCACCAGCTCGGTGGAGCCGCTGGCCGCGGGGGTGTCGATGCGGGTCTGGCGGGCCGTGAACCCGGTCAACGGCCTGACCTACGGCTATGGCGGACTCAAGCTCATCCGCACCAGCGCGCTGCAGGAGATGGGCCAGGCCGTCGACGTGCTCGCCGCGCTGCCCGGCCGGGTCGAGTTCAGCCAGCACACCGCCGGGATCACGCTGTTCAACCAGACCCCGTTCCACGCCTGGAAGGCGGGCTTCCGCGAGTGCTCGATGCTCGCGCGCGGCAGCGAGTACGGCATGACCGATGCCTCCGCCCAGGAACGCATCGACGCCTGGAAGGCCGGCAAGGACGGCGACTTCGCCGACTATGCGTCCGTCGGCGCCCGCGACGGGATCGAGTTCGCCCGGACCGCGGCCCGCGACCCCGAGCGCTTCGAGGCGCTCAACGACCCGTCGTGGCTGCACCGGCACTTCATCACGCTGCACGGCGAACAGGCGGTCGCCGGATGAGCAACCGCCCCGGCCCGCTGGTCCTGATCGAGCCGAACGCCCATCGAGGCGGCGGGCACCACCAGCGCACACTGGCCGCGCTTGCCGCCGCTCGCCCGGGTGCCGTGGTCATCACCCCGCAGGGGATCGCAGACGGGCTCGGTCCGCTGCTGCGGGCCGGCTCCTGCATCGCCGCCGGACCGGTGGGTACGGCGGCGAAGGCCCTGATGGCCGGAGCCCGAACGGCGGCATACGTGTCGACCGCCGGCAAGCGGGCCTTCGGCTCGCGACGCTGGCCGGTGGCGCTGCGTCGCTTGCCACACCAGGTCACCCTGATCGCACGGTGCCTGACCGAAGCCGCCTGCCTTCGCACCGCCCGCCGCCTCGCCCCTCAGCCGGCGGCCGTGGTGATCCTGAGCGCGAGCGAAGCCCTGCACGGCATGGCCGCCCTGCTCGGCGGCACCCCACACCTGCGGTTCATCCACGAACTGGTCACCACCGAAGACTCGCCGGTCCGTCTGCTGGGTCGGCTCGCCCGGCGGAGCGAGAAGCACGTGGTCGCCCTCTATCCGACCACCGCCGTCCGCGACCGGCTCTCCCCGGTCTTTCCCCACCTCGCAGGCCGGGTTCAGGCGTTCGCGGTCGACGACGGTCGGCCCCTCACCGCCGCCGAGCGCGACGGTGCCCGCGCCGCCTTCACCATCCCCGCCTCGGCGACGGCGGTTTGCGTGGTCGGCGGCTGGTGGCCCTACAAGGACATCGCCACCATCGATGCCGCCCTGGCCCGCCTCACCAAGCCGCTACACGTCCTGGTCTGCGGCACTCCGCTGGACGACGCGGTACTCGAACGCTGGCACCGCCTGCCCCGTGTGCGGGTCCACACGGTGCCCGGCCCGGTCGGCGAGGACATCCTCCGGTTGGTCTATGCCGCCGCCGATGCCGCCGTGGTGGCCCGGTGTCCCGGCACCGGCAAGGAATCCGGCCTGGTCATGGACGCCGCCCGGCTCGATGTCCCGCTGATCGTCTCCGACCACGACCCGGACCTGACCGAGCGGCTGGTCGGGCAGCCCTGGGCCCAGGTGTTTCCGGCCGGCGACCCGGGTGCCCTGGCCGCGGCGCTCGACGCTCTGACGGACGGGCCGCCGGAGCGGCCGGGGCCGAAGGCACCCACGGCGCTGGACATGCTGCCGGCAGCCGAGCAGGCCGCCTACCTCATCGACACCTACACCGACCTGATCAAGGAGTACCGATGACGCCCGCCGCCCCCGCGCTGGTCGCCGTGATCGGCCCGGTCGAACCGGTCCTGCTGACCGCCTGGACCGCTCACTACCGCCGACTCGGCATCGATCGCTTCCACCTCGCCTTCCACTTCGCCGAGCACGTCCCCGACGCCTGGCGTCGCCAGTTGCTGGGCACCGCCCGGGAACTCGACCTGCCCACCGGCCAGGTCAGCACCGGGCCGTGGCACGAGCACACCAACACCGAACTGCGCGACGCTCTGCGCCGGCAGGCCGGCCCCGGCTGGCACCTGCTCGCCGACTCCGACGAGTTCCACACCTACCCGGCCACGCTCAGCGACGTGGCGGCGGAGGCCGAGGAGAACGGTCGGGCGGTCGTGGGCGGGCTGATGCTCGACCGCGTCAGCGCGGACGGCCGACTCGCCCTCTGGCGGCCCGAGAGCGGGCTTGACCGTGCCTTCCCGCTCGGTGGGCACCTCACCCACCGCCTCCTGCAGGGCGACCCTCGCAAGATCGTCCTCGCGCTCTCCGATGTCACGGTCGCCTCCGGCAACCACCGTGCCCCCGGCCGCAGGCCCGACTCGCACACGCTCGCGTGCGTCCACCACTTCAAGTGGCGCGCCGGCGTCCTGGACGACCTGCGCCGCCGTGTCGACCGCTTCACGTCCGGCGCCTGGACAGAGCACACCCACGCCGTCAGGACTGAGGCCACCCGCCTGCTGCAGCACATCGACCGCCACCATGGCCGCATCGACGTCTCCGACCCTCGCCTGGCCTTCCGCCACGTCACCCTCGACCGCCTGCCCGACGACTGGGCCGCCGAAGCCGCCCAGATCCACGCCGCCTGGCGCCCGCCCCGTCAGAGCCAGCCCGGCTCCACGATCTCCTCGCCCTCGTCCTGAGGCGCCTCGAACCGCGCGAAGAAGTCGTCCAGAGCCTCAGGGGTCACGATCAGCGCGTTCGCGTCCCCTCGCTGGTTGCGCTCGGCCAGCCTGCGCAGCAGCTCGTCCCGATCGACGGGGAAGTACAGCAGCCGCCACCGACCGCCGGCCGACTCCACCAGCTCCTTCATCGCGTCGCGGTCCTTCCGCTGCCACAGTCCGTGGTCCCACACGACGTCCCGGCCCTCGGAGACCAGCTCGACCAGCCGGGAGTGCAGCTCGGCGACTACCGGGGCCTCCTTCTCGAAGTAGGTGTTCTCCGGATAGTCGATCCCATACCGGCCGTGCCGCTCGTGGACGGCCTCGTCTACCGACAGCCGCACCGCACCCCGCGGCTCCAGCTCCCGCTGGGCGTAGGTCGTCTTCCCCGAACCGGTGAGCCCCACCAGCAGGAACACCACCGGACCACTCTCGGCCACCGACAACTCCCCTCACCGCCACCAGCGTTCACCGGCAAGTCTGCCACCGCGGCCGGCTCCGGGAACCGCGTTCCGTACCCTCCGCCACCTGAAGGAGTACACGCGTGCCCGCCTCCGCCCTCGCCCGTCTGCTGCGGGCCTACGTCCGCCACGCGCCCGGAACTGTCGGCAAGGCCCAGCTCGTCGACCGTTTCCTCGACGACCACCTGCGAACCCGTCCCCTCCACACCGCTGCCCGGTTGCGCTCGGGTGACCTGGTCACCGTCACCACCAGCGACGTCATCCAGCGCTACCAGTACCTCTTCGGCGAGTGGGAGCCGAACCTGAGCGCCTTCCTGCGCGACCGCCTGCGGCCCGGGGACACCTTCGTCGACGTCGGGGCCCACCGTGGCGCGTTCAGCCTCCTGGCCTCCCACGCAGTCGGACCGACCGGCCGAGTCGTCGCCATCGAGCCCACCCCGCAGTTCCATGACGACCTCACCAGCGCGGCCACCGCCAACCACCGGGCCAACATCCGTACCGTCCGCGCCGCCGCCTCCGACCTCACCGGCACGCTGACCCTCTACCTGGAGGACCCGGCCAACCTCGGTCACACCACCGCCATCCGGCCCCGCCACGTCCACACCACCTTCCACGTGCCAGCCGCACCGCTCACCGAACTCCTCCGCCAGGCCGAACTCGACACCGCCCGAGTCATCAAGATCGACGTCGAGGGCGCCGAGGCGGCGGCGGTCAGGGGACTGCTGCCCGCGCTGCCGCACCTGCGCGAGGACGTCGAGCTGGTCGTGGAAGTCACCCCCAAGCTCCTGGCCAAGCAGGGCGAGAGCGCCGCCGGCATCATCGACGCCCTGCTCGAGCACGGCTTCCACCCGTACACGCTCACCAACGACTACGACCCGGCCACCTACCCCCAGGCCGTGCGCCGACCGCAGCCGCCTGTCCGGTGCACCGAGACCCCGGAGCAGATGACCGACCTGGTCTTCTCCCACACCGACGCCGACCGGCTCACGCTCGGGCGCTGAGCACCCACGCCGCCCTAGCTGCGGAGCCAGTCTCAGCCACCCGCCCGGACCACCGGAATCCTCCGGCACTTCAACAAGGAGTGGGCACCGTGACCACCACCAGCGTGATGAACAGCCGCAACGCGGTCAGCGTGATCGTCCACGACCAGGACACCGACACGATCGCCGCCGTGCTCTACGCCGCCCGCAACTGGTCCCCCCAGCCGGCCTGGACCGTCCCCGGTGGCAAGGTCGAGCCCGGTGAAGCCCTGGACGAGGCCGCCGCCCGCGAGCTCAAGGAGGAGACCGGCCTGCTCGTCGACCCGGCCGAGTACTCGTCCATGTCATCCACGTCGAGCAGGGCTTTGACCAGGCCGGGCAGTTCGTCCTCTTCGTCTTCGCCACCGACAGGTGGACCGGCGAACTGACCAACACCGAGCCGGACAAGCACCTGGCCGCCCGGTGGGTCGCGGCGGATCGCTTCCCCGAGGCCGCGTTCCCGACCTCCGTGCAGGCACTGGCCGCCTACCACGATGGAGGCCCCTCTTTCTCCCGTTACGGATGGTCGGTCGCCACGGTGTGAGGGGGCGACGTTGGTTGGGCATCCTCCCGCTCGGAAGCTGCCACCGGGTGGGAGGATGCGGGCTCCCGTATGGCGGCCGGCTGCGTTGCCTTCGCACCCCTGGGCGAGGGCCGCTGCTCCTCCAAGGGGAGCGGGCGGGGTAAGGACTCCTTGCCCCACAACTTGCTCCGCCTTGGCGGTGCCGGGGTATGCATCGCTTATCCCACAACTTGCTCCGGCTCCAGACGGCCTGACAGAGGCTTGGACGATGAGGCGTCCACGCCGGTGCGTACACGCGAGCCCCCTTCTAGAGGGGGGCTCGCGCGTGAACGCTGGGTCGGGTGGACGGCGTGTACGACTTCGTGATCGCTCTACCTGCGGTTTCTGCGCTCTGCGTGGACGATGTGAGCGGTTGTCGCCACGCTTGTTGCGAGATGGCTGCGTGGACGGCCCCGTGAACGGGACCACGTCCCGCCACTGCCGCCTGGGATGGTTGGTGATCCGCACGCTGACCGGCGGCAAAGGCTGTGACCGGTGCGGCCGCCTGAGCCGGTTGCCACGGTTCGCAGGGGCGCTGACCGATGCGGTCACTCCGGTCAGCGCGGTCAGTGGGAGTGACCGACTGACCGACCCGCCGGTCACTGTCCCCGGTCACCTCGGCGACCGCCGCAAGGTCAGGAGGCGGCGGTGATGTGCCGCGCAGACGGGCGGTACCTGGCCTGCTGGCCGCCTCCGACACCACCCGCGGTGCCCTCGCTCTTGACCGCCAGTCCGCTCTTGACCAGGCGGTCCAGGTGGCGGCGGGCCTTCTCGATGTCGGCGCGGTCAGGGTTGGCCTCGCCGGTCAGGGCGGTCGCCAGGTCACGGGCGGTCAGGCCGTCCGTCGCGGCGCGAAGGAGGGTGACCGGGTCGAGGGTGGGTTCGACGTAGGTGGTTCCGCGCTGGTGGTCGTGGACGACCGGCAGCGGGCCGATCTCGCCGGTCACGGTCTTGAGGTGGTGAATGGTGACCGCCGGGTCGCCGGCCTCTCCGGCGATGAACAGGACGCTGCCCGCTCCCGCGGTCAGCCAGGTCGAGCCGTACACCCGGTCCAGGGTGGGGCGCTGGCCGCGTGGCGCGTCGGCGGTGGCCTTGCGCTGGTGGTGGAGCTCCATGATCTGGACGCCTGCGCGCAGGGCCCGCATGCGGGCGTTGTTGAAGGCGACGGCCAGGGAGTCGTCCACGAGGGTGCTGACCGCGTCCTTGAGGCTGTCGATGACGATGGTGTCGGCGCGGTGGGCGGCGGCGAGTTCGGCGAGGAGATCGGGTTCCTTGTCGAGGGTGGCGGGGAGCGGTCCCTGCCACACGGCGAGGCGGTCGCGCAGGTGGGCCTCGTCGGCAGGCAGGATGCGGCGGGCCATGGCGCGGGCGATCTGCTGGGGGCGGTCCATGGCGAGGTAGAGGACGCGTTCTCCCTCGGCCACGGGGAGATCGAGGACGGCGGCCTGGAGGCCGAGGCGGGCGAGGATGACCTGGTGGGCGATGGTGGTCTTGCCGACGCCTGGCGCGCCCACGATCATCAGGCTTTCGCCGGAGGCCCAGGCGGTCTGTTCGCGGGTGCCCCACAAGGGTTCCTTGTCCGCGCCGGTCTTGGTGACGAAATCCCAGCCGTTGACGATGTAGCGAGACAGGCGGCTGTTGCCGGAGGCCAGGGCGCGTTCGCGCTCGGCACGGATCTCGGCCTCGACGGTGGTACGGATCTCGTCCGGGTCGGCGCCCGGAGCCAGGGCATGCTGGACCGTGCGGATGCCGGTGGCGTGCAGGGTCCGCAGTTGGGCGTCGCGACGCACGATCTGAGCGTAGTAGTCGGCGTTGTCCGTCGAGGGCGGCGCGGCGGCGACCAGCGTGTGGAGGTAGGACGAGCCCCCGACGCGGGAGAGATCGCCCGCACGCTGCAGGTGGTCGGTGAGGGCGATGGGGTCGGTGGGCGCGTCCTCGGCGCGTAGGGCCAGGATCGCGCGCCAGATGGTCTCGTGGGCAGGCCGGTAGAAGTCGCCTGCGTCCAAAGTGCCGCGGACCTTCTCCACCGCCTGGTGGTTCAGCATGCAGGCGCCGAGGACCGCCTGTTCGGCGTCGACGTTGTGAGGCGGCTCTCCGGAGGTGGGGCCGACGTGAGCGTTCGACGCGTCGCCCCGTCGCCCGTCGTTGGATGACGGCTTTGACGGCGGGGCCGTAGGCTTGTCCACAGCGGTGTCCTCACTCGGAGGCGCTGGGCGGCTACCCGGTTCCTCCGTTGTCGACTGTTCCAGGGATGGGCGGTTTCGAGGTTCTGCTTCGGCCCTCGGCGTTCGTAGCGCCGGGGGCCTTTGTGTTGTCGCGATGCCGGGTGGCTGGCCCGGCTCGTCGATGCGGTTCGGCTTAGTTGCGTTTCGCTTTGCATCACGTTAACGTCGTGCTCGGCGCATTGCAAATGGGCTTAATGACGATGCATGGAGGGTTGATCGTGGCTGGTGCGGATCCGAGACGGCGACTGGAAGGGGAGGAGAACGTCGCCCAACGCATCAAGATGGAGCGCGAGGCGCGCGGGTGGAGTACTGCCACGCTCGCGGAGCGCCTGACCGAGGCCGGCTACCCGCTCAACCAGTCGGCGGTGTGGCGCATCGAGAGCGGTGAACCGCGTCGCAGGGTGAACCTGGACGAGGCCATCGGCTTCGCCAAGGTCTTCGACATCTCCCTGGACAACCTGGTCGGGCCACCCGAGATCGCTGCCAACGCCCACGTGAAGCGGTTGCTGGCGGAGTTCGCCGAGAGCTGGCAGAAGTCCGTCACCGCTCGCAAGGAGATGAATCGCGCCCGTGACGCGCTCGATGCCTACGGCGCAGCCCACCCGAACCTTGCCGAACTCATCAGCGCGATGATCACCCAGGTCGTGGCTGACGAGGCTGGTGACGACCACCACTCGCCGAGCCTTCCGCCCGGCTCGCCCGACGCCTAGGGTCTCGCTGACCCAGGAGCCGCGACGTAGCCCGTCGCCCTCAACGGCGGCCTTGGCCACTTGAGGGTGCCTGCTACGTTGCCGAGTCCGCACGTCACTCCTGCCGCTGATCCGATGAGGACCAGATCATGCTGGACGTTCGGTGGTTTGGTGCGGCCGTAATCAACCGCTAACGTCCCCTCCCGCCGGTCCGACCACGGGCTTTGCCCGCCCGTGGAGCCTCGACCCGTCATGCCTTCCGCAACCCCTCGGTGCTACGAACGCCGGGGTCACAACGCGGGCCCATACAACCGATTCGCCCATCCCTGGAACACCGACAACGGCGGCGCATAGCCGAAAGCGCCGCCGGGATAGGACACCCATGCCCGAAACATCGTTGGAGCTTGCCCGGGTGGCCCGCGCTCTCGGCACTACCGAGCGCGTCCTCCTCCGCCTGATCGCAGATCAGGGCGGTGGTACAGCCGACCCGACGCTCGTCGCCCTCACCGTCGAGGAAGCCGCCCGCCGTCTCGGCGTCGGCCGGACGACCATGTACGCCCTGGTCGCCTCCGGCGAAGTTCCGTCCGTGACGATCGGCCGCCTCCGCCGAGTGCCCGCCGAGGCGCTCAAGGAGTACGTGGCCGCCCGCACGGCCGCCGCCGCTTCGAACGTCGCCCTTGCGGCCTGAGGGGGCGCAGATGGCGAAGACCCGCAAGCCCAACGGCGACTCCTCGATCTACGAGGGCAGTGACGGCCGCTGGCACGGCCGTGTCACGGTTGGCGTCAAGGACGACGGCACCCCCGACCGCCGCCACGTCAGCGCCAAGACCCGCCCCGAGGTCACGGCCAAGGTCCGCAAGCTGGAGAAGCTGCGCGACAACGGCACCGTGCCCAAGGCCGGCCAGAAGTGGACGGTCGGCAAGTGGCTGACCCACTGGATCACCGAGATCGTGCCCGGCACTGTCGGCGAGAACACGTACGCCGGATACGAGGTCGCTGTCCGCGTGCACCTCGTCCCCGGCCTCGGCGCGCACCGCCTGGAGAAGCTGGAGCCCGAGCACCTGGAGCGCTTCTACAAGAAGATGCAGGCCGCTGGCAGCGCCGCCGGTACCGCCCACCAGGCGCATCGCACCATCCGTGTCGCCCTCGGCGAGGCTCTGCGGCGCGATCACCTCACCCGCAACGTGGCCACGATCGCCAAGGCCCCGAAGCTCGAAGAGGAGGAGGTCGAGCCGTTCGAGATCGAGGAGGTCCAGGCGCTCATGGACACGGCGCGCAAGCGCCGCAACTCCGCCCGCTGGATCTTCGCGCTCGCCCTCGGCCTGCGCCAGGGCGAGGTGCTCGGGCTCCAGTGGAAGGACGTCGACTTCAAGCGCGGTGTCGCATGGGTCAAGCGCGGTCGGCTGCGGCCCAAGTACCGGCACGGCTGTGGCGACCGCTGCGGGCGCAAGCCCGGCTTCTGTCCGCAGAAGGAGCCGATCCGCCGCGAGACCAAGGACACCAAGTCCCGGGCCGGGCGACGCGCGGTGCCGCTGCCCGAGCAGCTCGTCGTGATCCTCCGGCAGCACAAGGAGGAGCAGGACCGCGAGCGGGCCCTCGCGCGCGACCTCTGGACGGACAAGGGCTACGTCTTCACCTCGGAGACCGGCGAGCCGCTCAACCCCAGCACCGACTACCACCACTGGAAGCGGCTCCTGCGCGAGGCCGGCATCCGTGACGGCCGCCTCCATGACGCCCGCCACACCGCCTCGACCGTCCTGCTCCTGCTCGGCGTGCCGGAGCGGATCGTCATGGCGATCATGGGCTGGTCCTCGACCTCGATGGCCCAGCGCTACCAGCACGTCACCGAGCCGATGCTGAACGACGTCGGCAAGAAGATCGGCGCGGCTCTGTGGGGCGACGTCGGATCTGGCCCAGAGGACCCCGCCGAAGACGCGGCCTGAGCGAGCGTCGGCTCAGATCGCCTGATGCCCGAGGGCCCGACCGCATCGCAGTCGGGCCCTCGGCGCGCGTGAACGGCGGCGTCCTGGTCAGCCGACGCTGGGGCTGCGACCTTCAACGAGGATGACGTCCCGCCAGGTGCCGTGGTGGCGGCCGATGCGTTCGCGAGTGATGGTCGGCCCCGAGACGGCGAACTCCGTCCCGATCTCGCATGCACACCTCGCCGGGCCTGTGCCTATGCCGCCCCCGGTGGCCGCTCGGCCTGTTACCGGGATCTCGCCGACGCCGAGACTGCGCTCTCCAGTGAGAGCACCTCCCCTGCGCCCGGCTGGTGCGCCCTACCAACGGCTCGGAGGCGTTCCCAAGCTGCTGGAACGCCTCCGAGTGGTAACCAGTGGAACTCGATCGTGCTGTTGCTCAGAACGGCGTGCTTCCCCGCCGTCCGAGCCCGAGCTGCCCGCTCGATGTGCACCAGCGGCAGCTCGGACCCTGACGAGGAATCTGAAGATCGCGCTGGCGCGTTCGAGGTCGGTGGATGACCGAGGCGTGGTCACCCTCCTCGTCGTGGAGGCCGGCCACCGAGAGTACGAAGTGGTTGACCCCCTCCGCGGCCGCGAGCGTGTTCAGGGTGATCACGCTCGGTGCGGGGACCCCGGGGATGTACTGTGCTGCCTCGCGTTCCTCAGTGGGGTGCATGTCGATGGCCAAGCGGGTCGGATCGACGAGCCGGTTGCACCACAGGCATCCCGAGCCGGGCAGCACGAAGCGAGTGGCGGTGTGGATCTGTCCCACCTCCCCCTGAGGGGTCAGCGGAACCTTGACTCCGACCTGGGTGGCCGGGACGAGGTACTGCTGAACGGCGGCGTTCACCCAATGGCGGGCAGCGTCACCGTCGGCGGCTAGGAAGATCCAGTCGCAGCGAACGAGCTCCTCGAGCGACTCCGGACGCTCCACACGCTGGGCGATCTGGGTCAGGCGGACGTCCGGGTTGGCGCGCCGGGCGTTGCGCGCGGCGAGCTCGGTCTTGAGCCGCCCGATGTCCCCGAGCTCAGAAGCCACGAGCCGGGGAAGGTTCGTCTTCTCAACGGCCTCGTCGTCGATCAGTACGAGCTCACCCACGCCCAGCCGGGCGAGTTCCTCGACGAGGATGCTGCCGACACCACCGAGCCCTACGACGGCAACGCGCAACCGACGGAGCGTCTCCTGGCCCAAGTCGCCGAGGAGGCGTGCCTGGCGGTCGTGCAGGGAATCCGGGCGCTCTTCCGTGGCTGGCTGGGAGCGCAGCCGCAGCAGGTTCCCGGTCGGGACGATCGTCTCTGCTAGCTCTTCCCGGCGGCCGTCGGGCAGCCAGAGATCTCCGGCTGCGGCATGGTCGGTGAGTACGAGCGCTCCAATCACCTGGCCGCTGATCTGGCCAAGGCTTGGGTAGCCGCGCTCGTGGCTGGCCAGGTCGATCTCGGAGAAGCCCACGTGGTCGCGTCCGAGGTGGGCGTGAACAGCGATGTACGCCAGTCCCTCGTCCCGGGCCCTGATCACCGCGTCGCGGACGAAGGTCGGGGCGAGAGCCCGGTGGCCGAACTCGCCGGGGACGTAGTCCGTGCCCTCGTCGGCGAGGATCAGCTCGCGGGCGAGTAGCCGGGGTCCGCGCGGCCCGTCGGCGAGGCCAGCGAGAAGGACAGCGCCGCGGGCGGCGGACCCCAGGACGTGATCAGACAGACGATCCCAGATCTTGGGCGGGATGGTGAGGCTCCAGCCCATGGCGGGCGGGTTCACTGGTCGGCGAGCCACTTGCGAATCCTCTCGGCCTTGAGTGCGGCGCTGTCGATGTTCGGGTCGCGGCGGTTCGAGCGCCTGGAGATCTGCAGGGCCGTCCTGTCCTGCCACGTGACGGACTGGATGGCCTGCCCGTGGGCTCCGCCGTCTGTTCGAGCGAGCGGACCGACGTAGTGCGGGTAGACATCGGCGTCCGGGTACGCCGCGCTGATCTGGAAGCCAAGCCAGGTGGTCGACGGCACGTAGGCCGCTCCGATCTCGACCTGCTCCACGATGACGTAGACCCCGCCGGAGCCGTCCGGGACCACCTCGACCGGATGACCGGCGAAGTGGGCTCGGACGGCTTCGACGGCTTCGGCGATTGCCGGAGTCGGGGAGGTCACGAGTTGTCGTCCGGCGGTACGGCGAGGAACTCCTGGTGGGTGTGGACGCGGATCGGCTCATCGTCGTCCACGACCTCGTACCGGCCATGGCTGCGCTTGACCGAGAGCTGGAAGCCCACGTCGATCGGCAGGCCCTGCGAGATCGCGGCCTGCTTGATCTCCAGGCCGGTCACCTCGCGGTCCGGCAGCGTTACGTCCTGGTTGTTGACCTTCACGGTGACGCTGACGTGCCGGTGGGGGTCCGTCTTGGTGGTCGTGTCGATGGGGGTTTCCATCGGGCACCTCTTTCCGATCTTGATGGTGTCGTTCCTGGAACTGCTCGGGCACCCGGCATGAACGTGTCGAGATACCGTCACTGTTTGAGATATCGAACATCTCTTGAGGATCAAGGTAAGCCGTGGTGTTCGAGATGTCAAACACTGGTAGAAAGGAGGTAGGGAAACAGAGACCGAGGAGGAGGGCGATGGCCCGGACGAAGGTGAACGTGGCTGCCCTCTACGCGGCGCTGGACGCCGCAAGGGCGTCGAGGGACCTTTCGTGGAGGCAACTGGCTGTTCAGGTGGGCGTCAGCCCGTCGACCATGACGCGGTTGGCCAATGGCAACCGTCCGGACGTGGACGCGTTTGCCGCGCTGGTGAGCTGGCTCGGCGAGCCGGCCGAGAGCTTCATGGTGGACGAGGGCGTCCGGCCGGGTGAAGTACCCGAAGAACCTGAGCTTCTTGTGCAGCTTGCTCCGCTACTGCGAGCTCGCTCCGACTTGGGCGAGGCAGATGTGAAGCACTTGGAAGAGCTGATCGGTGCGGCCGTGCGTCGGTTTGCCGCCGACCGAGAGTCTGGTTCGAGGTGAGGCGTGGGGCAGCGGTGGACGAAGAAGGCGCTGGAAGACCTGGCTCTGGAAGAGCGGGCCCGCATCCAGGTCGGGCTTCATCAGTCCATCGATCTCGCTCGCCTCGCGGATGAGTACGGCATTCCGGTCTACCCGCTGAGCGAGCTCGGCGGCTCGGGCTGCCCGGCGGAGACTCTGGAGTACTTTGCCAGCGAGCGTGCGGGCACCTGGTCTGCGGCTCTGGTTCCGGTAGGTACAGCGCGCTTCATCGTCGAGAACAGCTCGCACAATCCGCAGCGTCGCCGGTCGAACGTCGCGCACGAGATGGCACACCTTCTGCTGGAGCACGAGTTCAGCAGTGTCGTGTTCACTGACGGGGGGTGCCGGAGCCTGGACCCGGTCGTGAAGACGCAGGAGGCGCAGGCCCTCGCGCTGTCGGGCGAACTTCTGGTTCCTATGAAGGCTGCCATCGAGGTGGCCTTCAGGGGCTGGACCGACGAGCAGGTGGCGACGCGGTTCGATGTGAGCATCGAGTTCGCGCGTATGCGCATGAACGCGTCCGGTGCGCGGACGATCGTGTCGCGTGCCCGGGCCAAGCAACGCCGCTTCGGAGCGGGGTAGCAGGCGGCGGCCCGGCCACGGGGGTCCAAAAATCGGAACTGAGACCAAAACTGAGACCAGGGCACGAAGAAGGCCCCGACCGGGAACCCGGTCGGGGCCTTCAACTGCCTTGCTAGGCAGAGGCGGAGGATACGAGATTCGAACTCGTGAGGGGTTGCCCCCAACACGCTTTCCAAGCGTGCGCCCTAGGCCTCTAGGCGAATCCTCCGAGAGGAAGCTTAGTACATGTTTCGGGGTGGTCGCGACCACCTGTCCCGAAGGTCGGAGGGTGGGGGTGGCCTGTGGATCGTCGGGGCCGGGATCCGGTAGTGTGGGGGTCAGCCCCTCGTGTGGCGTCATCTCTCTGAACCCCCCCAGGGCCGGAAGGCAGCAAGGGTAAGAGGGCTCTGGCGGGTGCACGGGGGGTCTTTGCGTTCCCGGGCCCGGGTGAGGGCCGGGTGAGGGGTGAGCGGCGACGCGTTTGTCGGTCCGTCCCGATATCGTCGGGGGTGTGTCCCTAGCCCTGTACCGCCGCTACCGCCCCGAGACCTTCGCGGAGGTCATCGGGCAGGAGCACGTGACCGCTCCGCTCCAGCAGGCCCTGCGCAACAACAGGGTCAACCACGCGTACCTGTTCAGCGGGCCGCGTGGCTGTGGCAAGACGACGAGCGCACGCATCCTGGCCCGTTGCCTCAACTGTGAGCAGGGGCCGACGCCGACGCCCTGCGGGGAGTGCCAGTCCTGCCGGGACCTCGCGACCGGCGGGCCCGGGTCGATCGACGTGATCGAGATCGACGCCGCCTCGCACGGTGGTGTGGACGACGCGCGCGAGCTGCGCGAGCGGGCGTTCTTCGCGCCGGTGCACAGCCGGTACAAGATCTTCATCCTGGACGAGGCGCACATGGTGACCTCGGCCGGCTTCAACGCGCTGCTCAAGGTGGTCGAGGAGCCGCCGGAGCACCTCAAGTTCATCTTCGCGACCACCGAGCCGGAGAAGGTGATCGGGACGATCCGGTCCCGGACGCACCACTACCCGTTCCGGCTGGTCCCGCCCGGCACGCTGCGCGACTACCTGGCGGAGGTGTGCGGCCGGGAGGGGATCCAGGTCGAGGACACCGTGTTCCCGCTGGTGGTGCGGGCGGGCGCCGGGTCGGTGCGTGACTCGATGTCGGTCATGGACCAGCTGCTGGCCGGGGCCGGCGAGGGCGGCGTCACGTACCAGATGGCCACGGCGCTGCTCGGGTACACCGACTCCGCGCTGCTGGACGAGGTGGTGGACGCCTTCGCCGCGCACGACGGGGCGACGGTGTTCCAGGTGATCGACCGGGTGGTCGAGGGCGGGCACGACCCGCGCCGCTTCGTCACCGACCTGCTGGAGCGGCTGCGCGACCTGGTGATCCTGGCCACCGTGCCGGACGCGGGGGAGAAGGGGCTGATCGACGCCCCGGCCGACCGGGTCGCGGTGATGCAGGCGCAGGCGGACGCGTTCGGCGCGGCCGAGCTGAGCCGGGCCGCCGACATCGTCAACACCGGGCTGACCGAGATGCGCGGCAACGCGGCGCCCCGGCTGCAGCTGGAGCTGATCTGCGCCCGGGTGATGCTGCCGGGCGCGTACAGCGACGAGCTGTCGTTGCAGGCGCGGCTGGACAAGCTGGAGCGGCGGGCGGCGACGGGCGGGTTCGCCGCGCCGATGGCGGCTCCGGTGGGCATGCCGATGGCGGCGCCGCAGGCTGCGGCGGTTCCTGCAGCTTCGGTGGCTCCGGCGGCTCCGATGGCGGTCGCGCCGGTGGCCGAGGTGCCGGTGGCACCCGCGCCGATGCCGGCCGCGCAGCCCGTGCAGGCTCCGCCGCCCGCCGCCGCCCCCGCCGGGCCGGCGCCGGGTGCCTGGCCGATCCCCCGTAGCTTCCCGCCCGCCGGTGGCGCCCCCGCCGGGGCTCCCGCGGTGCCCCCCGCGGCGCAGCCGCAGGCGGCTCCGGCCCCCGTCCAGGCGGCTCCCGCCGCCGTGCCCGCGCCGGCCCCCGCCCCGGCGGCGGCTCCCGGCGGGCAGCCTTCGGCGTCCGCGCAGCAGGGCGCCGCGCAGGTGCGGCAGCTGTGGCCGCAGATCCTGGAGGCGGTGAAGAACCGCCGCCGCTTCACCTGGATCCTGCTCAGCCAGAACGGCCAGGTGGCCGGGTTCGACGGCAGCGTGCTCCAGGTGTCCTTCATCAACGCCGGCGCCCGGGACAGCTTCGTCGGCAGCAACAGCGACGACGTGCTGCGCGCCGCGCTGGCCGACTCGCTGGGCGTGGACTGGCGGATCGAGTGCATCGTCGACCCGTCCGGCGGTGCCGGCGGCCCGGGTGCCGGTGCGCCGGGCGGCGGTGTCCAGGTCGGCGGTGCCCAGGGCGGCGGGGGCTGGGGAGCCCCGGCGCGTCCGGCGGCCTCCGCGCCTTCGATGCCCGCCCACGCCCCCGCCCCGGCGCCCGTACAGGCTCCGCCGGTCCAGGCCGCGCCGGCGCCCGTCCACGCGCCGCCCGTGCAGCCCGCGCCGGTGCAGGCCCCGCCGCCCGCGGCCGCGTCGGCCCGTCCGGTGCAGTCGGTGGCCCCGGAGGACGACATCCCGGAGGCGGACGACCCGGACCTCAAGGAGGACGTGTTCTCCGGCCAGGAGCTGATCATCCGCGAGCTGGGGGCGACGGTGCTGGAGGAGATCCACCACCAGGGTTCCTGAGCCGTCCCCGGGGCCGCCCCGAGCCGTCCCCGGACCGGGCCCCGGACCGGTCCCCGGCTCGGGGCCCGGAGCGGCGGGCAGCACGTAGGCTCGGCGGTGACGAAACGAAGCACCGCAAGACAGCCGTGACAGCAAGGAGACAGCCGTGTTCCCCGGTGGTGGCCAGCCCAACATGCAGCAGCTGCTGAAGCAGGCGCAGAAGATGCAGCAGGATTTCGCGAAGGCCCAGCAGGAGCTGGCCGAGACGAAGGTGAACGGTTCGGCGGGCGGTGGCCTGGTCGAGGCGACGGTGACCGGTGCCGGTGAGCTGGTGGCGCTGACCATCGCGCCGGCGGCCGTGGACCCGGAGGACACCGAGACGCTGGCCGATCTGATCCTGGCGGCCGTCCGGGACGCCAACCAGACCGCGCAGAAGATGCAGGCCGAGCGCATGGGCCCGCTGACCCAGGGCCTGGGCGGCGGCATCCCCGGCCTGCCGTTCTAACGTCGGCCCCACGTTCCAGCAGGTCTGAAGTTCAGACGACAGACCCATGTGATTTATGTGGGAGTCGGGCGTCGGGCGCTGTGTCCGACGCCCGATTCGTTGGATGATGGCACCGGAGCACCACCGGCCATCCGGCCACCATCCGGCCGTCACCGGCCACCAGCGGCCAGCACAGGCCATCCGGCCACCAGCGGTCATCCGGCCGTCACCGGCCGAACAGCACCACCGACCACCCGAGGGAAGGCGCGACGTTGTACGAGGGTGTGGTTCAGGACCTGATCGACGAACTGGGCAGGCTGCCCGGCGTCGGGCCCAAGAGCGCCCAGCGGATCGCCTTCCACGTGCTGCAGGCCGACCCGACCGACGTTCGCCGGCTGGCGCACGCGCTGCTGGAGGTCAAGGACAAGGTCCGCTTCTGCGCGGTCTGCGGCAACGTCGCGGAGGCCGAGCAGTGCCGGGTCTGCCTGGACCCGCGCCGCGACCTCGCCGTCATCTGCGTGGTCGAGGAGCCCAAGGACGTCGTCGCCATCGAGCGCACCCGTGAGTTCCGCGGCCGCTACCACGTGCTGGGCGGCGCGATCAGCCCCATCGAGGGCGTCGGCCCGGACGACCTGCGCATCCGCGAGCTGCTGTCGCGCCTCGCGGACGGCACGGTCACCGAGCTGATCCTGGCCACCGACCCCAACCTGGAGGGGGAGGCGACCGCCACCTACCTGGCCCGGCTCTGCAAGCCGATGGGCCTGAAGGTGACCCGTCTGGCGAGCGGCCTGCCCGTCGGCGGGGATCTGGAGTACGCGGACGAGGTCACCCTCGGCCGCGCCTTCGAAGGGAGACGACTGCTCGATGTCTGACCGGACGATCAACCAGCAGCCCCACACCCCCCACCAGCAGTCCCACGGGGAACCGGGGGCGCAAGCCCCGCACATCCACGGTCACGGCTCGGAGCCGGACGACTTCGCGGTACAGATCGCCGACTCGGTGGAGAGCTTCGTGCTCGCCGTCACCGAGGTCGCCAAGGGCGACGAGCCCGGCAGCGCGGTCTCGCTGCTGCTCCTGGAGGTCTCGCAGCTGCTGCTGGCCGGCGGCCGGCTGGGTGCGATCGAGGACGTCGTCCCGGAGGACCGCTTCGAGCCCGATGCCGGTCCCGAGCCGGACGGCGAGCAGCTGCGCGAGCGCCTCGCCGAGCTGCTCGCGCCGATCGACGTCTACCACGAGGTCTTCGACCCGTACGGCCCGCCGGAGAAGCCCAACGCCTTCCGGATCTCGGACGACCTGGCCGGCGTGGTCAGCGAGCTCCAGCACGGCCTGACCCACTACCGCGAGGGCCGGATCAGCGAGGCGCTGTGGTGGTGGCAGTTCTCGTACCTCTCCAACTGGGGCACGACCTGCACGGCGGTGCTGCGGGCCCTGCAGTCGCTGATCGCCCACGTCCGGCTGGACAGTCCGATCGGCGCGGTGCCGGACGGCGCGGACACGGACGACGACGGGCTCACCGACGAGCAGCTGGAGCAGCAGGCGGGCGACCTGATGGCGGCCGAGCTCGGGCTCGGGCGCTAGGAGGCTCGGGCACTAGAAGGCTCGGGCGTCAGGAGGCCTGCGGCGCGCGGCTCACGGCGTGCGGTACGCGGTATTCCGCGACGACCCCCTGGGATTGTGACGAATGCCTCAGCGGGCCGGCCGGAAAAGAAATCCGGCCGGATCGCCGTCCCCCGATCCGCCGATTCTTCGGAGCCGTACCGAATCGCCCGAAGACCTGGCGGCGGAGCCGCCCGTACCGCCGTTCACGTGCTGAAACTACCGTCTCACCATATGGAAAGCGCCGGTCGGAGCACCCCTGCTCGGTAGACTGACGACGACCGCACCCCCCTCTTCCCAGGGGGGTACGGGGGCCCGTAGCCCCCGGAAAAGACTTCGAGTCGAGGAGCGCACGTGGGCCTTGTCGTGCAGAAGTACGGCGGCTCATCCGTTGCCGATGCCGAAGGCATCAAGCGCGTGGCCCGCCGAATCGTTGACGCCAAGAAGGCCGGCCATGAGGTCGTCGTCGTGGTGTCCGCGATGGGCGACACGACGGACGAGCTCATCGAACTCGCGGAGCAGGTGTCGCCGCTGCCTGCCGGCCGTGAGTTCGACATGCTGCTGACCGCGGGAGAGCGCATCTCCATGGCGCTGCTGGCCATGGCGATCAAATCCCTGGGGCACGAGGCGCAGTCCTTCACGGGCAGCCAGGCCGGTGTGATCACCGACTCCGTCCACAACAAGGCGCGCATCATCGACGTGACGCCCGGCCGCATCCGCACCGCCCTGGACGAGGGCAACATCGCGATCGTGGCCGGCTTCCAGGGCGTCTCCCAGACCAGCAAGGACATCACCACGCTGGGCCGGGGCGGCTCGGACACCACCGCCGTGGCGCTCGCCGCCGCGCTCAAGGCCGAGGTCTGCGAGATCTACACCGACGTGGACGGCGTGTTCACCGCCGACCCGCGCGTGGTGAAGAAGGCCCGCAAGATCGACTGGATCGCCTACGAGGACATGCTGGAGCTGGCCTCGTCGGGTTCCAAGGTGCTGCTCGACCGGTGCGTCGAGTACGCCCGTCGCTACAACATCCCGATTCACGTACGCTCGTCCTTCTCGGGTCTTCCCGGGACGATCGTCAGCAACGACAACCCGAACAAGCCCGAAGGGGGCGAGATGGAGCAGGCCATCATCTCCGGAGTCGCCCACGACACCTCCGAGGCCAAGGTCACCGTCGTCGGCGTGCCCGACAAGCCCGGTGAGGCGGCGCGCATCTTCCGCGCCATCGCCGACGCCGAGGTCAACATCGACATGGTGGTGCAGAACGTCTCCGCCGCGTCGACCGGCCTGACCGACATCTCCTTCACCCTGCCCAAGACCGAGGGCCAGAAGGCCATCGACGCGCTGGGACGGGTCAAGGACGGCATCGGCTACGAGTCGCTGCGCTACGACGACGCGATCGGCAAGATCTCGCTGGTCGGCGCCGGCATGCGCTCCAACCCGGGCGTCACGGCGACCTTCTTCGAGGCGCTGTCCGCCGCGGGCGTCAACATCGAGCTGATCTCCACCTCGGAGATCCGCATCTCGGTGGTCACCCGCGCCGACGACGTGCCGGAGGCGGTCCGCGCCGTGCACACGGCCTTCGGCCTGGACAGCGAGAGCGACGAGGCCGTCGTCTACGGCGGCACCGGGCGATGACCCGCACGCGGAGCGGGGGCGCCGGGCCGAACCGGGACGCCTGGCTCCGCGGGGACGCCGGGTCGAACCGGGTCAGCGGGGCGAACCGGGGCACCGGGTCCTTCCGGGGTGCCGGGCGATGACCCGGCGCCCGAACCTCGCCGTCGTCGGCGCCACCGGCGCGGTCGGCGAGGTGCTGCTCGGGCTGCTCTCCCTCCGCCAGGACGTCTGGGGCGAGATCCGACTCGTCGCCTCCCCGCGCTCGGCCGGCCGCAAGGCGGTGGTGCGCGGGGAGACCGCCGAGGTCGTCCCGCTGGCCGAGGAGGCCTTCGCGGGCGTCGACGTGGCGGTGTTCGCCGTCCCCGACCCGGTCGCGGCGCAGTGGGCGCCGATCGCGGCGGCCAAGGGCGTCGTGGTGATCGACGACTCGACCGTCTTCCGCACCGCCGAGGACGTGCCGCTGGTCGTCCCCGAGGTCAACGCGGCCGCGCTGCGGATCCGCCCGCGCGGCATCGTCGCCAGCCCGGCCGGCACCACCCTCGCGATGATCGCCGCGGTCGGTGCGCTGCACGCCGAGTACGGGCTGGCGCAGCTCGTGGTCGCCTCCTACCAGGCCGCCGACGGCGAGGGCCGCGCCGGCGAGGCGGCGCTGCGCGCGCAGACCGGGCTGGTGGCGGGTACCGCCGTCGGCCGGCAGACCGGTGACCTGCGCGCGCTGATCATCGATCAGGGGCCGTTCGCCGCCCCGCTCGCGCTCAACGCGGTGCCCTGGACCGGCGGGCTGCGCGAGGGCGGCTGGTCCGCCGAGGAGATGGGCATCCGCGACGAGTCCCGCAAGGTCCTCGGCCTGCCCGCCCTGAAGGTCTCGGCGACCTGCGTCCACATCCCGGTCGTCCGCACCCACGCGCTGGCCGTGCACGCGCGCTTCGAACGCGAGGTCACCCAGGAGCACGCGCAGGACATCCTGCGGGACGCGCCCGGCGTGGTGCTCTACGACGACCCGGCGGCGGGCGAGTTCCCCACGCCGAACGACGTGGTCGGGACGGACCCGGTCTGGGTCGGGAGGGTTCGGCGGGCGCTGGACGAGCCGGACGCGCTGGACCTCTTCCTGTGCGGGGACAACCTGCGCAAGGGGGCGGCGCTCAACCTGGTGCAGCTGGCCGAGTTGGTGGCGGCGGAGCTGACGGCGGGTGAGCCGACGGACGCGGCGTCGGACGCGCCGTCGGGTGTGTCGTCGGTCGCAGAGTCGGACGCGCCGTCGGACGCGCCGTCGGATGTGTCGTCGGATGTGTCGGAGCAGCGGGAGCCCGAGGAGTAGGGCTTCGGGGGCCCTCGCGCGTTCCGAAGTGCCCGCTGTGTCCACAGGTATGTCCACACCTGTGTCCGCTCCTCGACACAATCCGTCCGGAATCCCGTGGGAATCCCCTGGAGGCCTCTTCCGCCGATGCGGAAGAATGGGCCCCGGCCGGGCAACCATGACAGGGGATCGAGTGTCCAACGTGCGTGGCGAACGTGATGGTGGGGGCAAGGGCGGGCATCCCGGCGAGAGCCGCTGTGTCCTTCCCGTCGCGCGCCCCGTGGCCTGCGAGTAGGCCGGAAGAAGACCAGATGACGGCGGCCGCACACGGTGCGGCGGACTCCGGCGCCGGTACCGACGCGGGTACCAGCGAGGACCTGCTCACCGAGACCTACCAGGCGCACTACCGCTCCCTGCTGCGGCTCGCGGCGCTGCTCCTGGACGACCTCTCGACCTGCGAGGACGTCGTCCAGGAGGCGTTCATCCGGGTGCACGCCGCCCGGCGCCGGGTGCGCGAGCCCGAGAAGACCCTCGCCTACCTGCGGCAGACGGTCGTCAACCTGTCCCGCTCCACGCTGCGCCGCCGCATCCTCGGGCTGCGACTGCTGCCGAAGCCCATGCCTGACATGGCCAGTGCAGAAGAAGGTGCCTACGATGCCCTGGAGCGCGACCAGTTGAAGGCCGCGCTGCGTGGTCTGCAACGCCGTCAGCGGGAGGTTCTGGTGCTGCGTTACTTCGTGGACATGACGGAGGCGCAGGTCGCCGAGACCCTGGGCATCTCGCTCGGCTCGGTGAAGGCCTACGGGTCCCGTGGGCTCGCCGCCCTCCGCGTCCAGATGGAGGCCGGACATGGCTGAGGCGGACGAAGGCCGTCGGCGGCCGGTCGGCGGGACGCCTGGAACGCCCGGGACGCCTGAACCGCCGCCCGGGACGCCTGAAACGCCCGAGACGCACGCGCCCGGCCCTGAGGCGCCCGGTCCGAACCTGCCCGGCCCGAAGGCGCCACGTTCGAAGGCAGCCGGGCAGGCCGGTGCGAACGGCCCCGCGGGTGAGGTCCCGGAGCTCCTGGACCTGTCCGCCGAGGAACGCGCGCTGCGCGAGCTGCTGCACGGCGCCGTCTCCGGCATCCAGCCCGCGGTCGGCGGGCTGCCGCGGATCCGGCGGGCCGTGCCCCGCCGCCGGGCCGCCCGGCGCGGTGCCTGGACCGGAGCGGCCGCACTCGCCTTCGTCGTCGCGATCGGCCTGCCCGTCCTGCACGAGGGGGAGCACCTCGGGCTCTCCGGCGGTCCCGGCTCGGCCGACGCCAAGAGCCCGGCGGCCGCGTCCCCCAGCGGTGGTGCGGGTACCGCCGGCGGCACCGGCGCGGTCTCGCAGGCGGATTCAGGCGGTACCGGCTCGGCCATCCCGTCCAGCGGTACGGCCACGGCCCCGCACACCCCCGGCGGCGGGCTGACGCACACCGACGGCGGCCTCGCGCCCACCGGGACCTCCGGGGCCGGCGACGGCGGCATCGTCCCGCTCTGCACCCGGACGGACCTCGGCGACGGCGTCGCGCAGATCGGCGCGGCCGACGGCGACGGGCGGATCTACGGCTCGTTCACCGTCTACAACGTCTCCGCGCGCAGCTGCCGGCTCGGCGGGCCGGGCTCGGTGGCGGTCACCGCCGTCAGCGGCGGCGACCGCGGCCGCATCCGCACCGCCGACCACGTGCCGGGCGATCCGGCGGCCGGCCTGCCCGCGATGGACGGGGAGCCGCCGGTGCTCGCGCCGCGGGCCGCGTACCGGGTGCCGTTCGCGTGGGTCCCCGACCGGACCTGTACCGGCTCCGGCAGCCTGACCACCCCGTCGAACGGCGTCAACCAGGCGGCCCTGCGCTCGGACGCCCCGGCCGTCGAGCCCGGTGCCCCGGCGTCCGTCCCCGCCGGTGAGCCCAGCGCCAACCCGCCGGCCTCCTCGTCCCCGTCGGCGGGCCCCACCACGGCTCCCAGTCCGACCGCGACCCCGACCGGCGGCCCGACCGCGGCGCCGTCGACCGTGACCATCGCCCACACCCCCGCGCCCGGCAGTCCGGCGGCCGCCACGGCGACCCTGCCCGTGGCGTGCGGCGGCACCGTCTACCGCGGCGGCGTCGAGGGCCCGGGCGGCCCGGCGCCGCAGCCGTCGGGATCGCCGACGGCGGGGTGACCGCGGGCAGCGGCGAAGAGCCGGCCACGGGCACCGGCGGACGAGCAGGCGGACGGGCCGGTGGACGGGCTGGTGGCCGCCGGGTTCGGGGCCCGGGGGCCGGGCGGGTGTGAGGAGTGGTTACCGTGGGGGTGTGTACCGGTTCCTCCTGACTCCGCGCTGGCTCGGCGGCACCGTCGTGGCCGTGGCGGCCGTGGCGGTCTGCCTGTTCCTGGGCTCCTGGCAGCTCGGCCGGTTCGAGGACCGGGTGTCCACGCACCAGGAGATCAAGCAGGCGGTCACCGCTTCGAGTGACGCCCGGCCGATCGACGCGCTGCTCAACCAGGCGACGCCGCAGGTGAGCACGGAGACCGTCGGCAAGGCCGTCACGGTGACCGGCAGCTATGACGCCGAGCACCAACTCCTCGTCCCCAACCGGGTGGTGGACGGCAAGCAGGGCTACTACGTGCTCACCCCGCTGCGCACCGCCGACGGACACGCCGTCGCCGTGGTGCGCGGCTGGGCCGCCGGGGACCCGGCCGCCGCCGTGCCGCCGCCGGGCGGACAGGTGACGGTGACCGGGCGCCTGCAGGCCAACGAGGCCGTGGGCAGCAACGGCGCGGTGGCGGGAGGTCTGCCCGCCGGGCAGCTCGGCATGATCAACCGGGCGTCGCTGCTGAACGTGCTGGAGTACGACGGCTGGTACGACGGCTGGGTGGCCGTCGACGACGCGCCCGCCGGGCTGGCCTCCGTGCCGACCGTGCAGCCGCAGGGCGGGGACGGGCTCACCCTGCGCGCGTTCCAGAACCTGGGCTACACCCTGGAGTGGTTCGTCTTCGGCGGGTTCGTGGTCTTCATGTGGTTCCGCCTGGTGCGCCGCGAGGCGGAGGCGGAGCAGGACCGGGCCCTCGGGCTGGACCCGGTCCTGGACTGAACCCGCCCTCAGCGCTTGGTCGGCAGGGCCGGCGCCGGGGTCGGCTTGACCGCCGGCGGGGGCGCCGTCGGTGCCGCTGGTGCCGGTGCCGCCGGTGTCGGCGTCGGGAACGGTGGCTGGGTCGGCGACGACGAGGCGGTGGGCAGCGGCGTCGGGTCGCTGTGGCAGTGGCTGTTGTTCTTGCCGCTGCCGTTGCCGCTGCCGTTGTGGTCGTCGTCGGAGTCGTAGTGGTCGATGTGGTGGTGCACGGTGCGACCGGTCTTCGAGCCCTTGGAACCCTTCGAGCCGCTGGACCCCTTCGAACCCTTGGCGAGTGCGACCGTGCCGTCCGGGTCGGTCGACTCGTACACCGCCGCCAGGACGGCCGTGCCGGCGGTCCCGCTCGCCCTTCCCGCGTCCGGTGCGCTCGCCTTGGTCGCCGTGGCGCGTGGTGCGGCAGGCGGTGCGGCGGGCGGGGTGGCCGACGGCGGCGCCGTGGCGGTCGGAGCGACCGGCGTGGGCGCGACGGCCGAGGAGCTCGGCACCGGCGGGCCGGTCGGGGGCGGGCAGGAGGCGATGTCCCGCTGCGAGCCCGAGCAGCCGCTGAGCACCAGGGCCCCGGCCACCGCCGCCCCCGCGACCATCAGCAGACGTCTCACGCGGCTCCTCCGGCCGCGCCGTGCCCGTCCGTGCCGGGCCCGTCCGCGTCGCGCCCGGCCGCGCCGCGCTCGTCCGTGCCCAGGTGTCGCCGGACGAAGTCGATCTCCAGCCGCAGCTGCTTGATCCGCTCCTCCACCACCAGCGACCCGTGCCCGGCGTCGTAGCGGTACACCTCGTGCGGCTTGCCCAGCTGCTCCAGCCGCTCGACGTAGTTGTCGATCTGCCGGATCGGGCAGCGCGGGTCGTTGACCCCGGCGCTGATGTACACCGGCACCCGCACCTTCTCGACGTAGGTCAGCGGCGAGGAGGCGGTGAAGCGCTCCGGCACCTCCTCCGGGGTGCCGCCGAAGAGCGTGCGGTCCAGCGACTTGAGCGCCTCCATCTCGTCGGCGTACGCGGTGTGGTAGTCCGCGACCGGCACGGCGGCGACGCCGAGGGCCCAGCTGTGGGGCTGGACGCCGAGACCGAGCAGGGTCAGGTAGCCGCCCCAGCTGCCGCCGGTGAGCACCAGTCGGTCCGGGTCGGCGAGGCCGCTGTCGACGGCCCAGGCGCGGACCGCCGCGATGTCCTCCAGCTCGATCAGGCCGACCCGCTCGTGCAGCGCGTCCGTCCAGGCCTGGCCGTAGCCGGTCGAGCCGCGGTAGTTGACCCGGACCACCGCGAAGCCGTGGTCCAGCCAGGCGGCCGGACCGGCGGCGAAGGAGTCGCTGTCGTGGTAGGTCGGGCCGCCGTGGATCTCGAACACGGTCGGGTACGGGCCCTGCGCGGCCTTCGTGGGCCGCTGCACCAGGGCGTGCACCCGGCCGCCGGGCCCGTCCACCCAGACGTCCTCGACCGGCACCGAACCGGGCGGCACCGGGCCGGGCGCCCGCAGCACGACCGAACCGGCGGTGGAGCGGACGGCGGACGGCTCGGCGGCGGAGGACCACAGGTACTCGACGGTGCCGTCCGGACGGGCGGTGGCGCCGCCGACGGTGCCGCGCGGGGTGTCCAGGCGGGTCAGCCGGCCGTCGGCGAGCCCGTACGAGAACAGCTCGCTGCGCGCCTCGTACTCGTGCTCCACCAGCAGCTCACCGGCGCCGGGGCGCCACTGCGCGGAGACGTCGCCGGGCAGTTCGCGGCCCTGCTCGTCGCGCAGCGGGAGGGCGGTCTCGACACCCGTGGCGACGTCCCAGATCATCGGCTCCCAGCGGCCGGTGCGCTGGTGGGCGACCAGCAGCCGGGTGTCGCCCTCGACCGGGGCGAAGCCCAGGCAGGCGACGCCGCGCGGCTCCTCCCGGCCGGTGGCCTCGTCCAGCTCGGCGACGGTCTCGACGCCGCCGTCCGCGGTGATGCGGACGACCCGGATCGCGGAGTGCATCGCGTCGCCGTGCTCGGTGTGGTCGATGGCGAGCAGCGTGCTGTCGTGGCTGAGGTCGCCGACGCCGCCGTACTCCTCGTGCCGGTAGATCTCGACCGGCTCGGCGCTGCCGGGGCGGCGCAGGTGCAGGGTGGTGCCGTCCTCGTCGGTGGAGCGGCCGACGACCACCGTGCCGTCGCGGCCGAGGGCCAGGCCGGCCGAGTAGGAGGCGGCGAGGCCGGGCACGGCCTCCTCGTCGGGGCCGCCCGCGAACGGCTGGCGGCGCCAGACGCCGAACTCGTCACCGTCGTGGTCGTCGAACCACCAGACCCAGTCGCCGTCGGGGGACAGCTCGGCGTCGGTGGTGCCGTTCGGACGGTCGGTCACCTGACGGTGGGCGCCGGTGGCGCGGTCCCAGGCGTAGACCTCGTAGGTGCCGGTCGCGTTGGACACGTACAGCGCCCGGTCGGGGGCGTCCTCGGCCCAGTCGGGCAGGGACACCCGGGCCGCCCTGAACCGCTGCTCCCACGCCGGTACGGCGCTCTTCTCCTCGCTCATCCGACCATCCAACCCGATCGGGGGGACGGAAGGGAACGGCCGGGCGGCCTTCGGGCCACCCGCCCGGCCCGCCACTCGGCGCGTGCGGCCCCGGCCCGCGTGCCGAGGCCGCGCCCGCACCGACCTCCCCGCCACTTTCTGTTCCGCCCCAGGACACGTCGAGGGCCCTGCCGAAGATCTCGGCAGGGCCCTCAGAGCATTCGCTACTGGTTGGTGTCCGGAGAGTGCTTCCAACCCTCGGAGTAGTGATCCCGGTGGTAGGCCAGGTGAGCCCGGTCCACTTGATGGCCGGGTGCCTCGCGCAGCTTCCCGATCTCCGTGCCCGTGGCGCGGTCAGTGATGGTCAGCTCTTCCGAGATCGCCAGCGTGCCGAAGTCGAACAGCGTGTGGTGGTTGGGGCACAGGCAGAGCACATTGCCAGCGACATCAGGCCCGTTGTGCGGCTGCCCCAGCCCTCGGATGTGAGCTGCTTCTGCGTAGGCGCCCGTAGGTGTGCGAAGCCGCTCTCCGCATACCTGGCAGGCGAAGTCGTGCGCCCGCTTCACGAAGTTCGCCACCTGGATGCTGCGAACTATCCGCTTGACCTTGGCTTCGAGCCGTGTGGGGGTGTTGCGACCGGCCGGTTCCTGCAGTATCGGCTCCTGGTGGGCCGGCACGTAGCCGGAGAGACTCACGAGGCGGTAGCGCCAGATCCGGAATCCGGATCGACCGATGTCGTGCCAAGAGTCTTCGACCCGGAAGAGCCCGTCATAGCGGTAACTGGGGTTGGCGGAGCGCTTGGAGCTGTGGCGCACTGCACGGATCACGCGTACCGGTGAGTCGATGGTCTGGCTGGTGACCAGGGCGGCGTTGCCAAGGGTGAGCTCTTGGTCCCGCACCTGTCGATGCGTTTCCGGATCGCGTCCGCCCTGCCCGGTGTAGACGATGACGTCGCCGTGGTCCTCGTCGTCCTCGTAACCTCCGGAGACGACGATGGACTCGGCCCCGAGCTCTGCCGTGCCACAGATACCGGCCTGCAAAGGCCGGTGCACCTTGGCGGCTGCCAGGTCCCGTCGGCTGGCGAAGGAACGCCCGACTTCTATCCCCGGGACCCCTCCGAAGCCGTCGAAGTCGATGGGTGCGGTGGTGAGGACTTCTTCCTGCAAGGCTCGGACCTCTCGACGTCAGAGGATCGATGGACTCATCGATGCATTAGGGGCTGGGTTTCGTAGCGCAAACGCTCACACTCACCGCACGGTTCCAAGTTCTGTAGTGCCGGCTGCCGGGACGAAGCCATCAGGCGAACTGTCCAGTGGTTGGATCCAGTTGGAGAACGAATGCGGCGTCGATGTCGGGGACTCGGCCTACCATGCCCTCCATGACGCTTCGAAGCTTCTTGCATGAGGTTGGTACCACCTACGACCGCCTTCAGGGCACTGGCACACCAACGGCGCGTCTCCTCCGGGACGCGCCGTCCCACTTCGCCAGCTGTGTGCAGGGCGAATACATCATCAAGGGGAGTGCGGGGACTGGTACGGCTGCCGCCTGCCCGTGGGTCGCGTTCTTCGACCCGGACGAAACCGTCACGGCTCGGCACGGCATGTACGTGGTGTACCTCTTCGCCGAGAACATGGAGACGGTGTCGCTCAGTCTGAACCACGGTGTCACTGAACTTCGCGAGAAGTACGGATCCGCGGAGGCGAATCGCAAGCTTGAGGCGGAAGCGGGCGCCATTCGTGGAGCGTTGTCCGCCGAGGACTGCCAGGACTTGGACGCCAGTATTGATCTCGGTGGCCGGCCGGGGCTGCCCCAGTCGTACGAGTGCGGGAACGTCTTCGCCCGTACCTACAGGGTTGACGATCTTCCCGACGAAGGCGTGCTGTGTGCTGACCTCCGGAGGTTCATTGCGCTCTACCAAGATGCCCTGGCCATCCGGGAGTACCTGCGGCAGACGACGCGCGACGTCATCTACACGGTTCGGGCTGAGGGCACGTGGCTTCATGAGCAGAACAAGGACGGACTGCTCCACTTCGCACCCAAGAGTGACGAAGAGTACGTACAGACCATTGAGAGCCGCAGGATAGTGAAGACCAGGAAGCACGAAACCCTAGTCCGGGACTACGGAACTCACCTCCACGCCAACGGATTCGAGGTGGGAACGAACGTGCATCCGAGGGACATCGTGGCACGCCATGAGTCCGCGCACTGGTTGATCGAAGCCAAGGTCGTGCGGCAGGGGAATGCCACGCATGCAGTGCGAGAAGCACTTGGGCAGTTGGCGACGTACTCCTTCCTGCTCTACCCGCCCAAGGAGCAGCCAGCACAGGTAGCCCTCTTCACCGAGGGGATCGGCGATGTCTATGTCCGGCTTCTGGAACACCACGGCATCGCTTCCGTCTGGCGTTCTGCAACTGGATGGTCGGGATCGCCCAGCGCAGTTGCCGCGGGATTGGCCGAACCGGCGGTAGCAGGCGCCTAGGCACTGCCCATCCCCGAACCCACAAGATCGTCGAGTGAGTGGCGAACCCAGTCCGGGGAGCCCACTGCGCCGGGCCCAGTCCGACACCGAGGTGCCATGTGAGCTGCGCCACGCTCGTGTGACTTTCTCCTTCGGATCGGGCTTGGCCTGTGATCGGTAGTCACGTACAACGACAGAGGGCCTGCCGGATTTCTCCGGCAGGCCCTCTGTGCTGGGTCGGGGTGGCGGGATTTGAACCCACGGCCTCTTCGTCCCGAACGAAGCGCGCTACCAAGCTGCGCCACACCCCGGTCTTTCTGTTTGTCGCTCCGTCTCCTTCGCGACGAGTAGAACTCTACCGGACGCTCGCCGAGACACGAAATCCGGTTTCGGGCGGGCGTCCGGCGGGGGTCATCGGGGGGCCGGGACGAGGGTGAGGAGGGTGGCCTCGGGCGGGCAGGCGAAGCGGACGGGGGTGTAGCGGTTGGTGCCGCAGCCGGCCGAGACGTGGAGGTAGGAGCGGTGGCCGCCGGCGGCGTGGGTGGAGAGGCCCTTGACCCGGCGGGTGTCGATGTCGCAGTTGGTGACCAGGGCGCCGTAGAAGGGGATGCAGAGCTGGCCGCCGTGGGTGTGGCCGGCCAGGATCAGCGGGTAGCGGTCGGCGGTGAAGGCGTCGAGGACGCGCAGGTAGGGGGCGTGGACGACGGCGAGGGAGAGGTCGGCGTCGGCGGAGGGGCCGCCGGCGACGTCGCGGTAGCGGTCGCGGCGGATGTGGGGGTCGTCGAGCCCGGTGAACTCCAGGTCGAGCCCGTTCACGGTGAGCCGGCCGCGGGTGTTGGTGAGGTCGAGCCAGCCGGCCCCGTCGAAGCCGTCGCGGAGCTTCTCCCACGGGTTGTGGACGGCGCCGGTGATGCCGCGGCGGCCGGTGCCGTCGGCGTTGTTCAGGCCGTGGGCGCCGCTGCGCATGGCCTGGAGGTAGCGCGCCGGGTTCTTGCGGGCCGGGCCGTAGTAGTCGTTGGAGCCGAAGACGTAGACGCCGGGGAACTCCATGAGCGGCCCGAGCGCGTCGAGGGTGGCCGGGACGCCGAGCGGGTCGGAGAGGTTGTCGCCGGTGTTGACCACCAGGTCGGGGCGCAGGCCGGCCAGGCTCTTCAGCCAGCGCTGCTTCTTGCCCTGCCCGCTCACCATGTGGATGTCGGACACCTGGAGGACCCGGATCGGGCGGGCGCCGCGGGGGAGGACGGGGACCTCGATCCGGCGGAGGCGGAAGGCCCGGACCTCGTACCCGACGGAGTAGGCGAGACAGGCGGCGCCCACGGCGGTGACGCCGAGGGGAACGGAGTACAGCGGTCGCATCAGCCCATGCTCTCAGACGGTGGATCAGCCGGCGCACGCCCGGAGTCGGCGGGGAGAGCGGAGGGGAGAGCGCAGGGGAGGGCGGGGGCGCGGACGGGGTCGAGGGCGACGGGGAGGCCGGCGGCCGGCGGCGCCTCCTCGGACTCCCGGCGGGCCCGCAGGGCGCGGACCTTGTGGCGGTTGCCGCAGCGTTCCATCGAGCACCAGCGCCGTCGGCCGGGCCGCGAGGTGTCGACGAAGATCAGCCGGCAGTCGTGGGCGCCGCACTCCCGGACCCGGTCCGCGGAGGGGCCGGTGAGCAGGGCGATGGCGTCCCGGGCGAGGGTGGAGGCCAGCTGCGCCCCGTCGGCGGGCGGTGGGGCGGCCGCGGTGCCGTCCGGGGCGATTCGGGGGACCAGGGGCGGGTGCTCGGCGGCCCGGTTGAGGGCGGCGTAGTCCTCGGGCTCGCCGGGGAGGCCGTGGGCGCGGGCGGCGGCCAGGCGCCACAGGGCGTCGCGCAGGGTGCGGGTGGCGGCGAGCTCGGCGGGGGAGATCCGTACGGCGTCGGCGGGCAGCCGCAGCCGGGAGGGCGGGAGCCAGGCGGCGAGGTCGGCGGGCCGGTGCAGCACCTCGTACCGGGCGTACGGGCCGGGGCCGCCGGTGGTGAGCAGTTCCAGGCAGAGGGCGCCGGGGTCGAAGTGGAAGCGACTGCCCCCGGGGGTGGTGAGGACCAGCCCCGGCGGGGTGTCCCGGCCGGCCGGGACAGGGACAGCCGGAACAGGGGCAGCCGGGACGGCTGTGGTCCCGGGGCGCCGGGGCGACGGGGCGTCTCCGTCGGTCATGCGGCCCAGTCGGTCATGCGGCCCAGGATAGGTGTCACCGGGATGACGGGTTACGGCGCCGGAGCGGCGGTCGGTGCCGGGCGGGGGAGCTGAGCCCCGCTCAGGAGGGCCGCCCCGGCGGTGCGCAGGACCCGCTGCCCGGCACCCCGCTGCCCGGCGCGCCCCGTGCCCGGAGCGGTCTCCGGGCACGGGGCGCGGGGGCGCGGGCCGACCTCAGGCCGGAATGGCGTTGACGTACTCGCGCATCATCCGGGGGACCCGGTACTCGTACTGGTGGCCGCGCTTCACCTGGACGACGGAGAAGTCGACCAGCTCGGCCAGCACGTCGAGGTTGCGGGAGGGCTCCCGGCCGGCCGGACCGACGCCGTCGACGGGTTCCTGCCGGACGTCGTCGATGGAGAACTCCTCGGGGAACCGGGAGAGCTGTCTGAGGGCCCGGCGCTGCCGTTCGTCGAGCAGCCCGTACGCCCAGGCGAGGCTGCGGTGCAGCGAGCGGTGGTGGGAGAGCCCGCCGACCTCCTCCTGGCCGAGGATCGGCAGCACCCGGCACTCGTCCACCAGGACGTGCAGGGGCACCGAGCGCATCCGGACGGCGGCGTTCTCGATCGCGAGGGCCAGGCCGCCGAGGCGCCGGCAGAGCTCGACCACCTGCGGCATCTGGTCGCCGAGGTCGAGCGTGGGGGCGACCGAGCGCACCCGGTGGCAGAACAGCTCGGCGGCGGGCGGGCAGCCGTAGGGGCCGTCCGGGTGGTCGACCGACAGGGGTGAGACCTCCCACAGGTCGGCGGGGACCCCGGCGGGCGCCCGCAGTGAGGTGATCATGATGTGGAGCGCGGGGTGCCGCGCCAGCAGCGCCCTGACCTGCCGGGCCACCGTGTCGATGACGTGCTCGGCGTTGTCGACGACCAGCAGCATCTGCAGCTCGGGGCCGGTTCGCGGGTCGCGGTCGAGACCCCGGAGGAGGGCGTCGAGCGCGCGCTGGGCCTGGGCCGAGGCGGCCGCGGGGTCGACGCCCTCGGGGGTGACCGAGCCGAGTTCCAGGACCACGACGCCGTCCCGGAAGCGGTCCAGCAGGTGGGCGGCCGAGTCCAGTGCCAGCCGGGTCTTGCCGACCCCGGCCGGTCCGGTGAGCACCAGCGGACGGCCCGGTCGCAGGGCGGTCACGACGTGCAGCAGGTCGGCCCGGCGGCCGACGGTGATGTCCGTCTTGGGCCGCAGCCCCCGCCACCGCGCGTTGTCCGGGAGCTCGGCGACACGGGTCGGGAATCCGGGTTCCGGCCGGGCGGGCAGCAGTCCGGCCGGGGCGCCCGCGTGTACGGCCTGGGAGAGCAGGGTGTCCTCCCGGCTGGTCGCCGCGGAGAACAGCGCGCCCACCAGGAGTTCCACGGAACTGCGTCGCGGATTCTTGATGGCGCCGGTTTCCAGGTTGCGAATGGTGCGGACGCTGACGGTGGAGTGTTCGGCTAATTGCTCCTGGCTCCAGCCGACCATCTTCCGTTGGGTTACCAACATCGAACGAAGCTGATTGTTGTCCATTCCCCCGCGCTTCCTGCTGTTGTGAGCAGAATATGAAGTCAGAATTCGATGAGCCGCTGCCGCGGCGCCGAGTACTCCGAAAAACGATCACTGTCGCCGGGCGGTCGGCCGGTCGGGCGGAGCGCCGACGTGAACGCTCGTGCTGGCAGTGGGCGCAAGCGTCCCGGACCGCTGGGTGTCAGGGCTGCCAGGCGCCTGGTCGGCGGCGCGCCAGTGCCGTGGAATAATGAATCGGGGACGTGGTGACGGTTTGTCGCAGCTGTTCGTAGCGGTCTTCGGTGATGATCTGAGGGCGATTCGGCGATGATTCGGCGGTTATCCGGTGGTTATCCGGCGGTGATCAAACGTGATTCGACGGTGAGGTGATCGCCGCCAACGGGCTGCTCCAGCGACGCGCGAACGAGTGTACTACGCGGACTATTTTCGGCGAAGTGGTCACAGCGTTCGATTTGCCCCGTCGGGACCGGCAACTTCGTCCCGGATCCGGCAATTTTCGGCATTGCGGCCGAGAATGTGCAGGCATTATCGGCCAGCGTGGCCGAATCGCGTCGCCCCGTTCGCGGAGCCGGGCATCGATTGTTCACGGAATCGTCCGCCGCCCGTTCCCGGACCGGATCGTCGGCGCCCGGGCGCTGTCGGGCAACCCCGGCCGGGGTTGTCGGGGGATACTCGTTCAACTGCGGAAACCCCGTTGGACGCCTACGGGAAACCCGGTTGAGCCCACCCACAGCCGAAGGATAAGAAGAGGAAATGACAACGCTCAAGGAGCAGCTGCACGAGGACCTCACGGCTGCCATCAAGGACCGGGACGAGCTGCGCTCGTCCACCATCCGGCTCACCCTGGCCGCCGTCACCAGCGAGGAGGTGGCGGGCAAGCAGAAGCGCGAGCTGTCCGACGCCGAGGTGCTGAAGGTGATCGGCCGCGAGGCGAAGAAGCGCCGGGAGGCGGCCGAGGCCTTCGACACGGCCGGCCGGACGGAGCAGGCGGCCCGGGAGCGGGCCGAGGGTGAGGTGCTGGCGACCTACCTGCCCAAGCAGCTCTCCGACGAGGAGCTGGCCGCGATCGTGGCGGGCGCCGTCGCCGAGAGCGGGGCGAGCGGCCCGCAGGCGATGGGCGCCGTGATGAAGCTGGTGAAGCCCAAGGTCGACGGCCTGGCCGAGGGCGGCCGGGTCGCCGCGGCGGTGAAGGCCGCCCTGTCCTGAGCCGAGTGCCCGGGCGCCCTCGGGTGGCGCCCGCCCACCGGCCCCGGCGACAGGCCACCCCGGGTGACAGGCCGACGCCGACCCCGGCGACACGCCGCCCCAGCAACACCCCGAAGGGGCGCCCTCCGCACTGGAGGGCGCCCCTTCGGCGTGTCTCGGTGTCCCTGTGTCCCGGTGTCTCCGGTCGTTCCCCGGACGGGTCAGCCGTTCCCGTTGCCGCCGCCGTGCCGGCCGCCGTTCCCGTTCCCGGGGAAGGGCGGGAAGGTGAACCCACCGGGGAAGCCGCCGCCCACCCCACCCGGCAGGCCGCCGGGCTGACCGCCGGGCTGGCCGGGGTTGCCGCCCTGCGGCGGCGGCGGGTTGCCGCCGGGCTGCGGGGCGTTCGGGTCGGCGGCCGGGGCGGTGGCGCCCGGCGGGGGAGTGGCCGGCAGCGGGTCCGGGATGTTGGCGGTCTGGATCGTCTCCAGCGGGGTTCCCTTGAGTGCCTGGTTCATCGCCATCGCCCAGATCGGGCCGGGGCCGTCGGCGCCGAACACCTCGGAGTAGTACTTGCCGCCGATGTTGATGTTCTTCATCTTGACGCCGCCGGCCGGGCCGCCGAGCCAGACCGCGGCGGCCAGCGACGGGGTGTAGCCGCTGAACCAGGCGGCCTTCTTCTCGTCGGTGGTGCCGGTCTTGCCGGCGATCTTGCGGCCGTCGTCCATGGTCAGGGCGGCCGCGGTGCCCTTCTCGGTCACGTTCAGCAGGACGGCGTTGAGGGAGTCCGCGGTCTGCTCGGAGAAGGCCTGGCTGCACTGGGCCTGCGGGACCGGGATGTCCTTGCCGTCCACCGTGGTGATCTTGTTGATCGCGATCGGGGTGCAGTACTTGCCGCGGGCGGCGAAGGTCGCGTAGACGTTCGCCATGGTCAGCGGGGAGAGCTCCAGGGTGCCGAGGACCATCGAGGGCACCTCCTGGAAGGCGTCTCCCTTGGCGGACTGGGTGATGCCCAGCTTGTTCGCCATCTGCTTCATCGCGCAGAGGCCGACCTGCTGCTCCATCTGCACGAAGTAGGTGTTGACCGAGCGGGCCATGGCCTCCTTCAGCTGGTACGGCCCGATCTCGCTGTCCTGCTCGTTCTTGACCGTCTCCTTGGGCTTGACGGTGTTCTTCCAGGTGCCCGAGCAGGTGGACATCTGCGGGTACTCGATCTTGTTCTCGGACGGGAACGCCTGGGTGTTCGACATGCCCGACTCCAGCGCGGCCGCGGCCAGGATCGGCTTGAAGGTCGAGCCGGTCTGGAAGCCGTTGCCGCCGCCCATCGCGGCGTCCACGTTGAGGTTGACGACGGTCTGGTTCTTGTTCGGGTCCAGGCCGTACGGGCGGGTCTGGGCCATCGCCAGGATCTTGCCGGTGCCCGGCTCCATCATGGTCGCGGCGGCCGACACCGGGTCGGTGACGTTGACCTTCTTGGTGACGGCGTTCTGGGCGGCGGCCTGCTTGTCCGGGTCCAGCGTGGTGTAGATGTTCAGGCCGCCGGTGTTCCACACCTTCTTGCGCTCGTCGGCGTTCTTGCCGAAGGCCGGGTCCTGCTTGACCACGTGGCGGACGTAGTCGCAGAAGAAGCCCATCCCGGCCTGGGCGGTGATGCAGCCGTTCTGCGGGTCCTTGTACTTCAGGCCCAGCGGGGCGGCCTTCGCCTCCTTCGCCTGGTCGGCGGTGATGTGCTTGTTCTCCAGCATCTTGTCGATCACGACGTTGCGGCGCTTGACCGTGTTCTCGGGGTAGCGCACCGGGTCGTAGGACGACGGGTTCTGCACCATGCCGGCCAGGGTGGCGGCCTCGGCGACGGTCAGGTCCTTGTTGCTCTTGCTGAAGTAGCGCTGGGAGGCGGCCTCGACCCCGTAGGCCTGGTGGCCGTAGAAGGTGATGTTGAGGTAGTTGGTGAGGATCTGGTCCTTGGACAGGTCCTCCTCCAGCTTGATGGCGACCTTGAGCTCCTGGATCTTGCGGCCCAGGGTCTTGCGCTGGGCCTCCAGGACGGCCGCCTGGTCGTCGCCGGCCTTCTCCACGTTGACGTTCTTCACGTACTGCTGGGTCAGCGTGGAGGCGCCCTGGGAGGCGGTGCCGCTCTCCGCGTTCTTGCTGACCGCGCGGAGGATGCCCTTGAGGTCGACGGCGCCGTGCTCGTAGAAGCGGGCGTCCTCGATGTCGACCTGGGCGTGCCGCATGAACGGCGACATCTGGTCGGCGGTGATGACGGTGCGGTCGCGCTCGTAGACCTTGGCGATCAGCCCGCCCTTGGCGTCGAAGATCTGGGTCGCCTGGGTGAGCGGCGGGGTCTTGAAGTCGTCGGGGATGTTGTCGAAGCTCTCCGCCGTGTCCTTGGCGGTCAGCCCGATGGCGCCGACGGCGGGCAGGGCGAGGCCTGCCAGCAGGACTCCGGAGAGCACGCTGACGCCCAGGAACTTCACGCCGTTTCCGGCGTGCTCCATCGGTGATCCGCCGGTCCTGCCGCGCGGAGCTCCGGTGTTGCCTGGGGGCTGGGGTGCCTGTGGGCGCTTCGGTGCCATGGGGAGAACCCTACGTCGCGGATTCCCGCACGCCGGGGCAGGTGTTCCCCTAGGCTTGTCACAAGCTTGCGACAGCTTCGGTGCGTCAACATCATTCACTCTTGTGGGCGAGGAGACTTGCCCGAAATACCCATCTATCGCCGGGTTTTGAGGCAGCTGTGGCCTGCTGTACCCGTGTGTTCGGTTGCGCTCCGTGATGACGCCTGTGACTAGAGTGCAGGCTCCATTCCTGGCAAGGCGTGCGACCTGCGATCACTCCAACGAGTGAGCTGATCGCCACCCATAGTCCAATCGGGTCATTCGAGATTGAGCCCGAAGGGGCTGTTGCAAGCTGTCGTTCTTCCGTAACGTCCTCAACTGGCAACGGTGAATATGCCGTTGCCGCCGTGGGGGAGCCTCGATACGGGAGAGGACGGCGCCGGCATGGGCTGGGTTGACGACTGGAGTGCGCAGGCCGCCTGTCGCACGAGTGATCCGGACGAACTGTTCGTCCAGGGGGCGGCGCAGAACCGCGCCAAGGCGGTGTGCAGCGGCTGTCCCGTCCGGACGGAGTGCCTCGCGGACGCCCTGGACAACCGGGTGGAGTTCGGGGTGTGGGGCGGGATGACGGAGCGCGAGCGCCGGGCGCTGCTGCGCCGCCGCCCGACGGTCATCTCGTGGCGGAAGCTGCTGGAGACGGCACGCACCGAGTACGAGGAGTCCCTCGCGACCGGAGTGATACTGACGGACTACGCCCAGGCGGGCTGAGTCGGGCCCGCACCGGCCCGCACCGCGCGGTCCGGGCCGTCGGCCCCGGGCACGGGCCACGACACCGGGCTACACCGCGCCGTTGAGCCGCTCCCCGATGGCCCGCAGCCCGTCCAGGTCGTGCACATCGCCCGGCAGCGCCGGCACCTCCACGATCGGCACGTCCGGGTACACCGAGACGAAGCGGTCGCGGGTACGGCGTTCGCGCCCCATGATCTGCATCCGCTCGGCGTGCAGCCGCAGCAGCCCGGCAGCGAGCAGTTCCGCCGCGGGCGAGGCGTGCTCCGAGCCGTTCTCCTCCAGGGCCTCGGCGGCCGCCAGCGCCCGCTCCGCGGTGAGCTGCGGCGCGCCCGTGCCGTGCACCCGGTTGAGCACCAGCCCGGCCAGCGGCATCCGGTCCGCGGCCAGCCGGTCCACGAAGTACGCCGCCTCGCGCAGCGCGTCCCGCTCCGGCGCGGCCACCACCAGGAACGCCGTGCCCGGCGCCTTGAGCAGCTGGTACGTGCGGTCCGCGCGCTCCCGGAAGCCGCCGAACATCGAGTCCATCGCGCTGACGAAGGTCTGCACGTCGGTGAGCAGCTGAGCGCCGAAGATCTTGCCCAGGGTGCCGGTGAGCAGCCCCATCCCGACGTTCAGGAAACGCATCGCGCTGCGCCCGCCGACCTTGGCCGGGGCGGTGAGGATCCGGATCACCCGGCCGTCCAGGAAGGACCCGAGCCGGTTGGGCGCGTCCAGGAAGTCCAGCGCCGAGCGGGACGGCGGGGTGTCCACGACGATCAGGTCCCACTCCTCGGCGGCGCGCAGCTGCCCGAGCTTCTCCATCGCCATGTACTCCTGCGTGCCCGCGAAGCCGGCCGACAGGGACTGGTAGAAGGGGTTCTCCATGATCGCCTTGGCCCGCTCGGGCTCGGCGTGGGCCAGCACGACCTCGTCGAAGGTCCGCTTCATGTCCAGCATCATGGCCTGGAGCTCTCCGTCGCCGGTGACCCCCTTGACCACCCGTGGGGTGTTGTCGAGCTCGGTCAGGCCCATCGACTGGGCGAGCCGGCGGGCCGGGTCGATGGTCAGCACCACGACCTTGCGGCCGCGTTCGGCCGCCCGCAGACCGAGCGCCGCGGCGGTGGTGGTCTTGCCGACGCCGCCGGAGCCGCAGCAGACGATGATCCTGGTCTTCGGGTCGTCGATCAGCTCGTCCACCGCGAGCCGCCGCCCGGTGCTCCGCACCCCGCTGTTCGTGGTCATGCCGCCCCCTGCCGCTTCAGTTCGCCCGCCAGCCGGTACAGCCCGCCGAGGTCCACGCCCTCGCCCAGCAGCGGCAGTTCGTACGTCGGCAGGCGCAGCTGCTGGATGTCGGCGCGCTGCGCGCGCTCCAGCTCGACCCGCTCGGCGTGCTCCCTGGCCTGCTCCAGCAAGGGGTCGAGCAGCGGCTCCACCGCCGCCCGGACCTTCTCACCGGTGCGCGTGCGGCCGCCGAGCCCGGCCTCCCCGAGCGCCACGGCGACCTCCTCGCGGTGGTTCCCGTCCACCGCGGCCACCGCCGCCGCGTCCAGCACCGGCGGCCGGACCATGTTGACCATCACCCCGCCCACCGGGAGCTTCGCCTCGCGCAGCTCCGCGATGCCGTCGACCGTCTCCTGCACCGGCATCTCCTCCAGCAGGGTGACCAGGTGCACCGCGGTCTCCGGCGACTTCAGCACCCGCATCACGGCCTGCGCCTGGGTGTGTATCGGGCCGATCCGGGCCAGCCCGGCGACCTCGGCGTTGACGTTCAGGAACCTGGTCAGCCGTCCGGTCGGCGGGGCGTCCATGACCACCGCGTCGTAGCGCCGCCGGCCGTCCGGGTCCTTGCGCCTGGTCGCCTCGCAGGCCTTGCCGGTGAGCAGGACGTCCCGCACGCCGGGCGCGATGGTGGTGGCGAAGTCGACGAAGCCGACCTTCTGGAGCGCCTTCCCGGCCCGGCCGAGCTTGTAGAACATCTCCAGGTACTCCAGCAGCGCCAGCTCGGTGTCGATCGCCAGCGCGAAGACCTCGCCGGGCTGTACCCCGCCCGCGAGGGCATCCCCGGCCGGGAGCCCCAGCTGGGCGCGGGAGACCGAGGCGATCCGGCGCTCCTCGTACGGGAGCGCGGCGATCCCGAACAGTTCGGCGATGCCCTGCCGGCCCTCGACCTCGATCAGCAGCACCCGGCCGCCGTCGGCGGCGAGCGCCAGGGCCAGCGCCGCGGCCAGCGTGGTCTTCCCGGTGCCGCCCTTGCCGCTGACCACGTGCAGCCGGACGCCCTCCCAGTCGGGGTCGCGCCGGGCCGCCTGGCCGGGGGTGCGTGCCACGCTCCGTCTCCGTCCGTCTCCGTCCTACGGGCGTCCCCTCCTGACGAGGGTGCCCCTCACCAGGGTGCCCTCCCGCGAGGGTAACCAGGGAGCGCACCGGATGCCCGGAGCACCTGGGCCGTCAGGCCCGATCATGCCCTCTTTGTGCCCCACCTCACACGCCCCGCGGCCGGCGTCGCCGTTCGCCGCGGCGGCTCGTCTAGAGTCTGGCCATGACCAAGTGGGAATACATGACGGCCCCCCTGCTGGTGCACGCCACCAAGCAGATCCTGGACAACTTCGGCGAGGACGGCTGGGAGCTCGTCCAGGTCGTGCCCGGCCCGAACCCGGAGCAGCTGGTGGCCTACTTCAAGCGGGAGAAGAACGCATGAGCAAGGTCGAGGAGAAGCTCGCCGAGCTGGGCCTGACCCTGCCTCCGGTGGCCGCCCCGGTCGCCGCCTACGTGCCGGCCGTGCACTCCGGCGACCTCGTGTTCACCTCCGGCCAGCTCCCGGTCGTCGGCGGCAAGCTGCCGACCACCGGCAAGGTCGGTGCCGAGGTCTCCCCGGAGGAGGCCAAGGACCTCGCGCAGATCTGCGCGCTGAACGCCCTGGCCGCCGTGAAGTCCGTGATCGGCGACCTCGACCGGATCGAGCGGGTCGTCAAGGTCGTCGGCTTCGTCGCCGCCGCCCCCGACTTCATCGGCGTCCCGGCCGTCGTCAACGGCGCCAGCGAGCTGCTCGGCACGGTGCTGGGCGACGCGGGCGTGCACGCCCGCAGCGCCGTCGGCGTCGCGGTGCTGCCGCTGGACGCCCCGGTCGAGGTCGAGCTCGTGGTGCGCGTCACGTCCGTCTGAACCCGATCACGGAGGCGGGGCCGGGTCCGTCCGGCCCCGCCTCCGTGTGTGGCCGGAGTGTGTCCGGTCGATCCGTGAGCCTGGCGGGAATTGTCGGACACGCCCTAGCATCCGGGCATGGACCATCGAGCGACGACCCGGCCGATGCCGCCCGGCTGGCCCGCCCGGATCCGGGCGGCCGCATCCGGCGCGGTGACCCCGCCGGTGCCCAGGCCCGCCGCGACCGTCGTGCTGCTGCGCGACACCGCCGAAGGGCCTGAGGCCTACCTGCTGCGCAGGCGCACCTCGATGGCCTTCGCGGCCGGGATGTACGCCTACCCCGGCGGCGGGGTGGACCCGAGGGACGCCGAGATCGAGCCGGACTGGGCCGGGCCGGCACCGGAGGAGTGGGCGCGGCGGCTCGGGGTGGACACCCGGACGGCGCGGGCCGTGGTCTGCGCGGCCGTCCGGGAGACCTTCGAGGAAGCCGGCGTGCTGCTGGCCGGCCCGGACGCCGACAGCGTCGCCGCGCCGCGCGACTGGTCCGCCGAGCGGGCCGCGCTGGAGGCGCACGAGCTGTCCTTCGCCGAGTTCCTCCGGGACCACGGCCTGGTGCTGCGCAGCGACCTGCTGGGCGCCTGGGCCCGTTGGATCACCCCCGAGTTCGAGGAACGGCGCTACGACACCTGGTTCTTCGTCGCCGCGCTGCCGGCCGGGCAGCGCGCGGCCCTGGAGGTCGGCGAGGCCGACAGGGTCGCCTGGCTGACCCCCGCCGAGGCGGTGCGCGGCCACCGGGAGGGCCGGTTCGGCATGATGCCGCCGACCGTGACGGTGCTGCGCGAGCTGTCGTCGGCCCGCACGGTGGCCGAGGCCCTGGCCGCGGCGGGCGACCGCCCGCTGGCGCCGGTCCTGGGCCGGGCCGAGATCCGCGGCGACCGCCTGACGGTCCGGTGGCCCGGTTACGAGGAGTTGACCGTCGACGGGGAGTTCCCGGAGGGCCCCTGACCGTTCCACCGAGCGGGGCCACCCGTGGCCCCGCACCGCTCGTACCGCTTGCACCGCTCGTCCTGCTCGTACCGCTCCTACCGCTCGTACGACCCGCAGGACACGACCTTCCCGTACCGACGCAGAGAAAGGACCGACGCCCGATGACCCACAACGACGTGGCTCGCCGGACGGCGCCCGAGATGCCCGCCCGCCGTCTGACTCCCCGTGCCCCCGCCTGCGAGAGCCAGGTCCCGTTCGTCGAGGTGGCGCAGCGCGCCCTCGTCCGGGCGCTGCCGCTGCGGGCCCTGCATCGAGACGGCGGAGGCGGCCGGTGAGCGGACTCCTGCCGGGCGACCCCGCCGCCGCCGTCGGCGGCGAGGCCACCCCTCGGGCGCTGTGCGTGCTGGCGCCGAACCCGTCGCCCATGACGCTGGACGGCACCAACACCTGGCTGCTCTCCGAGCCCGGCTCGGACCTCGCGGTGGTGATCGACCCGGGCCCGCTGCACGAGGGCCACCTGCGCCGGGTGGTCGACCTCGCGGAGGAGCGGGGGAAGCGGATCGCGCTGACCCTGCTCACCCACGGCCACGCCGACCACTCCGAGGGCGCGGCCCGCTTCGCCGAGCTGACCGGCTCCGAGGTACGGGCCCTGGACCCGGCGCACCGGCTCGGCTCGGAGGGCCTGGTGGGCGGCCAGCGCCTGGATGTCGGCGGGCTGGACCTGCGGGTGGTGGGCACCCCGGGGCACACCTCGGACTCGCTGACCTTCCACCTGCCGGACGACGGCGCGGTGCTCACCGGTGACACCGTGCTCGGCCGCGGCACCACGATGGTCGCGCACCCGGACGGCCGGTTGGGCGACTACCTGGACTCGCTGCGCCGGCTGCACACCATGGCCTCCGAGCACGGCGTGCGGACCGTGCTGCCCGGCCACGGCCCGGTGCTCGGGGACGCGCTGGGCGCCGTCGACTTCTACCTGGCCCACCGGGCCGCCCGGCTCGCCCAGGTGGAGACCGCGGTCGAGGCGGGCTGCCGGACGGTGGACGAGGTGGTGGCCCGGGTCTACGCCGACGTGGACCGGGCGCTCTGGCCGGCCGCCGAACTGTCGGTGCGGGCCCAGCTGGACTACCTGGAGGAGCACGGGCTGATCCCGGGCGCCGCCGAGTGATCCCTTGAACGCGGGAGCGAGCATGTGAAAGCGGAAGCGACCGTGTGAACGCGGAAGCGACCGTGTGAACGCGGAAGGGCCCGTCCGGAGAATCGGACGGGCCCTTCCGCGTTCGCGGGCGTCAGCGCGAGCGGCGCGACAGCCGCTCGACGTCCAGCAGCACCACCGCGCGGGCCTCCAGCTTCAGCCAGCCGCGGCCGGCGAAGTCGGCGAGCGCCTTGTTGACCGTCTCGCGGGAGGCGCCGACCAGCTGGGCCAGCTCCTCCTGGGTGAGGTCGTGGGCGACGTGGATGCCCTCGTCGGACTGCACGCCGAACCGGCGGGAGAGGTCCAGCAGGGCCTTGGCGACGCGACCGGGCACGTCGGAGAAGACCAGGTCGGACATCACGTCGTTGGTGCGGCGCAGGCGGCGGGCGATGGCCCGCAGCAGCGCGATGGAGACCTCGGGGCGGGCGTGCAGCCAGGGCTGGAGGTCGCCGTGGCCGAGGCCGAGCAGCTTGACCTCGGTCAGCGCGCTGGCGGTCGCGGTGCGCGGGCCCGGGTCGAACAGCGACAGCTCGCCGATCATCTCGCTGGGGCCGAGCACGGCGAGCATGTTCTCGCGGCCGTCCGGCGAGGCGCGGTGCAGCTTGACCTTGCCCTCCGCCACGACGTACAGCCGGTCGCCCGGGTCGCCCTCGTGGAACAGCGACTCCCCACGGGCGAGGGTGACCTCGGTCATGGAAGCGCGCAGCTCGCCGGCCTGTTCGTCGTCGAGTGCCGCGAAGAGTGCGGCGCGCCGCAGAACGTCGTCCACGTGCTTCCTCCTTCTCGGCCGTACGGCGGGTGGGCCGTCCGGCGCAAGTTCCGTTCAGTGTTCTGCATCACCAAGCATGGCGCATGTCGCTCCGATCATATGAGGAGGGGGTGTGCCGAGGTGTGCCGTGCGGGGCCATTCGTACCGGGCGCTCGCCGGGCGGGCCCGGCCGGAGGGCGCCAGGGATGCCTGTCGACCGAACTCCTGTGCGCTTCTCTCGAACGGGGAATCGACCGTTGTCGCGCGGGCGTGTCCGTGCATATGTTTCACGGGTAAATTACCTGCTAATCTTTTTGCATGGTCACAACCGCCCAGTTCCGCCAGGCACTTCGGGTCGGTCCGGCCGGGGACGGCTGGCACAAGCCCGCGCTCAGCGCCGTGGTCACGCTCGGCGCGCTCAACCTCACCCTGCTCGGCCTCGGCCGGCTCGACCTCGCCCTCTACACCTCGGCCGGAGGCCTGGGCGCGCTGTACGGACACGGCCTGCCGTACCGGGCCCGGGCCCGGACGCTGGCCGGCGTGCTGCTCGGCACCGTGCTCAGCACCGGCGCCGCCCTCACCGCCGCCGCGCTGACCCGCGACGCAGCCGTCCTGGTCGCGGTGGCGGCCGGGCTCGCCGCCCTGCACAAGCTGCTCTGCGACGCCGCCCGGGTCGGCCCGCCCGGCGCTCTGATCATCACCTTCACCACCGCCAGCTGCGCCTTCGTCCCGCAGCGGCTCGCCGACGTCCCGCCGCACCTGGCGCTCACCGTGCTCGGCGCCGCGCTGGCCTGGCTGGTCTGCATGGCCCCGGCCCTGGTGCGCCCGTACGGGCCCGAGCGGATCGCCACCGCCCGCGCCCTGGAGGCCGCCGCCCGCCTGCTGCGCGCCGAGCCCGGCCGGCCGGACGCCGCCGCCCGTACCGCCCTGGTCGGCGCGGTCGAGGCGGCCTGGCAGAGTCTCGCGCTCTCCAGCCCGGCCCGGCGGCGCGCCCTCGGCGACGCGCCCGAGCGGCTGCTGGTGCGCGCGGAGGCCGCACTGGCCGGACCGGCCCGGCCCGAGGACGCCGCGCGGTACCTCGACCTGGCCCGCGACCTGCGGCGCGACCGTCCGCTGCCGTCGCTCGACCTCACCGAGGCGGAGGCGACCGAGGCGGCCGAGCCGGCCGCCCGACGCCCCGGCCCCCGGCCACCGCTCCGGCAGGCGCTGCGGCCCGGCTCGGCGCTGCTGCCGATCGCGCTGCGGGTCGCGGTCGGCTGCGCCGGCGCCGGCTGGCTCTCGCTGGCGCTCGGCGTCGGCCGGCCGTACTGGGCGGTGGTCACCGCGGCCTCGGTGTTCCAGGCGAACAGCACGCTGTCCTGGCAGCGCGCACTGCAGCGGGTGCTGGGCAACCTGCTCGGCCTGCTGCTGTTCACCGCCGCGCTTCCCCTCGCGCACTCGGGTCCGGTGGCGCTGATCGGGCTCGGGCTGGTCTGCAACTTCGGGGCGGAGGCGACGATCGCCCGCAGCTACTGGCTGGCGACGGTCTTCGTCACGCCGTTGGCACTGCTGATGACGGAGTTCGCGGGTCCGCAGCCGACCGGGGCGCTGGTCGCCGACCGCTGGCTGGACACCTGTGTCGGGGCGCTCGCCGGTCTCGCGGCCTGCCTGCTGGTCACCAACCGCCGCACCGCCGCCCGGCTGACCCGCGCCCTGGCCGGAGCGGAAGCGGCCGGCCGGCGTGCGTCGGCCGCCGTCCGCGCCTCCGTCTCCGCTGCCTCCGCCTCTCCCTCGCCCGGGTCGGCGGTCTCGGGTGCGAGCGCCCCGGAGGCCCTCGCCGCCCGCACCCGCCTTGCCGCGGCTCTGCTGGAGCTGCGGGAGGCCACCGACACCGCCGCCGGCGAGTGGCGCCGACCCGCCCTCCCGCACCAGCGCGCCACCGACACCGAGGAGCAGGCCCACCGCCTGCTGGCCGCCCTGCTGGAACGCCGCGGCCGACCGGGCCCGCCGGACCGCGCCCCGGGCCCGCCGGACACGGCTCGGGCCCTGCCGGGCACCGCAGAGGCCTTGCCGGGCACGGCCTAGGATCGAAGCCGACCGGCAGGCCGCAGAACGGGAGCAGCGCACGTGGAGGACGTCGTCGCAGGTGTGCTGCGCCAGTGGGAGCGGGCCTACCCGGGGCTGGACACCGGTCCGATCGCCGTCCTCGGCCGGATCAACCGCTGCGCCGCGCTGCTCCAGCAGACCCCCGACCCGCTCACCCGGGCCGGCCTCACCCGCGCCGAGTTCGACATCCTCGGCGCCCTGCGCCGCCTCGACCGCGAACTGACCCCCACCCAGCTGGCCCGGGAGAGCTTCGCCTCCGGCGCCGCCGTCACCAAGCGCCTGCGGCTGCTGGAGGAGCGCGGCCTGGTCAGCCGCCGCACCGACGACCGGGACCGCAGGGTCGCCCACCTCGCGCTCACCGAGGAGGGCCGGACGCTGGTGGACGGCCTGATCCAGGAGCTCGTCGCCTACGACCGCGCCCTGCTGGCCGGACTCACCCCCGCCGAGCTGGACCGGCTCGCCGAGGCCCTCAGCGGGCTGCTGAACAGCCTGGAAGGGACGATCGGCCGCACCCTGGGCTGAGTCGACCCGATCTGACGGAGCGTCAACGAGGCGGCCCGGACGGGAAACTATGCTCGGGGTGCGGGCGTACGGGGGCGCGCCGGGTACGGCGGGCTCCCGCTCCGCGCGCGGTGTGTCGAGTCGTCTACCGGGAGCTCCCCTTGGGCCACAGCGCGGACCGAACCGACGGCGATCGCTCCCGCCCCGAGCGCCCAGGCGGCTCCGGAGACCCGCTCGCACGGCTCACCCGGGGCATCGTGGTCATGGTCGCCGTCGGCTTCTGCGCCGCCTCGGTGGTGGCCACGGTCCGCAACCACGACGGCCTGGCCTACCAACTTCCGGCCGTCGCCCTCCTGTTGGTCCTGCTCGCCCTGCAGCTCGGCCACGCCGGCCCGTGGCGCCTGGCGCGGCGCTGGTGGCCGTGGAGCCTGGTCGCCCACGGGGTGCTCACCTACCTGCCGTTCCTGCTCCTCGACGGCGCGTGGGTCGGCATCCCCGGGTCGTTCGCCGGGTCGGTGCTGCTGACCGTCACGGCGCCGCGCTCCTGGGTGCTGTTCGCCGTACTGGTGGCCGTCCAGTACCCGCTCTGCGCGGCACTGGGCGGGAACATCGGGCAGTGCGTCAACGCGTCGGTGACCACCGCCGTGGGCGGTGCCGTGGTGTACGGAGTGGCCCGACTCGCCCATCTGATCACCGAGTTGAGGGAGGCCCGGACCGAGCTGGCCGAGCTCGCGGTGGACCGCGAGCGGCTGCGCTTCGCGCGCGACCTGCACGACCTGCTCGGCTCCAGCCTCTCCGTGGCGGCACTGAAGTGCCAGCTCGCCGAACGGCTGGCCGCGGAGGAGCCGGAACGCGCCCGCGCGGAGATGGCCGAGGTGCTGGCACTGGTGCGGCAGGCGATGGCGGACACCCGTCGGCTCTCCAACGGCGACCTCCGGATGTCCCTGGCGCGGGAGGCGCGTTCGGCGGTCTCGGCGCTGCGGACGGCCGGCATCGAGGTCGAGACCGACCTGGACTGCGAGGGGCTGCGGCCCGAACTCGAGGCGGTGCTGGCCACCGTGCTGCGCGAGGCGGTCACCAACCTGCTGCGGCACAGCGCGGCCAGGCGCTGCCGGATCCGGGTCGGCCGGGACGAGCCGGGTACGGTGCGCCTGGCGGTCTCCAACGACGGTGTGCCGCGCGAAGCGGGCGATGCTCCAGGCGTAGCAGGCGATGCTTCGCTCGGCGGGTGCGGCGGGCGCGGTACGGAGGGCGGCCGCGGCATCGGCAACCTCGCCGAGCGGCTGCGGGCCGTCGGCGGCCGGCTGACCGCCGAGCGGGACGGCGCGGGCTGGTTCCACCTCACCGCCGTCGTCGAGGCCGCGCCCGCCCGGGAAGCCGCCCGCGCCGCCTGACTGGGGCCAGGGCCGGGGCCGGGGCCGGGCGCGGGGGCCGGTCGCGCTACTCGCGCATCCCCATCGTCTCGACCGGCTTGCGGCGCAGCGCCAGCCAGGTGGTCAGCAGGACGGTGCCCACCCCCAGCAGTGCCGCCCCGCCCAGCACCGCGGCCACCCAGTTCCCGGGCGGCGCGGGCCAGGCCGTCCCGGTGAGCGCCAGGCTGACCGGGACCAGGACGGCGGCGGTGACCGCCGTACCGAGGGCGAGCGCCACCGCGACCGTGATCCCGCCCTCCCAGGCCGTCATCCGCAGCACCTGCTGCCGCGTGGCGCCGACCACCCGCAGCAGCGCGAACTCGCGCAGCCGCTCGCCGGTGGCCATCGCCAGGGTGTTGACGACGGCGATCGCGGTGAACAGGCCGATCATGCCGAGCAGCAGCCGCCCGACCGCGGTGGCGGACTCCTGCTGACGCCGACGCGCCGCGTCGTAGGCGGCCCGGTCGTCGACCCGGGCCATCGGGTAGACCGAGGCGAGGCCGCGGAGTTCCCGGCCCACCTGCCGGGGGTCGGTTCCGGGGGCGGTGCGGACCAGGACGGTGGGCGTGAGCGGGTCCGGGACGTGGGCGGCGGCGAAGGAGGCGGGCAGCAGCACGTCCGCGAACCGCGTGTCGCGGTCGTACACGGCGGCCACCGTCGCGGTGTCGCCGGTGCCGTCCGGCCATTCGATCCGGACGCTGCCGCCGACACCGGCCTTGAGCGCGGCGGCCGTCCGCCGCCCCAGCGCGATGCCCGCGCCGCGCAGCCCGTCCAGCGAACCGGCCGTGACCCCGGGGTCGACCAGCTGCGCCAGCCCCCGCGGCTCGACGATCCGGGCGTCCAGCGCGCGCCGGTCGACCTCCCCGGCGGAGGCCAGGACGGTCGTGGAGACCAGTCCGTCGGCCGCCGCGACACCCGGCAACTGCCGTACGGCGGCGGTGAACTCCGGGGGCAGGCCGATCCCGTCGGCCCGGACCACGTGGTCGGCCAGCAGCCGCCGGCCGTCCTCGGCCGCCGTGGCCCGGGCCTTGACCACCGGGACGAACAGCACCGAGCCGGCGAAGGCCACCGCCAGCACCAGCGGGGTGACGGCGGCGGCGAAGCGGCGCGGCTGGGCCCGCAGAGCGGCGGAGGCGAGGCGGCCGGAGACCGGGGAAAGCCGGCTCACCGGCCGGCCGATCGCCACGCTCGCCACCCGGCCGATCAGCGGTCCGAGCAGGGCCACCGCGAGCAGCAGCACCAGCACCATGCTCTCGGCCGTCCCCGCCCCGCGGCGGCCGTCCGTCGAACCGGCCAGCACCGCGCCGCATCCGGCGAGCGTCAGGAGCCCGAGCCCGGTCCGGATCCGGCCGACGCCGGGCGGCGGCGCCGAGGAGTCGCGCAGCGCCCGGGTGGGCGCGACCCGGGAGGCCCGGCGCGCGGTGGCCCCGACGGCCAGCTGTGCGGTGAGGACGACGACGCCGAGGACGATCAGCGGGGCGGTCGGCCCGACGTGCAGCGGCACGTCCGAGCCGACCACCCCGCGGTCGACCAGTTCGCCCCGCAGCAGCGCGGCGAGGCCGGTCCCGGCGGGGAGGCCGACGACCGCGGCCGCGAGGGTCAGCACGAGCGTCTCCAGGGCGATCATCCGCCGCACCTGTCCGGTGGTGGCGCCGACCGCCCGCAGCAGGGCCATCTCGCGCAGCCGCTGCTGGACGGAGAGCGCGAGCGCCCCCGCCACCACGAAGACCGCGACGAACAGCGACAGCACGCCGGTCGTCCCGGCCAGTGAGGAGAGGCCGTCCCCGGGGCCGGGAGCGCCGGAGAACTCCAGCTCGCCCCGCTCGTCGCCGGTGTGCGCCCGGGGCCCGGACCAGTCGGCCGCGCCGTCGCGGGCCCGGGCCGCGGCGAGCGCCGGCCGGGCCCGCTCGGCCACGTCCCGCGGGTCGGTCCCCTCCCGTACGGTCAGCCCGATCGCGTCCGCGCCGGCCGTCGTCCCGGCGAGCCCGGCGGCCTGCCCGGGGCTGAAGAAGAGCACGCTCTGCCGGGACAACTCCCGTGGTGCCGCGGCCAGTCCGGCCACGGTGTAGTCGCGCGGCGCCCCGGTGGTGGCCAGCCGTACGGTGGCGCCGGCCGTGACCCCGGCGCGGGCGGCCGTCGCGGTGTCGAGGACCACCTCGTCCGGCCCGGCCGGGGCGCGGCCGGTGGTCAGCCGGAACGGGGTGAGGGCGGCGCTCGTCCAGGAGTGCCCGAGCGAGGGGCCGCCCTGCGGCCCGGTGAGGACCTTCCCGGTGGCGGCGACCACGGCAGCCGGGAAGGAGACCTCCGGGACGGCGGCCGTGACACCGGGCAGCCGGGCGAGTTCCGCGGCCAGTGGTCCGGCGTCCGGGATGCGGGTGCCGTCGCCGATCACCACCGGGGCCGCGGCGTAGCGCTCGGTGGGGGTGCCCGCGCGCAGGGCGGACTCCAGCAGGACGCCGCAGGCGGTGGTCAGGACCAGGGCGCAGGCGAGCGCGGTGAAGGCGCCGGCGAAGCCCGCCTTCCGGGCCCGCACCGTCCGCCAGGCCAGCTTCAACACGTGGCTCAGCCCCCCGGTGGTTCGCCCTCGATGACATCGCGAGCCTAGCTCCGGGGGTGCCGACCGGATTTCGGTTCGTCGACGAAGGAAGGCCTCGGAAGGCCTCGCCGTGGGCGGTCCACGGACGGATCCGTGCGAAACGCACGGTCCGTCGACCTGAAAGCGGTGTGCCCCGTGGTGCCCGCCCCGTGGCGCGCACCACGGGGCACATCGCGGTACACCGCGGCACACCGCGCGGCTACGCCGTCGGCAGCCAGCCCATCTCCTCGGCGATCCGGATCGCGTCGACCCGGCCGCGCCCCCCGGTCTTGGCCACCGCGGCGGCCAGGTGGTTGCGCGCGGTACCCGTCGAGATGAACAGCCGGGCGGCGATCTCGCTGACGGAGTCCCCCCGCGCCGCGAGCCGCAGGACTTCGGACTCCCGGGGCGTCAGCGGGTTCTCCCGGGTGTCCAGGGCGGCCAGCGCCAGCTCCGGGTCGACGACGCGCTCGCCGGCGGCCACCCGGCGGATCGCCGCGGCCAGCTCCCGCGCCGGAGCGTCCTTGCCGAGGAACCCGAGCGCGCGGGCGGAGAAGGCGGCGCGCAGGTGGGCGGGGCGCACCAGCCCGGTGAGGACCAGCGTCCGGCACCCGGGGAGCTTCTCGTGCAGTTCGGCCGCCGCCCGCAGCCCGTCCAGCCCGGGCAGGTCGATGTCGAGCACCGCGACGTCCGGGCGCACCGCCAGGGCGGTCGGCACCACCTCGTCCCCGCGCTCCACGTCGGCGACGACCTCCAGGTCCTCCTCGTACGCGAGGAGGGCCATCAGCGCGCCGCGGACCATGCTCATGTCCTCGGCCAGCAGGACCCTGATCATCCGTACTCTCCCCCTGTCAGATGACGGCCACGAGCGGACTTCATTAGACAACAGGCCTTGCCAGAGCCGGTTTCCGCGCTTGATCGGCCGCGAGCGGTCCGCCGGTCGGCGTAGCCTTCGTGCATGGCAGAGAGCAAGGTCCGGAAGGCCGCGGCGAAGACGCCGGTGGCGAAGAAGGCGGCGGTGAAGCCGAGGAAGCCGGAATCGCACCTGGCGATGGTGCGGCGGGCCCGGCGGATCAACCGCGAGCTGGCGGAGCTGTACCCGTACGCGCATCCGGAGCTGGACTTCGAGAACCCGTTCCAACTGCTGGTGGCCACCGTGCTGTCGGCGCAGACCACCGACCTGCGGGTGAACCAGACCACCCCGGCGCTGTTCGCGAAGTACCCGACGCCGGAGGACATGGCGGCGGCGAACCCGGAGGAGCTGGAGGAGATCATCCGCCCGACCGGCTTCTTCCGGAACAAGGCGAAGTCGCTCCTGGGCCTCTCGATAGCGCTGCGCGACGAGTTCGGCGGCGAGGTCCCCGGCCGGCTGGCCGACCTGGTGACCCTGCCCGGTGTCGGCCGCAAGACCGCCAACGTCGTCCTCGGCAACGCCTTCGGGGTCCCCGGCATCACCGTGGACACCCACTTCGGGCGGCTGGCCCGGCGGTTCGGCTGGACCACCGAGGAGGACCCGGTGAAGGTCGAGGCGGCCGTCGCCGAGATCTTCCCGAAGTCGGAGTGGACGATGCTCTCGCACCGGGTGGTCTTCCACGGCCGCCGGATCTGCCACTCCCAGAAGCCCGCCTGCGGCGCCTGCCCGATCGCGCCGCTCTGCCCCTCGTACGGCGAGGGGGAGACCGACCCGGAGAAGGCACGCAAGCTGTTGAAGTACGAGATGGGTGGCCAGCCCGGTCAGCGGCTGCGGCCGCCGGCCGACTTCCCCGGTGAGGCGGCCGCCCGCGCGGACGCCGCCGTCCACCACGGACAGGTCGCGGACCTGGCGGTGGACGCATGAGCGGGCGGTGCGGGCACCCGGGGCCGGAAGCCGGGGAAGTCGTGCGGGGCGTCGAGGCGGACGGGCTGCCGACCTGGCTGGAACCGGTCAGGGAAGCGGCCGAGCGGGTGCTGCCGGAGCAGCTGAGCCGCTTCCTGCCGCCGCCCGAGGGCGGCCGGCCGGCGGCCGTGCTGATGCTGTTCGGCGAGGGGCCGCAGGGCCCGGACCTGCTGCTGATCGAACGGGCCCGCTCGCTGCGCTCGCACGCCGGCCAGCCGTCCTTCCCGGGCGGCGTGCTGGACCCGGAGGACGGCGATCCGAACGGACCGGGCCCGATCGCGGCGGCGCTGCGCGAAGCCTGGGAGGAGACCGGCCTGGACCCGGCCGGGGTGCAGGTGTTCGCCGAGCTGCCCCGGCTGTACATCCCGGTGAGCGGCTTCGTGGTGACCCCGGTGCTCGGCTGGTGGCGCGAGGAGTCGCCGGTGCGCCCGGTGGACACGGCCGAGACCGGCGCGGTGTTCCGGGTCACGATCGCGGAGCTGGCCGACCCGGAGAACCGGGTGCGGCTGCGCCACCCGTCAGGGCACATCGGGCCGGCCTTCAAGGTCGCCGGACGGCTGGTCTGGGGCTTCACCGCCGGGGTGATCGACCGGGTGATGCACCACAGCGGCCTGGAACTGCCCTGGGACCCGTCCCGGATCGTCGACCTCTCGGACGACGCGCTGGCCCTGGTCCAGGGGGACCTCGAACACTCCCGGGTGCTGTCGAGCGGCGACGCCGACGCTTCGTGACCGGCCGTCGGCGCGCGCGGCGGACGGACCGTGGGAGGGTGTCCGAGTGAACGTCCTGGATGTGCTGCTGATCGCCGCGGCCGTGGCATTCGCCGTGTCGGGCTATCGGCAGGGCTTCGTGGTCGGCGTGCTCTCGCTGGTCGGATTCCTCGGCGGCGGCCTGCTCGCCGTCGAACTGCTGCCGCTGCTGGTGCTCGACCACATCGGCCCGGGCACCACGGCCTCGGTGGTGGCCGTCGTCGTGGTGATCGTCCTCGCCGCGATCGGCCAGGCGATCACCGCGCACTTCGGCTGGAAGCTGCGCGGACACATCGGGCGCCGCCCGGCCCGGGTGCTGGACTCGAGCGGCGGCGCGGTGGTGAACGTCGTCTCGATGCTGCTGGTGGCCTGGCTGATCGGATCGGCGCTGGCCGGGGCCTCGCTGCCGACGGTCTCCAAGCAGGTGCGCACCTCGGCGGTCCTCGGCGGGGTGCAGAACGCGCTGCCCGGCGACGCGCCGAACTGGTTCTCGGACTTCTCCAAGGTGCTCGCCCGCAACGGCTTCCCGCAGGTCTTCAACCCCTTCGAGCACGAGCCGATCACCCAGGTCGACAGCCCCGACCCGGCGCTGGCCGCCAGCCCGGCGGTGGCGCGGGCCAAGCAGAGCCTGGTCAAGGTGGTCGGCACGGCGACGTCCTGCGGCAAGACCCTGGAGGGCAGCGGCTTCGTCTTCGCCCCGCACCGGGTGATGACCAACGCCCACGTGGTCGGCGGGGTCAACGAGCCGACCGTGCAGATCGGCGGGGTCGGCCAGCTGTACGACGCGACGGTGGTCCGCTACGACTGGCAGCGCGACATCGCCGTCCTGGACGTGCCCAAGCTGAACGCGCCCGCGCTGTCCTTCGCCGGCGAGGCGAAGACCAACGACAGCGCGATCGTGGCCGGCTTCCCGGAGAACGGCGCCTTCAACGTCCAGCCGGCCCGCATCCGCGGCCGGATCCAGGCCAACGGCCCGGACATCTACCACCGCGGCCAGGTGGTCCGCGACGTCTACTCGGTGCGCTCGGTGGTCCGGCAGGGCAACAGCGGCGGCCCGCTGCTCACCCCGGACGGCGAGGTGTACGGCGTGGTCTTCGCCAAGTCGCTGGACAGTGCGGACACCGGGTACGTGCTGACCGCGGCCGAGGTGCGCGAGGACGTCGAGCAGGGCGGCGCGGCGACCGCCCGGGTGGACACCCAGGGGTGCGCGCTCTGACGGGTGGCGTTCCGGTGGGCGTCGGTCTGGTGGGCGCCGGCCCGGTGGGTGGCGTTCCGGTGGGCGTCGTTCTGGTGGGCGTCGCTCCGGTGGGTGCCGTGCCGGCGTGGGCCCGACGGGCGCGTGACGCGGGCGCGGGGCGGGCGCGCCGGGCCGGTCGGTCCGATATCCGTCGCCCCGTCAGGTGGCCCTGGTAGCGTCGGCCGCGCTCACCCGTTCGGCTCAACCGGGCGCCGTCCCGGCGTGGGCCCGACGGGAGGTCGTGGCAGTCCGATGATGGGTCACTCGCACGCGGTGAGCGGGGCGATGCTGTACGCGGCCTCGGCTCCCTTCCTGCCCCCGCTGCTGCTGCACACCACCCTGCAGCCGGCGGACATACTGATGGGCACGGTGCTGTGCGCGGGCGCGGCCCTGCTGCCGGACCTCGACCACCACGACGGCTCCATCGCCAACTTCCTCGGCCCCGTCTCCAAGGTGCTCTGCCGCTTCGTGGCCTGGGTCTCCGGCGGCCACCGGCACGCCACCCACTCGCTGCTGTTCGTCGCGCTGATGGGCGGCGGCACCTGGGCCGGGGTCACCTACCTGGGCCGCAACTTCACCCTCGGGCTGACCTTCTTCCTCCTCGCGCTCGCCATCCGGGCCCTGCGGCTCTGCCCGCCGGGCGACGGCCCGGAGGCCTGGATCACCGTCATCGGCCTGGCCGCGCTCGGCACCTTCGGGATGAACACCTGGATGCCCAACTCGCCGGGCTGGCTGCCGTACGCGGTGGCCCTGGGCACGTTGGCGCACCTGCTCGGCGACTGCCTGACCAAGAAGGGCGCACCGCTGCTCTGGCCGCACAAGGAGCGCTACGAGGTCGTGCTGATCAAGCGCAGCGGCAACAGCGTCGAGACCAAGGTGCTGGTGCCGATCATGTCGGTGGCGACCTTCGTGCTGCTCTGGTTCACCGCGCTGTCGCCGACGATCGTGAACTGAACGGGCCTCGCCGGGCCGGGCCGGGTGCTCGGGGCTCGGGCCTCCGGCCTCGGTTTGCCGGGGCTCGGGTGCTTCAGGGCTCGGGGCTCGGCGTGCCGGCCGATGCGGGGCGGCGCGAGGCCTCAGGTCTCGCGCCGCAGTCGCGCGCCCACCCAGCGGGCGCGTCGGCCGAGGATGCGGGGGATGCCGAGCTGCCGCCGTTCCGTGCGCCGGTGGCCGTCGGGGCCGTCGAAGCCGAGGTCGTCCGCACGGTCGGGCCGGTGGGCGGAGCGCTGGGGGCTGTTGTGACGTCGGCCGCGCGGGGCGCCGCCGCTTTCGGGCATCCAACTCATACCGGAATGGATGCCCCTGGGCCGGTGGAGGTAACCGCTCGGGCTCCGCCGAAATTGGCCTATGCGGTTGTCATATGAGCGACAACGCAAGGGAGTTGGGCCCAAGGACCCTTCCGGTCGACCGCACGTACGGACGCCTGCGGACGCGTGCGGCCACGTACGGACGCCTCCGGCCGGGGCCGGCTGCGTCCGGGTCACTCCTTGTGACGGCCGACCCAGTCCAGCAGCTCGGCGGTGAACTCCTCCGGCGCCTCCTCGTGCGGGAAGTGCCCGACGCCCGGCAGCAGCCGCCAGCGGTACGGCGCCGCCACGTACTCGCCGCCGCCGAGTGCGGTGTGCGACAGCAGCACCGGGTCCGCCGCGCCCTGGACGTGCAGGGTCGGCGCGGTGATCGGCTTCTTCATCCGCCGGGCGAACTGGATGCCGTCCGGCCGGGCCATCGAGCGCAGCAGCCAGCGGTACGGCTCGATCGAGCAGTGCGCCGTGCTGGGGATCTGGATCGCCTGCCGGTACGCGTGGACCGCGGCCTCGTCCAGGCCGTTCGGACCGGTCCAGGAGGTCAGGTAGCGGCCGACCAGCTCGGCGTCGTCGGCCACGAGACGGCGCTCCGGTATCCACGGCCGCTGGAAGCCCAGCACGTGCTCGAAGGCGGCGAACTGCCGGCGGTCGGTCAGCAGTGCCCGGCGCAGGTCCCGCGGGTGCGCGGCGGAGACGACGGTCAGGCTCTGGATGACGGACGGTCGCATCACGGCCGCCACCCAGGCGAGGGTGCCGCCGGAGGCGTGCCCGACCAGGTGCGCCCGGCGTTCGCCGAGCGAGCGGATCACCCCGGTGATGTCCAGAGCGAGGTTGCCCGGGTCGTACCCGCGCGGGGTGCGGTCGCTGCCGCCGATGCCGCGCAGGTCGAGCGCCACCGCCCGGTAGCCGGCCTCGGCGAGCGCGGTCAGCTGGTGGCGCCAGGCCCACCAGTACTCGGGCCAGCCGTGGACCAGCAGGACCAGCGGGCCGGAGCCCAGCTCGGCGATGTGGAAGCGGGCGCCGTTGGCCGCGAGGTCGCGGTGCGTCCACGGGCCGGTCTGCCGGACGCTCCAGGCCTCCTCGCCGCCCGTGGCCGGGGCCCCGGAGGAGGCCGCTTCGACGGGTTCCCGTCCGGGCTCCCGGCTGGGTTCCCGTCCGGGTTCCCGCGCGGGTGCCGGGCCGTTGCCCTTCGGGGCGGTGCCGGGGACTTCGGGGCCGGCCGGGCCTCCGGGGGTGAGTCCGGCATCGGAGTCGGCGCCGGAGCCGGCACCGGAGTTGGCACCGGGGTCGGCGGACGGCTGCGCGGGCACGGGCGTCTGGTCAAGCGGCATACCGAGAGCGTGTCACATCCGCGCGCCGGACACGTGCCCGGCACTCGTGGCGGCGGGTCCGGTGCCCGCCGGTGCGGGGCCGCCCCGCCCGCCGAGGCCGGGCAGTGGCCTCGGTGGGGCGCCGGTGCGGGGACGGCCCGTTGATGCGGGGACGGTCCGCTGACGCGGGGACGGTCCGCCGACGCGGGGTCGGTTACGGGATGCGGCCGAAGGCCCGGTCGATCTCCTCCTGGGTGGCCGGGCGCGGCCGGGCGTTCTTCAGCACGTCGGCGGTCTTCTGAGCGCCCTCGATGGTGCGCACCGGCTTCTCGATCTTCTTGAACGAGCGCCAGGCCAGCATCCCGAGCAGCACCGCGAGCAGCAGGTAGGCGCCCGCCACGATCAGGAAGGACCAGCCCAGCGACAGGCCCAGCGCGTGGATGCCGAAGGCCGCCGCGGCGCTCAGCATCGGGATGGAGAACAGCGCCACCACACCGGCGACGATCAGCGAGACGCCGCCGGAGACGCCGCGCTTGACGTCCGCCCGGATCTCGGCCTTGGCGAGCGCGATCTCGTCATGGACCAGCGCGGACAGGTCGGCGGTGGCCGCCGCGAACAGCTGCCCCACCGAACGCTCGCCCTCGTAGGGCGCCCGGCCGTTGCTGGACGGGTCTGCGGCTCCTGCGGGCATCAGCGGTTCTCCTCTGCGGCTGTGCGGCGTGACGCCGCCGCGGGTGTGCGGTTCCGGGGCCGGTGGGGGGTCCGGAGGCGTCTGTGGGTTGTCGACAGCTCAGAATCATGCCCCTACCGGTCAGTCGGACACCACTCCGGGGCCCCGCCGGAGGGATGTGTCCCGGCCATCGGGGGCGCTCCGGGCGCCTCAGCCCGGGTTTCCGGACCGCCCCTGGCGGCCGGAGCCGGAGCCGGGGCGGGGGTCGGGGCCGGGGCCGGGGCGGGGGTCGGGGCCGGAGCCGCGTTCCTCGCCGGTCGCGGGGCGGGCCGACTCGCCGACCCGCGCCTGCCAGGCCGGGTCGTCCTCCTGGTAGATGTCGGGGATGCCGTCCCCGTCCACGTCCCGGTCCTCCTCCTCGCACAGCTCGCGGTAGTGCCGGTTGCGCAGCTTCAGCAGGACGGTGGCGACCACCGCGGAGAGCACGGAGCCGACCAGCACCGCCGTCTTGGCCCGGGCGGCGAGCGCCGGGTCCTCCGGGAAGGCGAGCTCGCTGATCAGCAGCGAGACGGTGAAACCTATGCCCGCCAGCACCGAGACCGCGACCATGTCGGCCCACTTGAGCCGCGGGTTCAGCTCGGCCCTGGTGAACCGGGCGGTCAGCCAGGCGCCGCCGAACACGCCCACCGACTTGCCGACCAGCAGGCCGATCACGATGCCCAGCGGGGCGGCCTGGGTGAACACCTCGCGCAGCTTCGGGCCGGAGACGGCCACTCCGGCCGAGAACAGCGCGAACAGCGGGACGGCGAGACCGGCCGAGAGCGGGCGGACCAGGTGCTCGATGTGCTCGCCGGGGGAGTGCTGCTCGTCGCCCTCCCGGTGGCAGCGCAACATCAGGCCCATCGCGACGCCCGCCACCGTGGCGTGGATGCCGCTCTCGTGCATCAGCGCCCAGGTCACGAAGGCCAGGGGTACGAAGAGGTACCAGCCGTGGACGCCGCGCCGGTGCAGGAACCAGAACAGCGCCAGCCCGACGAAGGCGAGGCCGAGCGCCCAGAACTTGATGCCGTGGCTGTAGAAGATCGCGATGATCAGGATCGCGATCAGGTCGTCGACCACCGCCAGGGTGAGCAGGAAGGCGCGCAGCGGGGACGGCAGGTGGCTGCCGACCACGGCCAGCACACCGAGCGCGAAGGCGATGTCGGTGGCGGTCGGGATCGCCCAGCCGCCGAGGTGCCCGCCGCTGCCGGAGTTCACCAGGGCGAAGAGGATCGCGGGCAGGGCCACCCCGCAGACGGCGGCGACCACGGGCAGCAGCGCGGCACTGGGCGTACGCAGCTCACCCGCGACGAACTCGCGCTTGAGCTCGATCCCGGCGACGAAGAAGAAGATCGCCAGCAGGCCGTCCTGGGCCCAGGTGGCCAGGGAGAGGTGGAGGTGGAGCGGGGCGGAGGGGCCGACGGTGTAGTCGAGCACGCTCTGGTAGGCCTGCGGCCAGACGTTGGCCCAGATCAGCGCGATGACGGCGGCGCCCAGCAGCAGCATGCCGCCGACCGTCTCGGTGCGCAGCGCGTCGGTGATGAAGGTGCGCTCGGGCAGTGACAGCCGGCCGAGGAACTGCCGGCGGCGGGTCGTCGGCTCGTGGACGGGCGGCTGGTCGGTCACGCGGACCTCCTGGGGCTGGGAGCGGCAACGGATGCACGGGTGGTGCAGTTGCCGACCAGACTTCCCGGCGCGCCCTGTGACGCCCGCGACTCCTGTCAGGGGATCTTGATGCGTCCTTAACAGTCTAGCGGGACGTTTGGGTGACATCCGGATTGTCCTAACAAAGGACTTAATCCCTACGGGCCGGTTTCGCACTCCGGAGGAGCGGTGGCCCTGAACTCGAACGTTGGTTCGATGCCCGGATGGGCGGATTTGCGGCGGCTCGATGCCCGGGTGGCGGTTGACGAAACGGCTGTGCCCCGGGCGGTGATCACCGCCCGGGGCACAGCCGTCGTCTCAGTGGCGCTCAGCCGTGGCCGGCGTTGCCGGCTCAGCCGTTGTCAGTGGTGCGGGCTCGGCCGCTGCCGGCGCCGTGGGCTCAGCCGTTGCCGGCGCCGTGGGCTCAGCCGTTGCCGTTGTCCGAGGTCGGCAGCTGGGCCTGGATCTGGCTCATTACCGTGCTGTCGGCCAGGGTGGTGGTGTCACCGACCTCGCGGCCCTCGGCGATGTCGCGCAGCAGGCGGCGCATGATCTTGCCGGAACGGGTCTTCGGCAGCTCGCCGACCACCTTGATCTGCTTCGGCTTGGCGATCGGGCCGAGCGTGCGGCCGACGTGCGCCCGCAGCTCCTCGACCAGCTCGGGGCTCTCGGTGACGCCCCCGCGCAGGATCACGAAGGCGACGATGGCCTGGCCGGTGGTGGCGTCGGTCGCGCCGACCACGGCGGACTCGGCCACCGAGGGGTGGCCGACCAGGGCCGACTCGACCTCGGTGGTGGAGATGTTGTGGCCCGAGACGAGCATGACGTCGTCCACCCGGCCGAGCAGCCAGATGTCCCCGTCGTCGTCCTTCTTGGCACCGTCACCGGCGAAGTAGCGGCCTTCGAAGCGCGACCAGTAGGTGTCGATGTAGCGCTGGTCGTCGCCCCAGATGGTGCGGAGCATGGACGGCCACGGCTCGGTGAGCACCAGGTAGCCGCCGGAGCCGTTCGGCACCTCGACGGCGTTGTCGTCCACCACGGTGGCCGCGATGCCCGGCAGGGCGCGCTGGGCCGAGCCCGGCTTGGTCTCGGTGACGCCCGGCAGCGGGCTGATCATCATGGCGCCGGTCTCGGTCTGCCACCAGGTGTCCACGATCGGACACCTGCCGCCGCCGATGTGCTCGCGGTACCAGACCCAGGCCTCGGGGTTGATCGGCTCGCCGACGCTGCCCAGTACCCGCAGCGAGGACAGGTCGAACTTCGCGGGGATGTCGTCGCCCCACTTCATGAAGGTGCGGATCGCGGTCGGCGCGGTGTAGAGGATGGTCACGCCGTACTTCTGGACGATCTCCCAGAACCGGCCCTGGTGAGGGGTGTCCGGGGTGCCCTCGTAGACGACCTGGGTGGCGCCGTTGGCGAGCGGGCCGTAGACGATGTACGAATGGCCGGTGACCCAGCCGATGTCGGCGGTGCACCAGTAGACGTCGGTCTCCGGCTTGAGGTCGAAGACCGCGTGGTGGGTGTAGCTGGCCTGGGTGAGGTAGCCGCCCGAGGTGTGCAGGATGCCCTTGGGCTTACCGGTGGTGCCCGAGGTGTAGAGGATGAACAGCGGGTGCTCGGCGTCGTGCGCCTCGGGGGTGTGCTCGGTGGACTGGCGCGCGGTGATCTCGTGCCACCAGACGTCGCGGCCCTCGGTCCACGGGATGTCCTGCCCGGTGCGGCGGACCACCAGGACGTGCTCGACGCCGTCGACCTTGGTCAGCGCCTCGTCGATGGCCGGCTTCAGGGCGGAGGGCTTGCCACGGCGGTAGCCGCCGTCGGCGGTGATGACCAGCTTGGCCTGGGCGTCCTGGATACGGGAGGCGACGGCGTCGGAGGAGAAGCCGCCGAAGACCACCGAGTGGGCGGCGCCGATCCGGGCGCAGGCGAGCATCGCGATGACCGCCTCGGCGATCATCGGCAGGTAGACGGCGACCCGGTCGCCCTTGCGGACGCCGAGCTCCAGCAGCGCGTTGGCCGCCTGCGAGACCTCGTCCTTGAGCTGGGCGTAGGTAATCGAGCGGCCGTCGCCGGGCTCGCCCTCGAAGTGGATCGCGACCCGGTCGCCCAGGCCGTTCTCCACGTGGCGGTCGACGCAGTTGTACGCGACATTGAGCTTGCCGTCGGCGAACCACTTGGCGAAGGGAGGGTTGGACCAGTCGAGGGTCTCGGTCGGCTCGACGGCCCAGGTGAGGCGACGGGCCTGCTCGGCCCAGAAGCCCAGACGGTCCTCGGAGGCCTGCGCGTACGCGGCCGCGGTGACGTTGGCGGCTGCGGCGAGCTCTGCCGGCGGGGCGAAGCGCCGCTCCTCCTTGAGCAGGTTGGCCAGGCTCTCGTTGCTCAACGCGCACTCCTCATCGAGTCATGATCGGGGGCGTTCCCGTGCGTGGGGATTGTCCCGTGTGTCCCAGCGCACAGCTCACCAGGCGAACGGGGCAGTTGACAAGAGGCTCCTGGGAATTGGTGTAGACCTTTGACCGATGGCCGACCGGTTCCCCGCGCGGTCCGCCGGGCAGGACCGGACGGCCGTTCGGGGGTGGATGGGCCCGTGCCCCGGCCCGCCCGGCGGGGACACGGACCCGGCTCTCAGGCGGCCAGTCGGGGGCCCTCCTCGCCGCCCTCGACCGGAACCCGGTCGTCCTTCCTCACCCGTTCGGCCGATGCTGCGTTCGGCCGGACAGCGGGACCGGTTCCGGTGGGGTCCTCGGCGTGGTGTTCGATTCCGTTCGCCCGCTTCCCGGCGCGGGCCTCGACCGGGCTGAACGTCCCGGCGGCCCGGTCCAGGACGTAGGCCTGGGCCGTCGCGAAGTCGAAGTACATCCCGACCAGCCGCAGGGTGCCCTCCTCGACCCGGCGCTCCACCGCCGGGTTCGCCATCAACTGGTCCAACTGCTGGACCACGTTGGTGATGCAGAGCTGTTCCACGACGTCCACCGCGGGGCGGGTGGCGAACTCCGCCGGGACCCGCCGGAGCCGGTCCAGCGAGCCGCGGCCGTTGCGCAACCAACGGGCCAGCGGGGTGGGCGGCCCGGGGCGCTCGTGCACGCCGTCCAGCAGGGCCTGCATCGCGCCGCAGCCGGAGTGGCCGCAGACCGTGATCGAGCGGACCTCCAGCACCTCCACCGCGTACTGCACCGCGGCGGCCACCGAGTCGTCCGCCGCTCCGGGTTCGTGCGGGGCGGGCACCAGGTTGCCCACGTTGCGCACGGTGAACAGGTCCCCGGGGCCGCTGTTGGTGATCATGCTGGTGACCATCCGGGAGTCCGCGCAGGTCAGGAAGAGCTGGGAGGGCGTCTGCCCCTCGCGCGCCAGCCGGGCGAGTTCCGGCCTGATCAGCGGGGCGGTGTGCAGCTGGAACACCCGGACTCCGTCCAGCAGCCGCCCGTGCGGGTCCTCCTGCTGCTCGATGCAGTGGTGGCCGACCCAGGGCGTCCAGGCCCGGCAGCGGTGCGGGCTCGCCGAACTGCCCGCGCGCACGGTGCCGTCCGGGTCGAGCACCTCGTCGTCCTGGCGGCGCGTCACCATCGAGACCCGGCCGCCCTCGCCCTGGTGCCCGGCCCGCCAGGTGTGCAGCGTCTCGTACGCGGCGTGGTCCAGGAAGGAGCCGTCGTGGACCACCGTGACCTCGGCCCCGGCCGGGATGCCGGCCAACGCCCGGCTGAGCCGGGGCACGGCGGTGAAGGTGAGCGGGCCGTGCGTCTGGACGGTGACCACGCCGTCCGGGCCGGTCGCCACGTCCACGTGGGCGCGGGTCAGCCGGTAGAGGGCGAGCAGTATGGCGGTGCCGGCGCCGATCGCGACGCCCCACAGCGCGCCGGCGGCCACCACGCCGAGCACGGTGATCAGGTAGACGGGGAACTCGCGGTGCCGGTGCACCTTCCGGATGTGCGCGAAGCTCACCATCTGCAGCCCGACCACCAGTACCAACGCGCCGAGCGCGGCCAGCGGGATGTGGCGCAGCCCGCCGGTCAGCGCCAGTGCGGCGGCCAGCACCCAGACGCCGTGCAGCACCGAGGCCCACCTGGTCCGGCCGCCGGCCCGTACGTTGGCAGTGCTGCGCACCGCGCCCCCGGCCACCGGCAGCCCGCCGACCAGTCCGCTCACCAGGTTGGCGAGGCCCTGGCCGCGCAGTTCGCGGTCGAGGTCGCCGGTGCGCCGGGACATCCGGTCGATCGCGACGGCGGACAGCAGTGACTCCACGCTGGCCACGGCGGTGACGGTGAGGACGGCGGCGAGCAGCCCGAGGACCGGGCCGTGCGGCAGCGCGGGCAGGAGCGACTCCGGCCGCCAGGCGGGCAGCTCGACGCGGGCGAGCCGCAGGTCCAGGGCGAAGACGAGGGCGGTGGCCAGTGCGACCCCGGCCAGCGGAGCGGGCACCTTGGCCAGCCGGGCGCCGAACTCGCCGGCACGGCCGGGGAGCCGGCGGAGCCGGGGCCAGCCGACCAGGACGGCCACGGTCACCGCGCCGGCCAGCACCGCGGGTGGGTGCGGGCCGGCCAACTGGCCGGGCAGGGCCAGGATGTCGGCGATCGCGGAGCTCTGCGGGGAGCCGCCGAGGACGACGTGGAGCTGCGCGATGGCGATGGTGATCCCGACACCGGCCAGCATGCCGTGCACGATCGCGGGTGAGACGGCGAGTGCCGTCCGGGCCACCCGGCGTGCGCCGAGCAGGAGTTGGAGCAGGCCGGCGGCCACGGTGATGGCGCAGGTGGCCTGCCAGCCGTACCGGGCGATCAGTCCGGCGGTGATCACCGTCAGCGCCGCCGAGGGGCCGCTGACCTGGAGCGGTGTGCCGCCGAACAGCCCGACCACGATCCCGCCCACGGCGGCGGCGACCAGGCCGGCGGTGAGCGGGGCGCCGGTGGCGAGCGCGATGCCGAGGGAGAACGGCACGGCGATGAGGAAGACCACGAGGGACGCGGAGAGGTCCTGGGCCCATCGGATCCGGGCGCTCGGGCCCGGCGGCGCGTGGTCGGTGGTGTCGGAGGCGATGGGGGCGGTGGAGATGTCGAGGGTCATTGTCTTCCCGTCTGTCCGGGGGAGCGAACGCAGTCAGGTCCGGCGGTGAGTCCGGGGTGGGGCTCCGGGGCGGATCGGCTGTCGTGGGCGCGACGGTGTGGCGGGATGGCGTGGGCGCGGCGGGGGAGTGCGGGTGTCACCGGCCGGCGTTGACCATCAGGCCCACCAGGGCTCCGGGCGAGGTGCGGGACGTCTCACCGGGGGCCGCCGGGCGAACCATCAAGACTCGGTAAACCGAGGGTAATGAAAGCTTTGCACAGCGTGGTTCCGGGAGGGAAGCGGAAAACCCCCTGATTCACCCCAATGGGTGGTGGCCGAACGGTCGGGAATCTGCTCGTGGCGGCGGGCGCGGCACTCTCCGGTCTGCGGGCCGGGGCCGGGGCCGGGGTGGGTCTGGGTCGGGGCGGGGATGGGCAGGGCATGGCGAAACGGGCCGCGGGCGCCCCGGGGGGGGGGGGGGGGGCCCGGCCGCGGTTGTGGTGGGGTTGCGGGGGGGGGGGCCCCGCGGGGGGGGGGGCCCCCCGGGGGCGCCCCACCCCCCCCGCGGCAGTAAGGG
>NZ_JBHXLL010000043.1:0-78844 GCF_042721415.1 Kitasatospora sp. NPDC058444 | reverse complement strand
TGAGCCGGCACAAGAACTTCGGGGTGCGGACCTTCCAGGCGGAGGACGAGATCGCGGGGATCGGTGCGGCGCTGGGGGCGGCGTTCGGCGGGGCGTTGGGGGTGACGACGACGTCGGGGCCGGGTGTGGCGTTGAAGTCGGAGACGATCGGGCTGGCGGTGTCGCTGGAGCTGCCGCTGCTGGTGGTGGACATCCAGCGCGGCGGGCCGTCGACGGGGTTGCCGACGAAGACGGAGCAGGCGGACCTGCTGCAGGCGATGTTCGGGCGCAACGGTGAGGCGCCGGTGCCGATCGTGGCTCCGGCCACGCCGGCGGAGTGCTTCGACGCGGCGCTGGAGGCGGCCCGTATCGCGGTCACCTACCGCACGCCGGTGTTCCTGCTCTCCGACGGCTACCTGGCGAACGGCTCGGAGCCGTGGCGGATCCCGGAGGTCGGTGAACTGCCGCGGATCGACCCGGACTTCGCGGCCGGGCCCAACCGGGAGGACGGCGCGTTCTGGCCGTACCTGCGCGATCCGCGCACGCTCGCCCGGCCGTGGGCGGTGCCCGGAACACCCGGCCTGGAACACCGCATCGGCGGGATCGAGAAGCAGGACGGCACCGGCAACATCTCCTACGACCCCGCCAACCACGACTTCATGGTCCGCACCCGCCAGGCCAAGATCGACGGCATCACCGTCAAGCCGGTCGAGGTCGACGACCCCACCGGCGACGCCCGCGTCCTGGTCCTGGGCTGGGGCTCCACCTACGGACCGATCACCGCGGCCGTGCGCCGGGTACGCGCCGACGGCGGCGAGATCGCCCAGGCCCACCTGCGCAACCTCAACCCCTTCCCCGCCAACCTCGGCCAGCTGCTGCGCAGTTACGAGAAGGTGATCGTGCCGGAGATGAACCTGGGGCAGCTGGCGTTGTTGTTGCGGGCGAAGTACCTGGTGGACGCGGAGTCGTACAACCAGGTCCGCGGTCTGCCGTTCAAGGCGGCGCAGTTGGCGGATGTGCTGTGGGCCGCGATCGGCACCCTGGACGAGGAGGACCACCGATGACCGAGCACGCCTTCCCTTCACTGCGCCTGGTGCCCAAGGCCGATGCGCCGCAGAGCGCCCGCGACTTCAAGACCGACCAGGAGGCACGCTGGTGCCCCGGCTGCGGCGACTACGCGATCCTCGCCGCCGTCCAGTCCTTCATGCCCGAACTCGGCATCAAGCGTGAGAACACCGTCTTCGTGTCGGGGATCGGCTGCTCGTCGCGGTTCCCGTACTACATGAACACCTACGGGGTGCACTCGATCCACGGTCGGGCGCCGGCGATCGCGACGGGGCTGGCCACCGCGCGGCGGGACCTGAGCGTGTGGGTGGTCACCGGTGACGGCGACGCGCTGTCGATCGGCGGCAACCACCTGATCCACGCGCTGCGGCGGAACGTCAACCTGAAGATCCTGCTGTTCAACAACCGTATCTACGGGCTGACGAAGGGGCAGTACTCGCCCACCAGCGAGGTCGGCAAGGTCACGAAGTCGACGCCGATGGGGTCGCTGGACGCGCCGTTCAACCCGCTGTCGCTGGCGATCGGTGCGGAGGCGAGCTTCGTGGCGCGCACGATCGACTCCGACCGTCAGCACCTCCAGTCGGTGCTGCGGGCGGCCGCGGAGCACGAGGGCACGGCGCTGGTGGAGATCTACCAGAACTGCAACATCTTCAACGACGGCGCGTTCGAGGTCCTGAAGGACCCGGGCAGCCGGGACGAGGCGCTGGTCCGCCTGGAGCACGGCAAGCCGATCCGTTTCGGGGCCGATCTGGCCAGCGGTGTCTTCCGCGGCCCGGACGGCGAGCTGTTCACCGCCCCGGTCACCGCCGGCAACGAGGCCCAGGTGCTGGTCCACGACGCCCACACGGCCAACCCGACCACCGCCTTCGCGCTCTCCCGCATCGCCGACGCCGACACCCTCCACCACACCCCGATCGGCGTCCTGCGCAGCGTCCGACGCCCGGTCTACGACGAGCTGATGACGGACCAGCTGACCACCGCCACCGACCAGCACGGCGAAGGCGACCTGGCTACACTGCTCACGGGCAAGGACACCTGGACGGTTCAGGCCTCCTGATGAGCCAAGCGACCAGGACGCACGCGCCGGCGACCGTCGCGGGTGAGGGCTCGGTCCGGAGCCCTCACCCCCACGACCCCGAGGTCCGTGTCATGACCGCACAACCGCTCACCACCGCTCCCGCCGACCGGTCCCTCCTGTCGGTGGCCCGCCACTGCCTGGTCGAGTCCCGACCGGTCGTCCAGGTCGTCTTCCTGATGCGGTTCCTGGTGGGTGTCGTCTGCGGGGTGGTCGGCGCCGACGACTGGTCGGGGAGCGGCGTCCTGCTCGGTGGGCTGGCCATGACCTGCGCGGTCATGGCGGCCTACCTGCTGAACGGCGTGATGGACATCGCCGAGGACCGGGCGAACGGCTCGCGGCGCCCGATCGCCCGCGGTGCCCTGCCCGTCCGGACGGCGGTCGCCGGGGTGTGGGTCCTGTCCGGTGCCGCCCTGGGGCTGTCGATCCTGGTGCCGGGGGAGTTCTGGTTCATCGTGCTCTCCCTCTTCCTGGGGTACGCCTACTCAGTGCCGCCGCTGGCCGCGAAGCGGCGCACCGCGACCAGCGCGGCCGCGGTGATCACGATGGGGGCCTCCAGCTACCTGTCGGGCGCGGTCTCCGCCGGCGGCGCGATCGCGGAGGGGCCGCTGATGTTCTGCGGCCTGCTGGCCCTGTGGATGGGGTTCGTGGGCGCCGTCACCAAGGATCTCGGCGACATCGCCGGTGACCGGGAGGCGGGCCGCCGCACCATCGCCGTGGTGTACGGCGAGCGGGCGGCCCGGCTGTTCGCCGCGGTCTCGGCCGTCGCCCTGGGGACGGCCGGGCTGCTGCTCGGGCTGCGCACCGAACCCGGGCTGCTGGCCGGCGCGTTGCCGCTGGCCCTCGGGGCCGGCTGGGTCGCGGTGCGCTGCCTGTGGCCGGACACGGACCAGGCCCGCGGCCCGTACCGGGCGTTCATGGTCACCCAGTACGCGGCGAACGCGGGCCTGGCCCTCGGTCTGCTCGTCGGGAAGTGATTCCGATCCGCTGCTCACCGACCGATCAGTCGCGCGGACTGGGCCTTGTTGACGGCGTCGAGCCGGGTGGTCGCTTCCAGCTTGGCGAAGATGTTCCGCAGGTGTCGCTTGACCGTGCCCTCGGTGATGCCGAGCCGGCGCCCGATCTGCCGGTTGCTCATGGCCTCGGCCACACAGGTGAGCACCTCCAGCTCGCGCGAGGTGAGGAGGTTCTGCGCCTCGGACGGATCGGCCGGGAGCGGCGGTCGGGGAGCGGTGGTCCGCTGCGGGGTGAACAGGGTGGTGCCCCCGGCGACGGCGCTGCGCACCGCGGCGAGCAGCACCTCCCGGGTGGCCGACTTGTGGAGGTAGCCGAAGGCTCCCTCGGAGAGCAGGGCGTGGACGAGATCACCGTCGTCGTGCATGGTCAGGACGACGACGCGGGTGTCCGGGACGGCGGTCCTGAGCTGCCGCACGGTCTCGATCGGGCCCGGTCCGGGCATCTCCAGGTCGAGCAGGATGACGTCGGGCCGCAGTTCGATCGCCCGCTGGACGGTCATCGGGCCGTCGCCCGCCTCGCCCACCACGGTGATGTCGGACTCACGGGTCAGCAGGTTGCACAGGGCGGTTCGGAGCAGGACGTGGTCGTCGGCCGCGAGGACGCGGACCTGGGTTTCACTCATGAAATGTATTCACCGGATCGGTCGACCGCCGGCAACGGTATTCGGAACTCGATTCTGGTGCCCCTTCCGTTGATGTTGGAGACCGACAGGGTGCCGCCCATGGCGGTGGTCCGCTCGCGCATGGAGACCATGCCGTTGCCGCTCTGGAACTTCGCCGCGGACAGGTCGATGCCCTTGCCGTTGTCGGTGACCCGGGTGTCGAGCACGCCCTCGCCGAGGTTCACCTCGACGTCGATGCGGGTGGCACCCGAATGCCGGTAGGCGTTGCGCAGGCATTCCCGGATGATCAGGAAGACCTCGTCGTGCTGGAGCGCGGTCAGCTCCGCGGTGCCTCCCTCGACGTGGATGTCCACCACCGTCCCGGTCGGGCAGGACAGTTCGACGTAGTCCAGCAGCCGCTTGTGGAAGCTGGTGCGGCTGCGCGGCGCGCGCAGACCGTTCACCAGCTCGCGGACGAACCCGAAGGTGTCCTGGAGTGCGGCCTTGGCCTCCTCGATCCGGGCGGGACCGGGTTCCGGGTCGTCCGCCTCCGCCTCGTGGAGTTCGAGGAGGCGCATGGCCAGGCCGAGGCTGCTGCCGATCCGGTCGTGGATCTCCCGGGCCAGCCGGGCCCGCTCGGCGGAGTTGATCCGGTTGACCCCGCGCATCAGGAAGGCGTCGTAGCCGATCAGGGCGGCCTGGACCCGGCTGTGGACGCTCTGGTGCAGGGCCCGCACGGCACGCCGCGTCCGGACGAGTGCCACGTCGTCCGGCAGGCAGGCCATCAGTTCCGGCAGTGCGTCGAGGACGACGTCGGTGAGGATCTGGGCGGCCCGGAGCGACTCCATGGCGGGGATGTGCTGGAGCGCGCGACGGGCGCCGAGCTCCAACGACGAGAACTCGGCGTCGAATTGTTCGGGGAGTTCGGCGCGGGGACCGTGGATGGCCCTGATGCAGTCGGCGATGATCTCACGCGCCTGCTGCTCGCACTCCGGCCACACGGTCTCCTCGAGGACCAGGAGACTGCCGGCGGAGCGCAGTGCCTCCGCGTAGGCCGCGATGGCCGAGTCGACGACCTTCTCCAGCCCGCAGGGATCGGATGTCGAGACCTTGGCAACCATTCTGCTTCCCCCCATTCGTCCACGACCGACGCTCCGCTTGCCCCGGCCACGACCGACCATGCAGCGTCGATCATATGCACAATGACGTCGCTGTCTGTCAACTGGGTGTAACGGATACGGGCATTTGACGACTGGGGGCGTCCGCTCCGATCGCGGACGAACCACCTCTGAGGGCGGATGACTTCGGAGAGTAGTTGCGGAGTCATGCTCCGTCACCGTCACTCTCCGGAGTCGAGTGCCTCCCACCGGCGGTGCGAACCGTCCGTGACCACGCGGCCGAACAGTACGTCGGCGAAGTGACCGCCGAAGCCCAGCGTGTCCGGAGCGGACAGCTCCCGGAGGATCCGCAGCCGGGAGTCCACCGAGACGTCCCGGGCGGAGTCCACCAGGACCCGCCACTCCGGACGCTCCACCTGCACGGCGCTGTGCAGGGCGTCACCGATGACGACGAGCCGTCGCCCGCCGGACGAGATGATGTACGAGGTGTGGCCGAGCGTGTGGCCGGGAGTGTTCCAGGCCCGGACGCCCGGGAAGATCTCCTGGCCGTCCGACGCGCCGACCGCGTTCTGCTGTAGGTGACGAGCGGCGGCGGCGGACGGCGCACCGTGCCAACCACGCCACTCCGTCGCGGAGGTGACGAACCGTGCGGAGCCGAAGAGCAGCCCCGATCCGGTGCTGTCGGGGGCGAAGGCCCAGCCCACGTGGTCCTCGTGGAGATGGGTGAACGCCACGGTGTCGACGGCCTCGGGAGCCAGGCCGTGCGCGGCCAGGCCCGCCGGCAGCCGTCCGCCCTCCTCCGCACCGAGGAAGGGGTAGCTGTCGGCCGGCGCCGTGCGGCGCGGCCCGTAGCCGGTGTCGATCAGCAGCGCCCGACCCCGGTGTTCGACCAGGAGGCTGCCGACCGAGGCGACCAGGTAGCCGTCCCGGTCGAGGTGCTCGCCGTGCCGCTGCCAGTCGCCACCGCCGGTCTCCGGGAACCAGGCACGTGGAATCAACTGGACGAATCCGTCCGGGAGATAGGTCAGCCGGTGCTCACCGAATTCGAGGGTGCGGGTGGGGGAGATACGGCGGAGCCGCTCGCCCCTCTCCGCCTCCGCGGCGGTCGGGGACGGGGCTGACTGCTGCGGGTACGGCGCGTCTTCGACCACGTCGATCACCGTAGACGGATTGCCACCCACATTCAACGTTCCGCGACTGCGGCGGCGGTCACATGCCGCGGCGGCGAACCGCCGACCACGTGGTGCTTCGTCAACTTCCGGTGCCGCGGGGCTGAAGGGGAGGGGCCGGGGTGCCGGCGCGGCGGCTCGTCGAGGCCGACCTCGTGGTGGCCGGACTCCCTGCGGTCTCGATCACCTCCTCCGGCGGACGGGCGATCCGGGCCGCCGGCCCCTCCGCCGCTCCGCGAGAGGGACTCTGACGGTGCGAAAGTCTGATGCCACGTCATCAGCGAGGGGGCGTTCGCGAGTCCGATCGGCGAAACGGAAAGCGATGCGTGGCGGACCGGAGGGGACAGATTTCGGTCCGAACTTAACGAACGAAAGAAATGACCCAAGTCCTCCCGGCCGAATTCGTCTTGGGTCGATGAATCGAATCCGCCGACCGGCCCGAAGCCGGTGCCGAAACCGTCGGTCCGGTGAATTCCGCGCGTTGGCACGGGCTTTGCCCGTCGGGGGGGCTGCCTTGACCCCGCCCGGGTCGGGGTGCCGCGACCTCGCCAGGGTCGGGGTGCCGCGGGCAGGGGCGGTAGGTGGTCGGCAGGGGTTGAGGCCCCGGCCGACCGCGGCGAGGCTGGTGCCCGGGCCCGATCGCGACGGAGGCGCCGGGACGTCGGGGCGGGCGGTGGGCGGATGGGTGCGGGGCGGCAGGGGAGGGGGTGGCGCCCGGCGCGCTGTGCGGGCCGGACCGGGACGCCGGTGTGCGGTTCAGCCCGCGCGGTAGCGGTGGTGCGTCTGGTCGTGCGGAGGGGAGATCAGCGCGGCGGCGATCGCCTTGTTGACCGCGTCGATCCGGGAGACCGCGCCCAGCTTGGCGAAGATGTTGCGCAGGTGGCGCTTGACGGTGGCCTCGGAGATCACCAGCCGGGTGGAGATCTGGCCGTTGCTCAGCGCCCGTGCGACCAGCTCCAGGATCTCCAGCTCCCGGGCCGACAGCACGTTCTCCGTGATGCCCTGCATCTGGGCCAGGCTGTCGCGGGAGACGGCCAGGACCATCCGGTCCGAGCCGCGGTGGACGCTGCGGATCGCCGCGAGCAGCTCCTCGCCGCACACGCTCTTCAGCAGGTAGCCCCGGATGCCGGCGTTGATGAGCCGCCGCAGCAGCTGCGGGCCGTCGTACATGGACAGCATGATGATCTGCGAGTCCGGCGACAGCGCCCGCATCCTCGTCACCGTGTCGGTGGGTTCGCCGTCGGGGAGTTCGACGTCCAGCAGGACGACGTCCGGCCGGTGCCGGGCGACCTGGGCGATGGCGTCGCCGCTGGTGGCGGCCTCGCTCACCACCATCATGTCGTCCTGCGACTCCAGGATCTCGCGCACCCCCTCGCGGACCAGCGCGTGGTCGTCGACCAGGGCGACGCGGGTGGCGGCGGCCACGGGGTCAGCAGCTCTGGCGTCGCGCGGGTTCATCGAGGAGCCGTCCTTTGAGAGGTATCGAGAGATCCACCCTGGTGCCGTTGCTCGGACGGCCGTTGACCAGCAGCCGGCCGCCGAGCAGCTCGGCCCGTTCGCGCATCGAGGACAGCCCGACCCCGGCGTCGGCCGGCCGCTCCTGCGGCAGGCCGCAGCCGTCGTCCTCCACCGAGGCCCGGAGCTCGCCGGGGGTGATCTCGACGTTCACCAGCAGCACGGAGGCCCGGGCGTGGCGCAGGGCGTTGCGGACGCCTTCACGGAGGATCAGGAACACCTCGTCGAGGGCTTCCGGCGAGGCCCAGGCCTCGTTCCCGTTCACCCGGAGCCGGACCGAGACGTCCTCGGCCCCCAGCGACTCCAGGTCGTTGAGCAGCGCCGTCTCCAGACTCCTCGGCGGCTGGTGGGTGTGCAGGTCGGAGGTGACCGCGCGCAGGTGGTGCATCGACTCCTGGATGGCCTGCTGGGCGGTGGCCAGCTTGACGCTCGCCCGGTCCGGCTGCTTGTCCAGGTACATCCGGTAGAGCTCCAGCTGGCGGTGGGTCACGCTCATCCCGTACCCGATCCGGTCGTGGAGCTCGCGGGCGATCCGGCGCCGCTCGTCGAGCTGGGCCTCGTGGATCTTGTCGACGAGTAACCCGGTGTACGCGGCCACCGACTCGCGGATGCGCAGGGTGATGCTGCGCTGCAGCGCCAGGGTGATCAGGGTGAAGGTGTCGACCTGCCGGTTCCCCTGGGGGAGGAGGCCGAAGATGGTGGAGAGCGCGGCGTGGAAGAGGACCGAGGAGGCCTGGACGGACTCCCGGGGGTGGACGCCGTTCGCCGCCCGCGTCGCGCCGATGTCCCAGGCCAGCAGCTTGTACCTCTGGTCCACCTCGACCTGCCCCGCGCGCAGGCTGTTGACCACGTCGGCGACGATCTGCGTGGCGTTGGCCAGGGCCTGGCTCAGGGAGACCGGGTGCTGCGCGATGACGCTGTCGGCCGCCCGCAGTTCGGTCTCGTAGGCCTCGAGTATCTCGGGCGTGCGTTGTTCGATCAGGTCCGCCACCTGTTGGCGAGTCGTCAAGGCTGCCTTCTCCAAACCGGTCACGTGCCGGCCCCCGTGTCGCCTTGGCCAAGCGGGGTCAAGATACCAGAACGTGGTGGAAATTCGAGGGCGTCAACATGACCCCTTAACGACTCCCTCACCGGTCGAGCGTGCTCGAATCTTCAACCAACTCGACTAAGTCAACGGTCCGGTCGGAATGGTGGGGTCGAGGACGAATTGGGCGGCGCTCCGCGATCCGCTCCGCCGGGCGGTCGTCGCCGGGGCGGTGCCCGGGCGCGCCGCGGGTGGCACCGGCCGTGGTGGGGGAGTGGCCCCGGGGTGGACCGGCCACTACTCCCTTCGATACCCCCCGGTGATCCCTCCGGTGTGTTTGGGCCGACTGCGGACCTTGGACCGTTGTCCGCGGCTCCGGCGGCTCTCTAGCGTGACGGTGACGGGGCGTCCGCTTTCGACCGGGTACTTCCCGCATGTCCGCAACAACAACAGTACTTCCTGCATGTCCGCAACAAGAACAGTTGTGAGGAACCAGACCGTGAAGGCCGACCAGCTGTCCGGGCGCTACCAGGCGTTCGTTCCGATGACCCTGCCCGACCGCACCTGGCCGGACCGGACCCTCACGGCGCCGCCGCGCTGGCTCTCCACGGACCTGCGGGACGGGAACCAGGCGCTGGCCCGCCCGATGACGCCGGCCCGCAAGCTCGCCATGTTCGACCTCCTGGTGGACCTGGGGTACCGGGAGATCGAGGTCGGCTTCCCGGTCGCGAGCCAGGACGAGCACGACTTCGTCAGGATGCTGATCGAACAGGACCGGATCCCCGACGACGTCCGCATCTCGGTGCTGGTGCCGGCCCGCGACGAGCTGATCGAACGGACCGTGGAGAGCCTGCGCGGCGCCCGCAGCGCCACCGTCCACGTGTACAACGCGACCGCGCCGCTCTTCCGCGACCTCGTCCTCGGGATCAGCCGGCAGGAGTGCGTCGACCTCGCCCTGCGCGGCACCCGCTCGATGATGCGGCACACCGAGCGGATGCTGGCGGGCTGCGAGGTGGGCTACCAGTACTCCCCGGAGCTGTTCAACGAGACCGAGCCGGAGTTCGCGGTCGAGGTCTGCGAGGCGGTGATGGACCTCTGGGAGCCCGGACCGGGCCGCGAGATCGTGCTGAACCTCCCTGCCACGGTGGAACGTTCCATGCCGAACGTGTTCGCCGACCAGATCGAGTGGCTGGACCGCAACCTCTCCCGCCGCGAGCACCGCTGCCTCTCGGTCCACCCGCACAACGACCGGGGCACCGGGGTGGCCGCCACCGAGCTGGCCCTGCTGGCCGGGGCACGGCGGGTCGAGGGCTGCCTGTTCGGCGGCGGGGAACGGGCCGGCAACGTCTGCCTGGTCACCCTCGGCCTCAACCTGCTGACCCAGGGCATCGACCCGGGTATCGACTTCTCCGACCTCGACCGGATCCGCCGGACCGTCGAGCACTGCTCCGGGCTGCCGGTCCCGCCCCGCCACCCCTACGGCGGCGAACTGGTCCACACCGCCTTCTCCGGCTCGCACCAGGACGCCATCAAGAAGGGGTTCGCCGCGCTGGAGGCCGAGGCCCGCGCCGCCGGCGAGAGCCCGCGCGACCGCGCCTGGCGGATGCCGTACCTGCCGATCGACCCCCAGGACCTCGGCCGCGGCTACGAGGCGGTGGTCCGGGTGAACAGCCAGTCCGGCAAGGGCGGCGTGGCCTACGTCATGAGCGCCCGGCACGGCCTGGACCTGCCGCGCGGGCTGCAGATCGAGTTCGCCCGCGTGGTGCAGTCGGCCGTCGAAGCCGCCGGCGCCGAGATCTCCCCCGACCGGATCGGCCGGCTCTTCGAGCAGGAGTACCGCTCCACCGCGGACGACACCAAGCCGCTCGCCGTCCGCCACGCGCCGGTCCTCACCGACCTGTTCATCGACGGCGCCGGCCCCGCCAGCGCGGACGGCGCGGTCCGCGCGCGGGAGGTGGACAGCCTCGGCGCGACCCTGGCGCCGTGGGGCGTCGAGGTCCGGGAGGTCCGGCACACCGGGCCCGAGGGCAAGTCGCCGGACGCGGGGCGGGCGGCCGCCGTCTACGCGCGCTGCGTCTTCCCCGACGGGCCGGCCTGGGGCTTCGGCCGCGGCCCCGGCCTGCACGCCGCCGCGTTCTCCGCGATCCGGGCCGCCGCCGCCCGGGCCGAACGCGGCCCGGCCGGACGCGAGCCGGGCGGCCCCGACCCGGCCGGCCCCGACCTGGCCGAGCAGGGCCGCGCCGGACGACCGGCCTGGGCCGAGCCCGCCGGGGCCCGCGTCCCGGGCCCCGGCCCGGCCTCCGTCGAGCACCCCTGAACACCGTCGAACACCACCCGGTAGGGCCGAGCACCGAGCCGGTCCCCCCTCCCGATGAACGTACGAGAAGAGAGTCAGAGCAATGATGCTGGTCGAACGCGATGAGCAACTGGCCTTCCTGGCCGGTCTGCTGGCCGAGGCGGTCGGGGGCAGGGGACGGATCGCCGTGGTGGACGGCCCGGCGGCCGCCGGTACGAGCGCGCTGCTGGACGAGTTCGTCGAGCAGGCGGCCGAGGCGGGCGTGCTGACGCTGACCGCGGTGGGATCGGCGGACGAGGCCGGCCTGCCGCTCGGCGTGCTGGGCCAGCTGCTGCGCGGGGCGCCGGTGCCGGCCGAGCGGCGGGCCGCCGTCCGCGAGCTGGCCGCCGCCGGCGCGGAGGGGCGGCAGTCGGCCGCCCGGGAGCTCGGCGCACTGCTGCTCGACCTGGCCGAGCGGCAGCCGATCGCGCTGGTGGTGGACGACGTCCAGCACGCCGACCCGGACTCGCTGGCCTGCCTCTCCCACCTGACCCGCCGGCTGGGCCGCTCCCGGATCATGGCCGTGCTCGGCCGCTCCGGCCGGGCCGCCCACCGCACCGCCGAGTTCCACCAGGAGCTGCTGCGCCGCCCCGGCTGCCACAGCCTGGTCCTGCCGCTGCTCACCCCCGGCGGGGTGGACCGGCTGGTCGCCGAGCGCCTGGGCCGGGAGACCGCCGACCGGCTCGCCGCCGAGTACCACCGGATCAGCGGCGGCAACCCGCTGCTGCTCACCGCCCTGCTCGACGACCAGCGCGCGGCGGCGCGGGCCGGCGCCGCCGGGGGCGGGCCGGCCGTCGCCGACGGCTACGCGCGGGCGGTGCGCGACCTGCTGCACCGCGGCGCCCCCGGGCTGCTGACGCTCGCCCAGGCCCTCGCCGTGCTCGGCGCCCCGGACGGGGCCGGCCGGCTGCTCGGCCTGGACGGCACGGAGGCGGCGCGCGGACTGCGCGAGCTGGCGGAGTGCGGCCTGCTGGACGAGGGCGGGTTCCGGCACCGGGCCGCGCGGGCCGCCGTCCTCGACGACACCGGCTCCGAGCGCAGGTCCGAGCTGCACGGCAGGGCCGCGGAGCTGCTGCACGCGAGCGGGGCCGCGGCGGCGGTGACGGCCGAGCACCTGCTGGCCTCGGGGCGGGTCGAGGAGGCCTGGACCGTCCCGGTGCTGGAGGAGGCCGCGATGGCGGCGCTGGCCGAGGGCCGGGTCGGCCAGGCCGTCGAGTACCTGCGGCTGGCGTGCCGGGTCTGTGCGGACGGGCCGCGGCTGGCCCGGATCAGGACCGCCCTGGTCCGCGCCGAGTGGCGGATCAACCCGAGCGTCCCGACGCCGCACCTCGCCGAGCTCACCGATGCCCTGCACCGCGGCCACCTGCGCCCCAGCGACGGCCTGGTGCTCGCCAAGGCCCTGCTGTGGCACGGCCGTTTCGAGGACGCCAGGGACGTGCTGTCCAGGCTCGACCTGGCGAACGGTCCGCACGACCCGGAGACCGCGGCCGAGCTGCGGACCACCCGTCCGTGGCTGCGCTGCTGGTACGCGCCGTTCCTGGACTACGTGCCGTCCGCCGAGGAGGAGCCGGGCCCGCTCCCGGGGCCGTCCACCGCGCACGGCTGGCGGCTGGAGGCGGCCACCGCGCTGGACTCGGTGCTCAGCCGGGGGCCGTCCGAGCAGGTGGTCGCCGAGGCCGAGCGGATCCTGCGCACCTCCCGGCTGGACGAGATGGGGATGGACACCGTCGAGTCGGCGCTGCTCGCGCTGACCTACGGCGAGCGGGCGGACCGGGCCGCGCCCTGGTGCGACGGCCTGATCGAGGAGGCGATCTCCCGCCAGTCCCCGGGCCGCCAGGCGCGGCTGGCGACCATCCGGGCCGAGATCAGCCTGCGGCAGGGCGACCTGCCCGGCGCCGAGCGGCACGCCCGGCAGGCGCTGGAGATCATCCCGGCCGGCGGCTGGGGCGTGGCGGTCGGTGGTTCGCTGGCCAGCCTGCTGACCGCGCTGACCGCGATGGGCCGTTACGAGGAGGCCGCCGACCGGCTCACCGTGCCCGTCCCGGAGGCGATGCTGCAGAGCCGCTACGGCCTCCACTACCTCCAGGCCCGCGGCCGCTACCGGCTGGCCACCGGCCATCTGAACGCGGCGCTCGCGGACTTCCTGGCCTGCGGCGACCTGATGGGCCGGTGGGGGCTGGACGTGCCCGGCCTGATCGCCTGGCGCGGTGACGCCGCGGAGGCGATGCTCCAGCTGGGCGACCGGGAGGAGGCCCGGCGCCTGCTGGAGGAGCAGCTCGCGATGTTCGGCCAGGGCGCGCCGCGGGCGAAGGGGGTGGCGCTGCGTCAGTTCGCGGCCACCTGCGACCTGCGCCAGCGCCCGGCCCCGCTGCGCAAGGCCGCGGACATCCTCCAGGAGGCCGGTGACCGGTACGAGCTGGCCCGGGCGCTCGCCGACCTGGCCAGGACGTACCACGACATGGGCGAGCTGCGCCGGGCCAGGCTCACCGCCCGCCGCGCCTGGATGCTCGCGGAGGAGTGCCAGGCGCAGCCGCTGACCCGCCTGCTGGGCGTGGAGTTCGGCTGGAGCGGCGGCGACCAGTCGGCCCGGGAGAGCGCCCCGGCCACGGCCGACGGGCTGCTCAGTGACGCCGAGTGCAGGGTCGCCGAGCTGGCCTCGCACGGCTACACCAACCGGGAGATCGCCAAGCGGCTGTACGTGACGGTCAGCACCGTGGAGCAGCACCTCACCCGCGCCTACCGGAAGTTGCGGGTCAGCTCCAGGGTCGACCTGCCCACGGCGATGAGCTCGCTGACCCGGGCCGGCTGACCCCCGGAGGGGCGGGGCAGGGGGCCCCGCGCGGACAGGGGGCCCTAAGGGGCGGACCGGGGTGTTCGGGTCGGTCCGCCCCTGCTGGAATGCGTCTGTCAGTCGTCCATGGCCGGAATTTTCCAGAAAGGGGGGCGACATGGCGCTGACCTTGTCAGAGAAGGACGTGTCACCGCTCGCGGAACAGAACAGGGCCCTGCCCCGGATCGTCGGCATCGCCACCGCGAATCCGCCGGATTCCTATGCGCAGAGCGATATTCTCGACATTTTCAAGATAACCGACCAGCGCATTCGGTCGCTCTTCATGAACAGTGCGATCGAGCGCCGGTTCCTCACCCTTCCGCCGGAGGGCCCGGACGGCGAGCGGCGGATGGAGACCCAGGGCGAACTGCTCCGCAAGCACCGCGCGACGGCCGTCGAGATGGGGGCGCGGGCGGTGCGCGAGTGCGTGGCGAACACCGGCCTCGACCTCTCCGACATCGGCTACATCTGCTGCGTCACCACCACCGGTTTCCTCACCCCCGGACTCTCCGCGCACCTGATCAAGGAGCTGGGCCTCGACGTCCGCACCAGCCGGCTCGACGTGGTCGGCATGGGCTGCAACGCCGGGCTCAACGGCCTGACGGCGGTGGCCGGTTGGGCCGCCGCCAACCCCGGGCGGCCGGCCCTGATGGTCTGCGTCGAGGCCTGCTCGGCGGCCTACGTCTTCGACGGCACGATGCGCACCGCGGTGGTCAACAGCCTGTTCGGCGACGGCGCCGCGGCGGTGGTCCTGATGGCCGACCCGCAGGGCCTGCTGGACCTCCCGGGCAGCGGCGTCCGCGCCGAGGGCCCGACCGTCGTCAAGTTCTCCAGCCGGATCATCCCGGAGGCCGTCGACGCGATGCGCTACGACTGGGACGACGACCAGGGCAAGTTCAGCTTCTTCCTGGACCGGGACGTGCCGTACGTGGTCGGCGCGCACGCCGAGCGGGTCGTCGACCGGCTGCTGGAGGACACCGGCCTGCGGCGCAGCGACGTCGCCCACTGGATCGTCCACTCCGGGGGCAAGAAGGTCATCGACTCGGTCCAGATCAACCTCGGACTGACCCGGTACGACGTCCGGCACACCACCGGGGTGCTGCGGGACTACGGAAACCTCTCCAGCGGCTCGTTCCTGTTCTCCTACGAACGGCTGATGGCCGAGGGCCAGGTCCGGCCCGGCGACCACGGCGTCTTCATGACGATGGGCCCCGGATCGACGATCGAGACGGCTCTCGTCCGGTACTGACCGGAATGCACCAGACCCAGCCCGCACTTTCCGAAAGAGGAATTCCCATGTCCGTCAGCGAACTTCTTCCCGAGCGCACCGAGTCGACCGGGCGTCACCTCCTGATCGACTGCTCCGGGCCGCTGACCGAGCAGTCCGTCGGCCAGATCGCCGAGGTCTGCGACGAGCTGGAGGACGCCGACCGGGCGGCCTTCGCCGTGCTGCACATCCAGGGGGTGGCCGACGTCCGCGAGCAGGCCTGGCCCGGCGAGGTCGGCATCCACCTGGTCAACAAGTGGGAGCGCGCGCTGCGCCGCCTGGAGCGCTCCCCGGCCGCCGTCCTCGCGGTCGTGTCCGGCGACTGCTCGGGCCCGGCGCTGGACCTGCTGCTGGCCGCCGACCACCGGATCGCCACGGCGGACACCCGGCTGAGCCCGGCGGTCACCTCCGGCCGACTCTGGCCGGGCATGGCCGTCCACCGCCTGGTCCAGCAGCTGGGCGTCGCCCGCGCCCGCCGCCTGGTGCTGTTCGGGGAGGAGGTCACCGCGGCGGAGGGGGCCGAGCTGGGCCTGTTCGACCGGGTCGTCACCGACCGCGCGGAGATCGGCGCCGCCGTCGAGCACGTCGCCGGGCTGCTCGGCGGCCTGGTCGGCGGGGAGCTGGCGATCCGCCGCCGGCTGCTGCTGGACGCCGTCGCCACCGGGTTCGAGGAGTCGCTCGGCGCCCACCTGGCCGCCTGCGACCGGACGCTCCGCCACCAGGTCGCCGACCGCGCCTGACCCGTTCGGCGCCCGAACCGCCCCAAGCGCTCCAAGCGCTCCAAGCGCCCCAAGCGCCCGAACCGCCCCGACCGCCCGACGCCGGCCTCCGCACGCCGACCCGTCCCCGACCCGATCCGCACCCGAACCACCGAGGGAAGCAGCTGTCATGACCGTCCCAGTCTTCACCCTGGACACCACCCGGAGCGTGGACACCTCCCCGGAGGCCAGGCTGTCCCGGCAGCGCTTCCTGCGGGAGCACGTCGGGCAGGTGTACGAGGAGCTCACCGAGGAGCGCACCGTCCACCTGCGGCTGGACGAGCTGCTGCGCCGGGCCGGGGAGCGCTACCCCGGCCTGGTGCCCGACCAGGCGCGGCTGGCCGCCGAACACGGGCTGCGGCAGGCCGACAAGGAGGGCCTGGAGATCGACCAGGGCATCTTCCTCCAGGCCGTCCTCGCCGACCCCGAGTGCGGCCGGCACCTGATCGACGCGATGCTGCGCCCCACCCCGCGCGCGCTGGAACTGCTCCCCGAGTTCAGCCGCACCGGCAGCGTCGACCTCGGCGTGGTCCGGATCGAGCGCCGCGACGGCACCGCCCACCTGACCGTCCACAACGACCACTGCCTGAACGCCGAGACCAACGCCCATGTCGAGGACATGGAGACCGCGGTGGACCTCGCCCTGCTCGATCCGGCCACCGAGGTCGGCGTGCTGCGCGGCGGGGTGATGACCCACCCGCGCTACCAGGGCCGCCGGGTGTTCAGCGCCGGGATCAACCTCACCGAGCTGCACGAGGGCACCATCTCGTACGCCGACTTCCTGATGCGCCGCGAGATCGGCTACATCAGCAAGATCTACCGCGGCCTGCTGGTCGACGAGGACCGCGCGTGGCCGCAGCGCACCCTGGAGAAGCCCTGGGTGGCCGCCGTGGACACCTTCGCGATCGGCGGCGGGGCGCAGCTGCTGATGGTCTTCGACCACGTGATCGCCGCCGCCGACAGCTACTTCTGCCTGCCGGCCGCCCAGGAGGGCATCGTCCCCGGGCTCGGCAACCTGCGCCTCACCCGGCTCGCCGGCGGCCGGGTCTCCCGCCAGGTGATCCTCGGCGGGCGCAAGATCCGGGCCGGCGAGCCCGACGCCGCCACGCTCTTCCACGAGGTGGTCGAGCCCCAGGCGATGGACGCGGCCGTGGAGGCCGCCGCGGCCCGGCTCGCCGGTCCGGCGGTGGTCGCCAACCGGCACATGCTCAACCACGCCGAGGAGCCGGTCGAGACCTTCCGCCACTACCTCGCCGAGTTCGCCCTCCAGCAGGCGCTGCGGCTGTACGGGCTGGACGTGATCGCCAAGGTCGGCGCGTCCTGGACCCGCCGCCCGAAGGACGCCTGATGCGCCCGGTCGAGGCGATGCTGGAGATCCTCCGGGCCGAGGGCGTCACCACCGTCTTCGGCAACCCGGGCACCAGCGAACTGCCGTTCACCGACGCGCTCAGCGCCGCCGGGGACATCGACTACGTGCTCGGCGCCCACGAGGGCTCGGTGGTGGCCATGGCGGACGGCTACGCCCGGGCCACCGGCCGCACCGCCTTCGTCAGCCTGCACATCGCGGCCGGCCTCGCCAACGGCCTGGTCGGGCTGCTCAACGCCAGCCGCTCGCGCACCCCGATGGTGGTCACCGCGGGCCAGCAGGACCGCCGCCACCTGGCCTACGACCCGATGCTCTCGGGCGACCTGATCGGCCTGGCCGCCGCGGCGGTCAAGCAGACCTTCGACGTCCAGCACGCCCACGACCTGCCGCTGATGCTCACCCGGGCCTTCGCCGCGGCCCGTCGCGCCCCCGCCGGGCCGGTGTTCCTGTCCATCCCGATGGACCTGCTCACCGAGGACGTCCACGTCGAGGTGCCGGCCCGCTCCACCCTGGCCCCGCAGGGCCCGGCCACCGAACTCGCCGCCGCCGCCGAGCTGTTGGCCGCGGCCGAGCGCCCCGCCATCGTGGCCGGCGACGCGGTCGGCCGCGACGGGGCGGTGGCCGAACTGGTCGCCGTCGCCGAGGCGCTCGGCGCGGTGACGTACCATCAGCCGATGAACGACAACCTGGACTTCCCCACCTCGCACCCGCTGTACGGCGGCATGCTGGTCGCCACCCACGCGGCGATCCGGGAGACCCTGGCGGAGCACGACACCGTCCTGATCGTCGGCACCCACGCCTTCATGGCCCACCACTACACCCCCGGCTCCCCGATCCCGGAGACCACCACCGTCCTCCAACTGGACGCCGACCCGGCCGAACTGGGCCGCAACTTCGGCGTCCGGCTGGGCCTGCACGGCGCGCTGCGCCCCTCGCTGGCCGCCCTCGCGGAGGAACTCGCCGGACGCGTCCCGCGGGCCGCCGCCCGGACGGCCGCCGCCGGCCGGCGGGCCGAGGCCGGGTGGGCCGCCACCGAGGCCGCCGCGCTCGCCGCGTACGGCCCGGGCCCGCTCGACCCGCTGGCCGCCGCGCACGCCGTGGCCGCCGGACTGCCCGAGGACGCCGTGGTGGTCGAGGAGGCCATCACCACCGGCCTGCGGCTGCGCCAGGTGCTCCGCCAGGACCGCCCCGGCTCGTACGTGCACACCGTCGGCGGCGGCCTCGGCTCCGGCATCGGCGCCGCCGTCGGCCGCCGGATGGGCGACGACAGCCGCCCGGTGGTCGCCGTCCTCGGCGACGGCTGCGCGATGTTCGGGCTCCAGGGCCTGTGGGCGGCCGGCCACTACGGCGTGCCGGTGACCTTCGTGGTGATGAACAACGGCGAGTACCGCACCCTCAAGGAGACCCTGGACGGCTGGGACAGCAGCTCCAGCCGGCGCGGCCGCTACCTCGGCCTGGACCTGGCCTTCGGCCCGGACAGCGGCCGCCACCGGCTGGACTTCCGGGCCGCCGCCGAGTTCTTCGGCATCGACGCCGTCCGGGTCTCCCACCCCGACGAACTCACCGAGATCGTGGCCAAGTCGGCGTCCGCGACCCGGCCGCTCCTGGTCGACGTGCCCATCACCGGGCACACTCCGCACCGATGAGGGAGGTGGCCGCGATGAGCGGTCTCATTCAGCTGGACGCCGGGCCCGACCCGGCCCTGTCCGGCGGCGAGCTCCAGGTCCGCGAGCCCGCCACCGGACTCCCGATCGCCGTGGTCGCCCTGGCCGCCGCCGCGGACGTGCCCACCGCCGTGGCCGCCGCCGGGCGGGCCCAGCCCGGCTGGGCGGCGACCCCGGCGACCGAGCGCGCCGCCGTGCTGCGCCGCGCCGCCGCCGCGCTGGAACGCCACCGCGCGGAGGTCGCCGAGCTGCTGGTCCGCGAGGGCGGCGCGGTGCGCGGCAAGGCCGAGTTCGAGGTCGGCGCGGTCCTCGACGAGCTGTGGTCCGCCGCCGCGCTGCCCACCCGCCCGAACGGCCACCTGCTGGCCGCCGAGCCGGGCCGGGAGAGCATCGGCCGCCGGGTGCCGCTCGGGGTGGTCGGCGTGATCAGCCCCTGGAACGTCCCGCTGGTGCTGGCCATGCGCGCGGTCGCCCCCGCGCTGGCCCTCGGCAACGCCGTGGTGGTCAAGCCCGACGTGCACACCCCGGTCTCCGGCGGCCGGGTGATCGCCCGGCTCTTCGAGGAGGCCGGCCTGCCCGCCGACGTGCTGCACGTCCTGCCCGGCGACGCCGAGGTGGGCGAGGCCCTCGTCGGGCACCCCGACGTGGCGATGATCGCCTTCACCGGCTCCAGCGCGGTCGGGACCCGGATCGGCGCGGTCGCCGGCGGCATGCTCAAGCGCGTCTCGCTCGAACTCGGCGGCAACAACGCCCTGATCGTCCTCGACGACGCCGACCTCGACGCCGCGGCCTCGGCCGGGGCCTGGGGCTCGTTCTTCCACCAGGGCCAGATCTGCATGGCCGCCGGGCGCCACCTGGTGCACCGCGCGGTCGCCGACCGGTACCTGGAACTGCTCGCCGAGAAGGCCCGCCGGCTGCGCGTCGGCGACCCCTTCCGCGAGGACGTCGACCTCGGCCCGCTCATCGGCGAGCGGCAGCTCGACCGGGTCGAACGGATCGTCCGCGCGTCGGTGGCGGCCGGCGCCGTGGTGCTGGCCGGCGGCGCCCGCCGCGGCCCCTACTTCGAGCCGACCGTGCTGGCCGGAGTCACCGCCGACATGCCCGCCTTCACGGAGGAGGTCTTCGGCCCGGTCGCCCCCGTCACCGTGGTCGCCGACGACGACGAGGCCGTCGAACTGGCCAACCGCACCGCGTACGGGCTCACCGCCGCCGTCCAGACCGGCTCGGTGCGACGCGGACGGGCGATCGCCGACCGGCTGCGCACCGGCATGGTCCACATCAACGACCAGACCATCAACGACGAGGCCCATGTGCCCCACGGCGGCCGCGGCGCCTCCGGCAACGGCAGCCGGCACGGCTCCGAGCACAGCTGGGACGAGTACACCCAGTGGCAGTGGCTGACCGTCCGCGAGACCCCGGCGAGGTACCCCTTCTGATGGCCGACACGACGCGGGTGCGGTACGAGCGCAAGGGCCGGGTCGGGTACGTCACCCTCGACCGGCCCGAGGTCCTCAACGCGATGGACCTGCGGATGCACGAGGAACTGCGCGCGATCTGGGACGAGATCGAGGCCGACGACGAGGTCTGGGTGGTGGTGCTCGCCGGAGCCGGGGAGCGGGCCTTCTCGGTCGGCCAGGACCTCAAGGAACTGGCCGAGCGGGTCAAGGCCGGCACCTCCACCTCCACCTTCGGCAGCCGGGGCAGGCCCGGCTTCCCCCGGCTCACCGAGCGGTTCGCCTTCGCCAAGCCGGTGGTGGCCCGGGTCCAGGGCTTCGCCATGGGCGGCGGCTTCGAGCTGGCGCTGGCCTGCGACGTCATCGTCGCCGCCGAGGACGCCGTCTTCGCGCTGCCCGAGGCGAAGCTCGGCCTGATCGCCGGCGCCGGCGGTGTGTTCCGGCTGGCCCAGCAGCTGCCCTACCGGGCCGCGCTGGGCCACCTGATGACGGGCCGCCGGCTGACCGCCCGGCGCGCCCTGGAGTACGGGCTGGTCAACGACGTGGTGCCGGCCGGGGAACTGGACGCCTGCGTGGACGGCTGGGTGCGCGACATCCTGCGCTGCGCCCCGCTGTCCGTGCGCGCGGTCAAGGAGGCGGCGGCCGCGGCCCTCACCACGCCGCTGGAGCGGTCCTTCGCCACCCGCCACGTCTGGGAGGAGCGCCGGATGCACAGCCGGGACGCCGAGGAGGGCCCGCTGGCCTTCGTGGAGAAGCGCGAACCGGAGTGGACCGGCACCTGACGCGACGACGACGAGGAGGCCGCCACCGGGGATCCGGTGGCGGCCTCCTGTCGTACGGGGACGGCGACTACGGGACGACGACCAGGCGCTTGTGCCGGGTGTCCTCGTCCTGCCAGGCCTGCTCGATCCCGGACAGCGGCACGGCCTGGGTGTCGATCCGGATCTCACCGGCGACGGCGGCCGCCATCAGGCGGTTGAACATGTCCAGGAAGGCCTGCGGCGGCGGGAAGCCGCCGCCGACGATGGTCAGGCCCGCGCTGCGGACGGTGCCGGCCGACAGCTCGATGGTGGCGCCCGCCGACTCGCCGATCTGCACCAGCCGGGGGCCGGAGCTCTTCAGGTGGAAGTCCTTGCGGGTCATCGCGGTCAGCAGCGCCTCGGTCGGCTTGCCCCACAGGTAGTCCAGGATCACGTCGTACCCGGTGTCGCCGGCCGCGGCGGCGAACGCCTCGGCGATCTCCTCCTGGGTGCCGTTCAGCGACACGGTGGCGTCCGCGCCGTACCCGCCCAGGGTGTCCAGGACCTCCTGGTCGCGGCCGGCGGCGACGACGCGGCCGGCGCCCAGGTGCTTGGCGATCTGGATCGCGAGCTTGCCGGCGGCGCCGGTGGCGCCCAGCACCAGGACGGTCTCGCCCGGCTGGAGCTTGGCGGCGTGCTCCAGCGGGATCCACGAGGAGAGCGCCGGGTTGGGCAGCGCGGCGGCGGTGAGGTCGTCCACGCCGTCCGGCACCGGCCAGGCGAACGGGGCGCGGGCGACGGTCAGTTCGGCCATCGAGCCGTACGGCTTGCGCGGCCCGCCGAAGAACACCCGGCTGCCGTCCTCCAGCCGGCCGACGCCGTCCAGGCCGACCACCGCGGGCAGGTTGTCGGAGCTGGCGAAGTGGCCGCCGCCGGCCACCGCCTTGGTGGAGGGGTTGAGCGCGGCGGCCAGGACCCGGACGAGCACCTCGCCCTCGCCCGCGACCGGCTCGGGGAACCGCTCGAAACGGGGCGGCCGGCCGAGCGTGTGGAGGACTGCGGCGTCCATGGTGCTACTCCATTCAGAGGTGATCGGGGCCAAACGGGCCCCGGTCCCCGGCCGTGGCGGGCCGGGGACCGGGCGGAGATGATCAGTCGAGCAGGCCGGCTTCCCGGGCGACGAGTTCGAGCTCGGCCGGGGAACCGGTGAAGATGGTGCGGACGTGCTCGGTGACGGCCTCGACCGGCCAGTCCCACCAGGCGATCCGGGCCAGCCGCTCGATGTCGGCGTCCTCGAAGCGCTTCTTGATCAGCTTGCCGGGGTTGCCGCCGACCACGCCGTAGGCCGGCACGTCGGAGGTGACCACGGCCCGGGTGCCGATGATCGCGCCGTCGCCGATCGTCACACCCGGCATGATCACGGCCTCCCGGCCGATCCACACGTCGTTGCCGATGACGGTGTCGCCGCGGCTGGCGATGCCGGCCAGGGTGTCCACGGTCCGCGCGGTCCAGTCCCCGCCGAACATGAAGAACGGGTAGGTGGTGGAGCCGATCATCGGGTGGTTCGCGGCCGGCATGATGAACTGGGTGCCGGTGCCGATCGCGCAGTACTTGCCGATGACCAGCCGCTCCGGACCGAAGTTGTAGAGGACGTTCCGGGTCTCGAAGGCCGCCGGGTCGTCGATGTCGGCGTAATAGGTGAATTCCCCCACCTCGATCAGCGGCGAGCTGATCAGGTTCTTCAGGAACACCACCTTGTTGTCCATTCCCGGAAGGAACGTCTGGGAAGGATCGGGGCTGACGGACATGGCTCTCCTCGAGCGGAACTATTCCTTGACGGCGGTGACGAACAGGAAATTGCCGGGGCCGGACAGGTCGCGCACGGTCATTCCGGCGTCGGCCAGCCAGCCGGTGAGCTGCTCCGGGTCGAAGGAGCCGCGGTGCGCCTGGCGCTCCAGCTTGCGCTGGAAGTGGCGGTAGAGCGGGTCGGCCGCCTGGCGGAAGGTCAGCACGGTGAAGGTGCCGCCCGGGCGCAGGCAGCGGCCGACCTCGCGGATCGCCTGCTCCGGGTCGGGGATGGCCTGCAGGGCGTTCCAGCAGTTCACCCCGCCCAGCGAGGCGTCGCCGAACGGCAGCTCCAGGGCGCTGCCGCGGACGGTGAGGACCCGGTCCAGCTTGGCCCGGAGCTGGGCCAGCATCTCGGCGGAGAGGTCCAGGGCGATCACCCGGTCCTCGCCGAGCGAACGGGCGAGCACCCTGGTCCAGCGGCCGGCGCCGGCCGCCAGGTCCAGCACCGGCCCCTCGGTGGGCCGCACCTGCCGGGTGAGGTAGGCGTCCTCGTCGTCGAGCGACACCCAGCCGCCCCAGTTGGCGCCCATGATCCGGACGAACCCGGCCCGCAGGCCGCGCTCGTAGCGCCCGGCCAGCAGCGGGTCGCTCGGGCCGGACGGCTCGTCGTGGAAGTCCAGCAGCCCGTCCACCACGGGGAACGCGGCCGAGCAGCCGGCGCAGACGGCGGCCTCGGCGCCGGCGGTCAGCGGCCGCAGGCAGCGCGGGCAGCGGAAGGCCTCGGCGTGGCCCCGGAAGACGTCCGCGGCCGGGGCGGCCCCGGCGGACCGCTCCTCCTCGGGGGCGGGCGCCACGAACGGGGAGACGGTGGCGCCGTGCTCGACGGCCCAGACCGCCTTGGCGCCGGAGTAGGCCAGCAGCGCCCGGGTCTCGGTCGCCCACAGCTCGGCGGCGCGCTCGGCGGGCAGGCCGAGCCACTGGTCGAGCGCGGGGTTGGCGGCCCGCTCCTCGTCGGTGAGGCCCCAGACGGCGGGGGAGGGGAAGACCCGGCCGAGGTTCCACCGGGTGGCGGCGTCCGCGCCCTCGTACGGCTGGAGGCAGCGAGCCAGCCGGGACAGGTCGTCCTCGTCCGCCCCGGTGCCGGCGACGGCGGCGAGGATCCGCGCGCCGTCGTCGGGGAAGTGGCCCAGCAGGAAGAGCAGGGCGGCGCCGCGCCCGGCGTCCGTCCGGCCGTCCCCCAGCAGTCGGAGGTACCGGTCCAGACCGGCGCGGACGGCCTCGCGGGCCGGGAGGCCGCCGTCCGGGCCGGCCGCCTCGGCCAGCAGCCCGAGCAGGAGGGCGAGCCGGGCCTGCCCGGCGGGCGGGACGGTGTCCAGGGCGTCCAGCAGGGCCGGAATTCCGGGGACCGCGCCCGGAACCAGGGAACCGTCCTCCCAGAATTCCGTGACGAGCCGGCGGAAAACACCGTCGAGTTCGGCGGGAACGGAGCCGGTGAATCCGGCGGGAATGGAGCCGGTGAATTCTTCGATCGTGGCGTGCGCGACCGAAATCGCGCTCGTTTCACTCATGGTGCGGAGCCTACCCGTCCCGGTCTGCGCGGCAGATCCGAATATGGTGCGAACTGGGGTGTTCTGAGGGGGATTCAGGGGCTGTAGGGGTGTCCTACGGGATGAGCAGGACGCGGCCGCTGGTGCGGCGCTCCTCGACGGCGGCGTGCGCCGCGGCGGCCTGGCCGAGCGGGAAGCGCGAGTCGATCCGGACGGCCAGCTTGCCCTCGCGCATCCACTGGAAGCAGCGCTCCAGGAAGTTCAGCGGCGGCCAGGACTCGTCGAAGAAGTGCGGCAGGCAGAAGCGGGTGACGTACAGCGAGCCCTTGTCGTTCAGCGTCATCAGGTCCATCGGCGGGACGAACCCGCTCGCCTGGCCGAAGTTGATCAGGTAGCCGCGCGGGGCCAGGCTGTCGAGGTTGGCCTCGAAGGTGTCCTTGCCGACCGCGTCGTAGACCACCCGGACGCCCTCGCCGCCGGTGATCCGCTTCACCTCGGCGGCCTGGTCCGCGGTGCCGCCGGAGACGATCACCGCCTCGGCGCCGGCCTCCTCGGCGACGACGGCCTTCTCCGCGCCGGAGACCACGCCGATGACCCGCGCCCCGCGCATCCGGGCGAACTGGGTGATCAGCGTGCCCACCCCGCCGGCCGCCGACTGCACCAGGGCCCAGTCGCCCTCGGCCAGCGGGTACGCCTCGTGGGTCAGCTTGTACGCGAGCAGGCCCTGCACCGGCAGGCCGGCCGCCTCGCCGAGGTCGATGTCGTCCGGCACCGGGATCAGCTGGGCGGCGGGGGCGATGACGTGGCTCGCGTACGAGCCGGCCGCCAGGGCCCAGGCGACCCGGTCGCCGACCCGCACGCCGGTGACGTCCGGGCCGAGCGCCTCGACGTAGCCCGAGCCCTGGTAGCCGGGCTCCAGCGGGAGCGCCGCGTCGGCCCGGTAGTAGTCGCGCTTGGCGAGGTCGCCGCGCCGGTTGAGGATGTCGAAGAAGGTGACGGCCGCGGCGTGGGTGCGCAGCAGCACCTCGCCCGGGCCGGGCTCGGGCAGTTCGAGGTCCTCCAGCTCCAGCACCTCGGGGCCGCCGTAGGCGTGCTGACGGATGATCTTCATGCGGGTGTCACTCTCTCTGGGAACTCTGCGGGAACGGCCGGCGCCGGCCGGGACGGCGTGGGAACGGGCGGCCGGTCAGCGGGGCTTGGCGTTGAGGTAGGTGCTGAACGCCTTGATCTGGAAGCGCTGGAAACCGGTGAAGGAGATGCCGTCCTTGGAGCGCGAGAAGAGCCCGGGCACCGACTGGCCCTGCTTCCCGGTCGCCGCGGCGTAGTGGTAGAGCATCTTGACCCGGCGCCGGCGGATCTTCTCGTAGCGGCGCAGCATCTCGGCGGGCGTGCCCTTCCCGGACAGCGCCCGTCCGATCACCCAGGCGTCCTCCAGCGCCTGGTTGGCGCCCATGCCGGTGCGCGGCGGGACGGCGTGCACCGAGTCGCCGACCATCGTCACCGGTCCGCGCCCCCACTGCTTGGGGACCTGGTGCAGGATGTGCGGGAAGACCTGGACGTCCTCGTCGCTGATCGACTCCAGCAGCTCGGGCAGCGGGGAGGCGAAGCCGGCGAACCTGGCCCGCAGGTTGGCCACCGCGGACTGCGGCTCGCCGTCGGCGCCGATCGGGCCGGTCCCGTCGGGGGAGCCGGGCGCGCCCGGCGGGACGGCGTCGCCGTCCGCCCACGGCGTCTCGAACGCCCAGTAGAGCATGGACTCGCCGAGCGGGTGCATCACGCACAGACCGTGCTCGCCGGCCATGGTCTGCACCCGGTTGCTGTTGGTCAGCTCCACCGGCAGCGGGGTGGTGCCGTGCCAGGTGGCCCAGCCGGTGTGCTCGGCCGGCGAGAAGCCGAAGAGGTGCTTGCGGACGAAGGAGCGGTGGCCGTCCGCGCCGATCAGCACGTCGGCCTCGATCCGCCGGCCGTCCTCGAAGGTGATCGCGACCGGCCCGTCGGTGCCCGGGGCGGGCTCCTCGATGGCGGCGGCGCGGGCGCCGAACCGCAGCACGCCCGGCGGCAGCGCCGCGGCCAGCACCTCCACCAGCTCGCTGCGGCGGATCACCTTGTTCGGCGAGCCGAAGTCGCGCGCGATCCGGTCGAGGTCGACCTTGACCAGCGGCTGACCGGTCTCCGAGGTGATGTCCACCCGGTCCAGCCGGTGGCCGAGGTCGGTGTGGTCGATGCCCAGCTCCTCCAGGATGCCCGTGGCGTTCGGCCAGAGGATCACCCCGTAGCCGCCCTTGCGGAGCTCGTCCGCCTGCTCGTAGAGCTCGACCTGGTGGCCGGCCCGGGTGAGCGCCAGGGCGGAGGCGACGCCGCCGAGTCCGGCACCGATGATGACGATCTTCATGGAACTGTCTCCTGGGGAGGTTCGAACGGTGGATCAGCGGCCGGTGGCGAGCAGCGGCTCGACGGTGTCGGCCAGCCACGCCAGCACGGTCCGTGCGGTGGTCCGGGAGTGGTCCTCCAGGACCGAGAAGTGGTCGCCGGGGGTGTCCAGGGCGGTGTGCGGAAGGCTCCAGACGGCCTGCCAGCCGGCCGACTCCCGGATCTCCTCGGTCCACGGGTCGGCCGCCCGCACCAGCAGGGTCGGGGCGTCGATCCGCTCCGGGCGCCAGCCGGCGAAGATCCGGTGGTAGGCGCCCATCGCGGCCAGCCGGGTGTCGTCGCTGAGCGCGAAGGCGGCCTCGCGGTCCTTCATCGCGGCGGACATCGACGGCTCCAGCAGCGGGAGCTGGTCGTAGTCGGGGTCGTAGCTGTCGACCAGGGCCACACCCGCCGGGGCCGACCCGAGCCGCTCCAGCCGGGCGGCCACCGCGTGGGCGATCCAGCCGCCGGCCGAGCGGCCCACCAGGACGAACGGGCGGCCGGCGGTGTGCCGGAGCACCGACCCGGCGTGCAGTCCGGCCAGCGCGTCGAGGTCGGCGGGCGGCAGCTCGCCGGACAGGAAGCCCGGCTGCGGCAGCACCAGGACCTCGCGGCGGCCCCGGCAGGCGGCGGCGAACCGGGCGTACTCGTGCGGGCCGGAGACCGGCCCGAAGGACGGCAGGCAGACCAGCACCGGGCCGTCCGGGCTCTGCGCGAGCCGGACGGGCTCGGGGGCCGGGGCGCCGTCGGCGTCCCGGAAGGCGGGCCGGCAGCCGGCGGCGGCCTTGAGCAGGTCCAGCGCGGCCATCGAGGAACCCCGCTCGCAGGCCTGCCAGTAGAGCGTGGCCAGCGGGCCGGCCGGCTCGGCGGCGGCCGCGGCGGCTTGTGCCGGCCTGGTCGATCCGGCCGATCCGCCCGGGCGTTCGGTGAGGCGCTGGTCGAGGCGCTCGCGCAGGTGGGTGGCGAGCAGGGCCGGTGCGGGCTGGTCGTAGATCAGGCTGGTGGCCAGCCGGAGCCCGGTGGCGGCGCCCAGCCGGTTGCGCAGCGCCAGCGCCGTCAGCGAGTCGAAGCCGAGTTCGAGGAACCGCCGCCCCGGGTCGACGTCCTCCGGGCCGGCGTGGCCGAGCACCCCGGCCACCTCGCCGCGCACCAGGTCGAGCAGGATCCGCTCCCGCTCCACCTCCCCGGCGCCCGCCAGGCGGCCGGTCAGCCGCTCGGCGGCGGACGGGCCCGAGGACTCCTCGGGGAACTCCCCGGCCGGTTCCGGGCGCCGGGCCGCGGCGGCCGCCGCCAGCTCGCGCAGCAGTGCGGGCAGCGGGGCGGGAGCCGCGCGGCGGCGGAGGGCGGGAAGGTCCAGCCGGGCGGTCACCAGGGTGGCGTCACCGGCCGCCAGCGCGGCGTCGAACAGGGCCAGGCCCTCGGCGGAGGAGAGCGGGGCGATCCCGCCGCCGACCATCCTGGCCAGCTCCGCCTCGCCGAGGTGGCCGGTCATGCCGCTGCGCTGCGCCCACAGGCCCCAGGCGAGCGACTGCGCGGGCAGGCCCTGGGCGCGCCGGTGCTCGGCGAGCGCGTCGAGGAAGGCGTTGGCCGCGCCGTAGCCGGTCTGGCCCGCGCTGCCGAGGGTGGCGGCGGAGGAGGAGAACAGGACGAAGGCGGCGAGGTCGTGGCCGGCCGTCAGCTCGTGGAGGTGGACGGCGGCGTCGACCTTGGGGCGGAGCACCGTGTCCACCCGCTCGGGGGTGAGCGAGTCCAGGATCCCGTCGTCGAGGACGCCGGCGGTGTGGACGACGGCGGTGAGCGGGTGGTCGGCGGGGATGGCGGCGAGGGTGGTGGCGAGCGCGGTGCGGTCGGCGGTGTCGCAGGCGGTGACGGTGACGGTGGCGCCGAGTGCGGTGAGTTCGGTGGCGAGTTCGGCGGCGCCGGGGGCGTCGGGGCCGCTGCGGCTGGTGAGCAGCAAGTGGCGGACGCCGTGCTCGGTGACGAGGTGGCGGGCGAGCAGGGAGCCGAGGGTGCCGGTGCCGCCGGTGATCAGCACCGTACCGGCCGGGTCGAGCGGCCGGGGCGGCTGCACGGGCACGGGCCGCAGGCGGGCCGCGTGGGCGACGCCCTCACGGATCACCAGCTGGGGCTCGTCGCCGGCCAGGGCGGCGGGGACCGCCGCGTCGGAGGCCTCGGAGCCGTCGAGGTCGAGCAGGACGAACTGGCCCGGGTACTCCGCCTGGGCGGAGCGCACCAGCCCCCACACCGGGGCCAGGACGAGGTCGTCGAGGCCGGGGCCGGCGGCGCGGCGGGTGACCAGGACGAGCCGGGAGTCGGCCAGACGGGGCTCGGCGAGCCAGGCGCGCAGCAGGTCGAGGGTGCCGTTGACGGCGGCGCGGACGGCCGTCGGCAGGTCGGTGCCCTCGCCGGCCGGGGCGGGCAGGTGGTGGAGGACGGTGGCGTGGACGGTCCCGGCGGCGGCGAGCGCGGCCGGATCGGCGTAGCGGACCGGCCCGTCGGTGGAGGCGGGGCCGGCGCCGAGGACGGCGATCGCGCCGGCCGGGAGTCCGCCGGTGGGGGAGACAGGCCGCCAGACGGTCCGGAACAGGGCGCCGTCCGACGCGTCCTTGCGGGGCCCGTCCAGCCAGTAGCGGCTGCGCTGGAAGGGATAGGTGGGCAGGTCGATCCGGCGGCCGCCGGCGAAGGCGGGGGTGAGATCGACCCGGACGCCCCGGACGTGCAGCTGGGCGGCGGAGGCCAGGAAGGCGCCGCGGCCGCCGTGGTCGCGGCGCAGGGTGCCGCAGGTGACGGTGGGGGCGGCCGTCTCGTCGAGGGTCTCCTGGAGTCCGGGGAGGAGGACGGGGTGGGGGCTGACCTCGACGAAGGTGGTGAAGCCCTCGGTGAGCAGGGTGCGGGTGGCGTCGGCGAGTTGGACCGTTTGGCGGAGGTTGCGGTACCAGTACGCGGCGTCCAGGGCGGTGGTGTCCAGCCAGGCGCTGTCGACGGTGGAGTGGAAGGGGATGTCGGCGGTGCGCGGGGTGACGGGGGCGAGCAGGTCGAGCAACTGCGGCTGGAGGGCCTCGACGTGGGCGGAGTGGGAGGCGTAGTCGACGGGGACGCGGCGGGCGCGGATGCCGTTCGCGGTGTACTTCTCGACGAGTTCGTCGAGGGCGTCGGTGTCGCCGGCCACGACGACGGAGGTGGGGCCGTTGACGGCGGCGACGGAGACGCGGTCCTGCCAGGGGGTGAGGTCGAGGTCGTTCGCCGGGAGGGCGATGGAGACCATGCCGCCGTGGCCGGCGATGGTGGTGATGGCCTGGGAGCGGAGGGCGACGACGCGGGCGGCGTCGTGGAGGGTGAGGGCGCCGGCGACGGTGGCGGCGGCGATCTCGCCCTGGGAGTGGCCGATGACGGCGTCGGGGTGGACGCCGTGGGCGTGCCAGAGGGCGGCGAGGGAGACCATGACGGCCCACAGGGCGGGCTGGACGACGTCGACGCGGTCGTAGCCGGGGGCGCCGGGGGTGCCGCGCAGGACGTCGATCAGGTTCCAGTCGGTGAACTCGGCCAGGGCGTCGGCGCATTCGGTGATGCGGGCGGCGAACACCGGTTCGGTGTCGAGGAGTTCGACGGCCATGCCCGCCCACTGCGAGCCCTGTCCGGGGAACACGAACACGGTCTTGCCGGTCACGTCGGCCGTCCCGGCCACCACGGCGGCCGGGTTCTGCCCGGCGGCGTAGGCGGCGAGCGCGGCGCGGTCGGCGTCGACCGCCACCGCCCGGTGGGTGAAGGCGGAGCGGCCGGTGGCCAGCGAGTGGGCGACGTCGGCGGCCGCGAGCGAGGGGTGGGCGTCCAGGTGCTCGGCCAGCCGCCGGGCCTGGGCCCGTACGGCGGGCTCGGTGCGGCCGGACAGCAGCCACGGGGCGCCGGAGCCGGCCAGGGTGGTCTCCCGGTCGGCGGGCTGCTCCTCGGGGGCCTGTTCGACGATGACGTGGGCGTTGGTGCCGCTGATGCCGAAGGAGGAGACGCCGGCCCGGCGCGGGCGGCCGGTCCGCGGCCATTCCCGTTCCTCGGTGAGCAGTTCGACCGATCCGGCCGTCCAGTCCACGTGCGGGGTGGGCTCGTCCACGTGCAGGGTTCGGGGCAGCACCCCGTGCCGCATGGCCAGCACCGTCTTGATCACGCCCGCCACGCCGGCCGCGCTCTGGGTGTGGCCGATGTTGGACTTCACCGAGCCCAGCAGCAGCGGGAGTTCACGCTCCTGGCCGTAGGTGGCCAGCAGCGCCTGGGCCTCGATCGGGTCGCCGAGCGTGGTCCCCGTCCCGTGCGCCTCCACGGCGTCGACCTCGGCGGCGGTGAGACCGGCGGAGGCCAGGGCCTGGCGGATCACCCGCTCCTGGGCCGGGCCGTTGGGGGCGGTGAGGCCGTTGGAGGCACCGTCCTGGTTGACGGCGCTGCCGCGCAGCACCGCCAGCACCGGGTGCCCGTTGCGGCGGGCGTCCGAGAGCCGCTCCAGGACCAGCATGCCGACGCCCTCGGAGAATCCGGTGCCGTCCGCCGCGCCCGCGAAGGCCTTGCACCGGCCGTCCGCCGCCAGGCCCTTCTGCCGGGTGAACTCCACGAACAGGCCGGGCGTGGACATCACCGCGACGCCGCCCGCCAGGGCCAGGTCGCAGCCCCGGCGGCGCAGCTCCTGGATCGCCAGGTGGATCGTCACCAGGGAGGAGGAGCAGGCGGTGTCCACGGTGACGGCCGGGCCCTCCAGGCCCATCGCGTACGAGACGCGGCCGGTGGCCACGCTGCCCGCGCTGCCGTTGCCCAGGTAGGCGGCGACCTCCTCGGGCACCTCGTCCAGCCGGGCGGCGTAGTCGTGGTACATCACGCCGGCGAACACGCCGGTCCGGCTGCCGCGCAGCGACTGCGGGTCGATGCCGGCCCGCTCGACGGCCTCCCAGGAGGACTCCAGCAGCAGCCGCTGCTGCGGGTCCATGGCGAGGGCCTCGCGCGGGCCGATCCCGAAGAAGCCGGGGTCGAACTCGGCCGCGTCGTAGAGGAATCCGCCCCGGGCGGTGGCGCTCTCGGTGCCGAGGTCCCAGCCGCGGTCGGCGGGGAACGGGCCGATCCCGTCGCCGCCCTCGGCGAGCAGCCGCCAGAAGTCCTCGGGCGTGCGCACCCCGCCGGGCAGCCGGCAGGCCATGCCGGTGACGGCGATCGGCTCCTCGGCGATCGCGGTCAGCCGCTCGTTCTGCTTCCTGAGCCGCTCGTTGTCCTTGACCGAGGCGCGCAGCGCCTCGACGATCCGCTCCTGGGGCGTCGTCATGGTGTCCTCTTCCTCAGATGCCTGCGGGGTCCACCGAGGTGCCCAGCGCCAGTTCGACCAGGTCGGTGATGTCCATGCCGTCGATCTCGGCCGCCCGGGCCTGCTCGGCGGCGGCCTGCTCCTCGGCGGCCTGCTCCTCGGCGGCCTCGTCGGCCGCCTCCGCTTCGGGCAGCAGCAGCGCCCGCATCCGCTCGGCCAGCGCGCCGGCGGTCGGGTAGTCGAAGACCGCGGTCGCGGGCAGGCGCAGACCGGAGGCCTGGTAGAGCCGGTTGCGCAGCTCGACGGCGGTCACCGAGTCGAACCCGAGCTTGCTGAACGGGAGTTCCGGGTCCACCTGCTCGGCCGAGGAGTGCCCGAGCACCCCGGCGATCTGCGCCCGGACCAGGTCGAGCACGGTCCGGCGGCGGTCGGCCTCGGAGAGCGCGGCCAGCCGTTCGGCCAGCTTGCCGCCGTCGTTCCCGGTACGGGACCGGGCGGCGCGCCGGGCGGCCGGCCGGACCAGGGCGCGCAGCAGGTGCGGCACCGGGGCCTGCCCGCGCAGCACCGCGAGGTCGAGCCCGGCCGGTACCACCAGCGGGGCGGGGACGGTCAGCGCGTCGTCGAACAGGGCGAGCCCGTCCCGCTCGGAGAGCGTCACCATGCCGCCCCGGCTCATCCGCTCCAGCTCGGCCTCGCCGAGGTGGCCGGTCATGCCGCTGGGCTGCGCCCACAGGCCCCAGGCGAGCGACTGGGCGGGCAGTCCGGCCGCCCGGCGGTGGGCCGCGAGAGCGTCCAGGTAGGCGTTGGCCGCGGCGTAGTTGCCCTGGCCGGGGCTGCTGAAGGTGGCGGCGGCGGAGGAGAACAGGACGAAGGCGGCGAGGTCGTGGCCGGCCGTCAGCTCGTGGAGGTGCGCGGCGGCGTCGAGCTTGGGCCGCAGCACCCGGGCGAGCGCCTCCGGGGTGAGGGTCTCGATCACGGCGTCGTCCAGCACACCGGTCGCGTGCACCACGGCGGTGAGCGGGTGGTCGGCGGGGATGGCGGCGAGGGTGGTGGCGAGCTGGTCGCGGTCGGCGGTGTCGCAGGCGGTGACGGTGACGGTGGCGCCGAGTGCGGTGAGTTCGGTGGCGAGTTCGGCGGCGCCGGGGGCGTCGGGGCCGGTGCGGCTGGTGAGCAGCAAGTGGCGGACGCCGTGCTCGGTGACGAGGTGGCGGGCGAGCAGGGAGCCGAGGGTGCCGGTGCCGCCGGTGATCAGTACGGTGCCGGCCGGGTCGAGCGGACGGGCGGGCTCGGCCGGGGTGGCCCGGACCAGCCGGGGGGCGAGCAACGCGCCGTCGCGCAGGGCGAGTTGGGGCTCGCCGCTGGCCAGCGCGGTGGACAGGACGGCGGCGGCGTCGGTGGTGCCGTCAGCGGTGCCGTCGGTGGTCTCGCCGGCGGTGCCGTCGAGGTCGAGCAGGACGAACCGGTCGGGGTGCTCGGCCTGCGCGGAGCGGAGCAGGCCCCACAGCGGAGCGTGGACCAGGGCGGGCACCTCGTCGCCGGGGGCGGCGGCGATCGCGCCCGCGGTCAGCACGGCCAGCCTGGTACCGGCGAACCGTTCGTCGGCGAGGAACTCCTGGAGCAGGCCGAGGACTTCACCGGTCACCCGGTGGGCGTCCGCCGGTGACCCGTCGCCGGCCGGCGGTGCGGGCAGGAGCAGGACGTCCGGTGCGGCGGCGGCCCCGGCGATCGAGTCCAGGCGGTCCAGCCCGGCCAGGGCGTCGAGCCGGAGTCCGGGCAGGGCCCCGGCGTCGCCGAGCACCGCCCAGCGCTCCGTCCGCTCGCCGTCGGCCGGCGCGATCCGGGCCCACTCCACCCGGAAGAGCGCGTCCCGCTGCCCGCGCCGGGCGGCCCGCAGCTGCCCGGCGGAGATCGTGCGGACGGCCAGCGAGGCCACCGAGGCGACCGGGGCGCCGGTCTCGTCGAACAGGGCCAGCGCCACCGAGTCCGGCCCGGTGGGGGAGACCGTCACCCGCAGCGCCTTGGCGCCGGTGCCGTGCAGCCGGACGCCGCTCCAGGCGAACGGCAGACCGGTGCCCTCGGCCGCGCCCTCCCGGCGGGCCAGGCCCATGCCGTGCAGCGCGGCGTCCATCAGCGCGGGGTGCAGGCCGAACCGGTCCGCGTCGGCGTGCGCCTGCTGCGGCAGCCGGACCTCGGCGTGCACCTCCGCGCCGAGCCGCCAGGCCCGGGTCAGGCCCCGGAACACCGGGCCGTAGCCGTAGCCGGCCCGCTCCAGCCGCTCGTAGAAGCCGTCCAGCTCCACGGCGGTGGCGCCGGCCGGCGGCCAGGCGCCCTGCTCGGCGGGCGGCTGCGCGTCGTCGGCGGCGAGCAGGCCGCCCGCGTGCCGGGTCCACGGCTCGCCGTGCGGGGCGTCCTGGGGCCGGCCGTAGACGGCCACCGGTCGCAGGCCGGACTCGTCGGCCGCGCCGACGACGGTCTGCAGGACGACGGCGCCGCGCTCCGGCAGGATCAGCGGGGCCTCGATGGTCAGGTCCTCGACCAGGCCGCAGTCGACCTCGTCACCGGCGCGGACGGCCAGTTCCACGAAGGCCGTACCGGGCAGCAGGACGGTGCCGGAGACGGCGTGGTCGGCCAGCCACGGGTGGCCGCGCAGCGACAGCAGGCCGGTGAGCACCACCCCGTCGCCCTCGGCCAGCGGCAGGGCCGCGCCGAGCAGCGGGTGCTCGGTGGCGCCGAGACCGGCCGCGGTGACGTCCCCGGTGCCGGAGGACGGTTCCAGCCAGTAGCGCTCGTGCTGGAACGGGTAGGTGGGCAGGTCGACCGGGCGGGCGCCAGCCGGCCGGCCGGAGAGGTCCACCGGGACGCCGCGCACCCAGAGTTCGGCGGCGGAGGTCAGGAAGCGGGCGAGCCCGCCCTGCTCGCGGCGCAGGGTGCCGCAGGTGACGGTGGGGGCGGCCGTCTCGTCGAGGGTCTCCTGGAGTCCGGGGAGGAGGACGGGGTGGGGGCTGACCTCGACGAAGGTGGTGAAGCCCTCGGTGAGCAGGGCGCGTACGGCCGTTTCCAGCTGGACCGGGTGGCGGAGGTTGCGGTACCAGTACGCGGCGTCGAAGGCGGCGGTGTCGGTCCAGCGGCTGTCCAGGGTGGACCAGAAGGGGATCTGCGGGGGCAGCGGCCGCAGGTCGGCCAGGGCGGTGAGCAGCTCGTCCTGGATGCGCTCGACGTGGGCGGAGTGGGAGGCGTAGTCGACGGGGACGCGGCGGGCGCGGATGCCGTTCGCGGTGTACTTCTCGACGAGTTCGTCGAGGGCGTCGGTGTCGCCGGCCACGACGGCGGAGGTGGGGCCGTTGACGGCGGCGACGGAGACGCGGTGCTGCCAGGGGGTGAGGTCGATCTGGTGGGCGGGCAGGGCGATGGAGACCATGCCGCCGTGGCCGGCGATGGTGGTGATGGCCTGGGAGCGGAGGGCGACGACGCGGGCGCCGTCGTGGAGGGTGAGGGCGCCTGAGACGGTGGCGGCGGCGATCTCGCCCTGGGAGTGGCCGATGACGGCGTCGGGGTGGACGCCGTGGGCGTGCCAGAGGGCGGCGAGGGAGACCATGACGGCCCACAGGGCGGGCTGGACGACGTCGACGCGGTCGTAGTCGGGGGCGCCGGGGGTGCCGCGCAGGACGTCGAGGAGGTTCCAGTCGGTGAACTCGGCCAGGGCGTCGGCGCATTCGGTGATGCGGGCGGCGAACACCGGCTCGGTGTCGAGGAGTTCGACGGCCATGCCCGCCCACTGGGAGCCCTGACCGGGGAACACGAACACGGTCTTGCCCGTCACGTCGGCCGTGCCGGAGGCGAAGTCGCCGAGGGCGCCCTGGAGTTCGGCGCCGGTGGCACCGACCACCGCCGCGCGGTGGACGAAGTCGGGGCGGGAGGAGGCCAGCGAGTACGCGAGGTCGGCGGGGGCGGGCGCGGGCTCGGCGGCGAGCAGCTCGCGAAGCCGCGCGGCCTGGTCCCGCAGCGCGGCCGGGCTCTTGGCGGAGAACAGCAGCGGGACCGGTCCGGCCGGCGGGGCCGGGGCTGCCGGGGCGTCGACCGGCGGGGCCTGCTCCAGCACGAGGTGGGCGTTGGTGCCGCTGACGCCGAAGGAGGAGACGCCGGCCCGGCGCGGGCGGCCGGTCTCGGGCCACTGCCGGGCCTCGGTGAGCAGCTCCACCGCGCCGGCCGTCCAGTCCACGTGTGGGGTGGGCTCGTCCACGTGCAGGGTCCGTGGCAGCACCCCGTGCTGCATGGCCAGCACCGTCTTGATCACGCCCGCCACGCCCGCGGCGCACTGGGTGTGGCCGATGTTGGACTTCACCGAGCCCAGCAGCAGCGGGAGTTCACGCTCCTGGCCGTAGGTGGCGAGCAGCGCCTGGGCCTCGATCGGGTCGCCGAGGGTGGTGCCGGTGCCGTGCGCCTCGACCACGTCGACCTCGGCGGCCGCGAGCCGGGCGTCGGCCAGCGCGTGCCGGATCACCCGCTGCTGGGAGGGGCCGTTGGGGGCGGTGAGGCCGTTGGAGGCGCCGTCCTGGTTGACGGCGCTGCCGCGGATCACGCCGAGCACCCGGTGGCCGTTGCGCTGCGCGTCGGAGAGCCGCTCCAGCAGCAGCATGCCGACGCCCTCGCTCCACGCGGTGCCGTCGGCGGCGCCCGCGAAGGCCTTGCAGCGGCCGTCCGCCGCCAGGCCCTTCTGCTGGCTGAACAGTACGAACATGCCGGGGTTGGACATCACCGTCACACCGCCGGCCAGCGCGGTCGTGCACTCGCCCTGGCGCAGCGACCGGGCGGCCCAGTGCAGCGCGACCAGCGAGGAGGAGCAGGCGGTGTCCACCGAGACGGCCGGGCCCTCCAGGCCCATGTGGTAGGCGATCCGGCCGGAGGTGACGCTGGAGGTGGTGCCGGTGCCCAGGTACAGGTCCACGCCCTCCGGGATGTCCGAACCGGTGCCGTACAGCTGCGAGGTGGTGCCGACGAAGACGCCCGTCCGGCCGCCGGCCAGCGACTGCGGGTCGATGCCCGCGCGTTCCACGGCCTCCCAGGAGGTCTCCAGCAGCAGCCGCTGCTGCGGGTCCATCGCCAGCGCCTCGTTCGGGCTGATGCCGAAGAAGCCCGCGTCGAAGCCGGCCGCGCCGTCCAGGAAGCCGCCGTGGCGGGTGTAGCTGGTGCCCGCGGCGCCCGGGTCGGGGTCGTACACCGAGTCCAGGTCCCAGCCGCGGTCGGTCGGGAACTCCGAGATCGCGTCGGTCTCGTCGACCAGGATCCGCCACAGGCCCTCGGGGCTGCGCACGCCGCCGGGGAAGCGGCAGGCCATGCCGATGATCGCGATCGGCTCGTGGAGCTCGTCCTCGAGCTCCTTGAGCCGCCGGTGGGCCTTCCGGGTGTCGGCCACCGCCCGCTTGAGGTACTCGCGAAGCTGGTCTTCGTTGGCCATCTCAGATCACTTCCTGCTACGGGTGGTGGCTGCCGGGGTGGTCCGGCTCCGGTGCGGGGCGCGGCCGCGCCGGGGGAGCCGCCGGGCCGGCCCCGCGCGGGGCGGGGGCCGGGCCGGCGGCGGAGGGGGACTCCGGGGACTAGTCCAGGGAGTCGACGAGGGCGAAGAGCTCGTCGTCGGAGGCGGCGTCGAGGTCGCTGTCGTCGGCCGCCAGGCGGGCCCCGGAGGCGTCCGGGCCGTCCAGGCGCTCCAGCAGGGCCCGCAGCCGCGGCGACAGGCCGTCGAGCGCGTGGCCGTCCGCCAGCCGCCGCTCCAGGGCGGCCTCCAGCCGGTCCAGCTCGGCGAGGACGGGCTCCTCCCGCGGCGCGCCCTCCCGGGGCAGCTGACCGTCGAGGAAGCCGGCGAGCGCGGCCGGGGTCGGGTAGTCGAACACCAGCGTGGCCGGCAGCCGCAGCCCGGTCGCCTCGTGCAGACGGCTGCGCAGTTCCACGGCGGTCAGCGAGTCGAAGCCGATCTCCTTGAACGCCCTGGCGGCCTGCACGGACTCCGCCGAGGCGTGCCCGAGCACGTCCGCGACCTGGGCGCGCACCAGGTCGAGCAGGGCCCGGGCCCGCTGCTCCCCGGTGAGGCCGGCGATCCGGCGGGCCGGATCCTGCCCGCCGCCGGTCTCGGCGGCCCGTCGGCCCGGGGCCCGGACCAGGCCGCGCAGCAGCGGCGGCACGTCCCCGCCCCGGAAGGCGGCCGGGTCGAGCCGGACCGCGACGGCCACCGGGTCGGCGCAGGCCCGGCCGGCGTCGAACAGCTCCAGGCCCTGCTCCTCCCGCAGCGGGGTCAGCCCGCCGCGGGCCATCCGGCCGAGGTCGGCCGCGCCGAGCCCGCCCGCCATGCCGCCCCGGGCCGGGTCGTCGAGCAGCCACGGGCCCCAGGCGATCGAGGTGCCCGGCAGGCCGTCCGCGCGACGGACGTGGGCGAGGGTGTCCAGGAAGGTGTTGGCGGCGGCGTAGCCGGCCTGTCCGGCGGCGCCGAACACCCCGGCGACCGAGGAGAACAGGACGAAGGCGTCAAGGTCCCGGCCGGCCGTCAGCTCGTGCAGGTTGACCGCGCCGTCCACCTTGGGGCGCAGGACGGTGGCGATCCGCTCGGGGGTGAGCGAGTCGATCACGCCGTCGTCGAGGACGCCGGCGGTGTGCACCACGGCGGTGACGGGGTGCTCGTCGAGCAGCGCCGCCAGGGCCGTCCGGTCGGCGGCGTCGCAGGCGGCGAGGGTGACCTCGGCGCCGAGCGCGGTGAGTTCGGCGGTGAGGTCGTCCGCGCCCTCGGCCAGCGGGCCGCTGCGGCTGGTGAGCAGCAGCCGGCGGACGCCGTGCGCGGCGACCAGGTGCCGGGCGACCAGCCGGCCGAGCGCACCGGTGGCGCCGGTGACCAGGACGGTGCCGTCCGGGCGCAGGGCCGGGGCGGCGGTGGCGTCGGCGGTGGCCCTGGTCAGCCGGGGCGCGGACACCGTGCCCCGGCGGACGACCAGCTGGGGCTCGTCGGTGGCCAGGGCGGCGGGCAGGACGGCGGCGGAGGCCTCGTCCCCGTCCAGGTCGACCAGGACGAACCGGCCGGGGTGCTCGGCCTGCGCCGAGCGGACCAGGCCCCAGAGCGGGGCGTGCGCGAGGTCCCGGACGTCCGATCCGGCCGCGTGCCGGGTGACGAACACCAGCCGGGAGTCGGCGAAGCGCTCGTCGGCGAGCCACTCCTGGAGGAGGGTCAGCGCCCGGCCGGTGGCCTGGTGCACCCGCTCGGCGAGCGGGCCCGCGCCGGTGGCCGGCCAGGTCACCAGGACGGTGCCCGGGGCGGCCCGGCCGACGTCGGTGCGGTCGGGATCGGCGCCGTGGACGTCGGTGCCGTGGAGGTCGGCCAGCTGCGGCCGGCCCGGCAGGCCGAAGGCCGGCTCGCCGAGCACGGCCCAGTCCGCGCGGTCCGCCGGGGCCGGGGCCGCCGGGAGCCGCAGCTCGGTCAGCTCGACCCGGTGGAGCGCGTCCCGGCCGCCCGTGCCGGCCCCGGTGATCGCCTCCGGCGAGACCGGACGCATCACCAGGGACTCCACCGAGGCGACCGGCGCACCGGTGGCGTCGGCGATGGCGAACGCCACCCCGCCGGTACGGGCCGGGGTGAGCCGGGCCCGGACGGCGGCGGCGCCGGACGCGTACAGCTCGACCCCGGTCCAGGCGAAGGGCAGCCGGCCGTGCGGGGCCTCGTCGGTGGAGATCCGCTCCAGCAGGGTGGAGGCGGCCATCGCCTGGAGCACCGCGTCGAACATGCCGGGGTGGATGCCGAACCGGGCGGCCGCGGCGCGACCCTCCTCGGGCAGCGCGACCTCGGCGAAGACCTCGTCCCCGCGCCGCCACAGTGCCGTCAGGCCGGCGAACAGCGGTCCGTAGGCGAATCCGGTCTCGGTGGCGCGCCGGTAGAAGCCGGTGAGGTCGATCGGCTCCGCGCCGGCCGGCGGCCAGGCCCGGAGGTCGAAGTCCGCGGCCGCGGTGCCCATGGCGAGCACGGCGTCGGCGTGGTGGGTCCACTCGCCCTCGGGGGCGTCCTCCGGCCGCGAGTGCACGGTCAGCGGGCGCCGGCCCGCGGCGTCGGCCGGGCCGACCCGCAGCTGGAGCAGCACACTGCCGGTGCGCGGCAGGACCAGCGGCGCGAGGTGGGTGATCTCCTCGACCCGGTCGCAGCCCACCTGGGCGGCCGCGTGCAGGGCCAGCTCGGCGTAGGCGACGCCGGGGACGACGGTGCGGCCCATCACCCCGTGCTCGGCGATCCACGGGTGGGTCCGCTCGGAGAGCGAACCGGTGAACAGGAAGCCTGTGCCGTCGGCCAGTTCGGCCATCGCGCCGAGCATCGGGTGCTCCGGCGAGCCGAGTCCGGCCCCGGCCAGGCCGACCGGGCCCTCGGCGTCCTCCAGCCAGTACCGCTCGCGCTGGAAGGCGTAGGTGGGCAGCTCGGTGCGGCGGGCACCGGGCAGCAGCCGGGACCAGTCGACCGCGGCGCCGCGCAGCCGCAGCGCGGCTAGCGCCTCGACCAGCGACTGCTCCTCGGAGCGGTCCCGGCGCTGGGCGGCGATCAGCGCGAACCCGGCGTCGGGCAGGCTCTCCCGGCCGGCCGCGGTGAGCACCGCGTCCGGGCCCAGCTCCAGGAAGGTGGTCACGCCCCGGTCGGCGAGCGCGAGCAGGGTGTCGTGGAAGCGGACGGCCTCGCGCACGTGCCGCACCCAGTACTCGGGGTCGGTGACCTCGGCCGGCAGCGGGATCTTCGGCTCGTGGTACGTCAGCGACCGGGCGATCGCGCGGAACTCCGCCAGCATCGGGTCCATCAGCGGGGAGTGGAAGGCGTGGCTGACCCGCAGCCGCCTGGTGCTCCGCCCGCGCTCGGCGAGCGTGCCGGCGACGGCCAGCACCGCGTCCTCCGGCCCGGCGATCACCACGGCCTCGGGGCCGTTGACCGCGGCCAGCGCGACCTGCGCGCCGAGCAGCGGGAGGACCTCCTCCTCGGTGGCGCGGACCGCCACCATCGCTCCGCCGGCGGGCAGTCGCTCCATCAGCCGGCCGCGGGCGGCGACCAGGCGGGCGGCGTCGGCCAGCGACAGCACCCCGGCCGCGTGGGCCGCGGCCAGCTCGCCGACCGAGTGGCCGGTGACGAAGTCCGGCCGCAGGCCGAAGGATTCGACCAGGCGGTAGAGGGCGACCTCGACGGCGAACAGGGCGGGCTGGGTCCAGCCGGTGCGGTCGAGCAGCTCGCCCTCCTGGAGCACCACCTCGCGCAGCGGCCGGTCCAGGTGCCGGTCCAGCTCGGCGCAGACGGCGTCGAAGGCCTCGGCGAACTCCGGGTAGACCTCGTACAACTCGCGGCCCATGCCGAGGCGTTGGGCGCCCTGGCCGGTGAAGAGGAAGGCCGTCCGCCCGGTCGCGACGGTGCCGCGCGGGCCGCGGCCGGCGGCCAGCGCCGCCAGGCCGCGCAGCAGGCCCTCGCGGTCCCGGGCCGCCACGGCGCCCCGGTGCGGCAGGGCGGCCCGGGAGGCGGTCAGCGAGTGGGCGAGGTCCGGCAGGCCGGTCTCCGGGTGCTCGGCCAGGAAGGCGGCCAGCCGCCCGGCCTGGGCCGTCAGCGCCTGCTCGGAGCGGGCCGAGAGCAGGAACGGCAGGACGCCGTGCCCGGCCGGGGTGGTCTCCCGGTCGGCGGGCTGCTCCTCGGGGGCCTGTTCGACGATGACGTGGGCGTTGGTGCCGCTGATGCCGAAGGAGGAGACGCCGGCCCGGCGCGGGCGGCCGGTCCCGGGCCACTGCCGGGCCTCGGTGAGCAGTTCGACCGATCCGGCCGTCCAGTCCACGTGCGGGGTGGGCTCGTCCACGTGCAGGGTCCGGGGCAGCACCCCGTGCCGCATGGCGAGCACCATCTTGATGATGCCGCCCACCCCGGCGGCCGCCTGGGCGTGCCCGATGTTGGACTTCAAGGAGCCGAGCTGGAGCGGGAGTTCGCGGTCCTGGCCGTAGGTGGCGAGGAGCGCGTTGGCCTCGATCGGGTCGCCGAGGCGGGTGCCGGTGCCGTGCGCCTCGACGGCGTCGACCTCGGCGGCGGTGAGCCCGGCGGTGGCCAGGGCCTGGCGGATGACGCGTTCCTGGGCGGGGCCGTTGGGGGCGGTGAGCCCGTTGGAGGCGCCGTCCTGGTTGATCGCGGTGGACCGGACCAGGGCCAGCACCGGGTGCCCGTTGCGGCGGGCGTCCGAGAGCCGCTCGACCAGCAGCACGCCCACGCCCTCGGCGAAGCCCGTACCGTCGGCCGAGGCGGCGAAGGCCTTGCAGCGGCCGTCCGCCGACATGCCGCCCTGCCGGTCGAACTCGGCGAACAGCCCGGGCGTCGACATCACGGCCACACCGCCGGCCAGCGCCAGGTCGCACTCGCCGCGGCGCAGCGCGGCCGCCGCCAGGTGCAGGGCCACCAGCGAGGAGGAGCAGGCGGTGTCCACGGTGATCGCCGGGCCCTCGAGCCCGAAGGTGTACGCCACCCGGCCGGAGATCACGCTGGCCGCGCTGCCGTTGCCCAGGTAGCCCTCGACCTCGCCGGGGACGCGGCGCAGCCGCGAGGCGTAGTCCTGGCCGCTGGTGCCGGTGAACACGCCGACCCGGGTGCCGTGCACCGAGGCCGGGTCGATGCCGGCCCGCTCGAAGGTCTCCCAGGAGGTCTCCAGCAGCAGCCGCTGCTGCGGGTCCATGGCGAGGGCCTCGCGCGGGCTGATGCCGAAGAAGGCGGCGTCGAACTCGGCCGCGTCGTGCAGGAAACCGCCCTGGCCGCCGGGCTCCCAGCCGCGGTCGGCGGGGAAGCCGCTCAGTGCGTCGCCACCGGCCAGCAGCAGCTGCCACAGGTCCTCGGGCGAGGCGACCCCGCCGGGGTAGCGGCAGCCCATCGCGACGATCGCGATGGCGTCCTGGTCGGAGCCCGGTGCGGCCGGGGCCGCCGTCACCGCGCCGGCGGCCGGGGCCTGCCCGTCGAGCAGCCGGCCGCGCAGGTGGCGGCCGAGCGCGGTGGGCGTCGGGTGGTCGAAGACCAGGGTGGCGGGCAGGCGCAGCCCGGTCGCCGTGCTGAGCCGGTTGCGCAGCTCCACCGCGGTCAGCGAGTCGAAGCCGAGGTCCTTGAACGCCCGGTCCGCCTCGATCGCCTCGGCCGAGCCGTGCCCGAGCACCGCGGCCGCGTGGCCGCGGACCAGGTCCAGCAGCAGCTCCGTCCGGTCCGCCTCGGGGAGGGCGGCGAGTCGGCGGGTCAGCGCCGAACCGCTCGGCCCGGACGCCGCCTCGGCCTTGCGCCGGGCCGGGGCCCGGAGCAGGCCGCGCAGCAGCGCCGGGACGGGCCCCCGCCCGCGCCGGGCGGTCAGGTCGAGGTCGGCCGGCATCAGCAGCGGCTCGTCCAGCAGGGCGGCCGCGTCGTACAGGGCCATGCCGAGCTCGGAGCCGAGCGGGGTCATGCCGCCCTCGCTCATCCGCTCGACGTCCCGGGCGTCCAGGTGGCCGGTCATGCTGCTGCGCTGCTCCCACAGGCCCCAGGCGAGCGAGGAGCCGGCCAGGCCGTGGGCGCGGCGGTGCTGGGCGAGGGCGTCCAGCAGCGTGTTGGCGGCCGCGTAGCCGCCCTGGCCCGCGCCGCCGAGCACACCGGCGGCGGAGGAGAACAGGACGAAGGCGGCGAGGTCGTGGCCGGCCGTCAGCTCGTGCAGGTTGAGCGCGCCGTCGGCCTTGGGCCGCAGCACCGTGTCGATCCGCTCGGGGGTGAGCGAGCCGATCACGCCGTCGTCGAGGACGCCGGCGGTGTGGACGACGGCGGTGAGCGGGTGGTCGGCGGGGACGGCGGCGAGGGTGGTGGCGAGCTGGTCGCGGTCGGCGGCGTCGCAGGCGGTGACGGTGACGGTGGCGCCGAGCGCGGTGAGTTCGTCGGTGAGCTCGGCGGCTCCCGGGGCGTCGGGGCCGGTGCGGCTGGTGAGCAGCAGGTGGCGGACGCCGTGCTCGGTGACCAGGTGGCGGGCGAGCAGGGACCCGAGGGTGCCGGTGCCGCCGGTGATCAGCACGGTGCCGGCCGGGTCGAGCGCGGGCGGTACGGTCAGCACGACCTTGCCGATGTGCCTGGCCTGGCTGACGTACCGGAAGGCGTCGACCGAGCGGCGGACGTCCCAGGTGGTGATCGGCAGCGGTCGCAGCGCACCGGCCTCGAACAGGGCGACCAGCTCGGTGAGCATCCGCTGGATCCGCTCCGGACCGGCCTCGAACAGCTCGAAGGCGCGGTACGCGACGCCGGAGTGCCGGGCGGCGACCTCCTCGGCGTCCCGGATGTCGGTCTTGCCCATCTCGACGAACCGGCCGCCGCGGGGCAGCAGTTCGAGCGAGGTGTCGACGAACTCCCCGGCCAGCGCGTTGAGCACGACGTCCACGCCGCGGCCCCCGGTGGCCGCCAGGAACCCGCGGCCGAAGTCCAGGGTGCGGGAGTCGGCCAGGTGGGCGCCGTCCAGGCCGAGCGGCCGCAGCGCCTCCCACTTGCCGGTGCTGGCCGTGCCGTAGACCTCGGCGCCCAGGTGGCGGGCGAGCTGGACGGCGGCCATGCCCACGCCGCCGGCCGCGGCGTGCACCAGGACGGACTCGCCGGCGCGCAGGCCGGCCAGGTCGGTCAGGGCGTAGTAGGCGGTGAGGAAGACGATCGGGGTGGACGCGGCCTCGGTGAAGTCCCAGCCCTGCGGCATCCGGACCAGCAGGCGGTGGTCGGTGACCGCGGTGGTGCCGAAGGAGCCGGCGAACATGCCCATCACCCGGTCGCCGGGGGCGAGCGCGGTGACGTCGTCGGCGACCTCCAGGACGGTGCCGGCGCCCTCGTTGCCGAGCAGGCCGGCCTGGCCCGGGTACATGCCGAGGGCGTTGAGCACGTCGCGGAAGTTGAGGCCGGCGGCGCGCAGGGCGACCCGGACGTGGCCGGGGGCGAGCGGTTCCAGGGTGTCCGGGCAGGCGGTCAGGGTGAGGTTGTCCAGCGTGCCGCGGCCGGTGGTGTCCAGCCGCCAGGGCGTGCCGGCGGGCGGGGTGAGCGCGCCGGAGCTTGCCGCGCGGGCCAGCCGGGCGGCCAGCACCGTCCCCTCGCGCAGGGCGAGTTGGGGCTCGCCGGTGGCGAGGGCGGCGGGCAGCGCGGCGGCCGAGGCGGCGGTGCCGTCCAGGTCGACCAGGACGATCCGGTCCGGGTTCTCGGACTGCGCGGAGCGCACCAGGCCCCACGCGGCGGCGCCGGCCAGGTCGGTGACGGCCGCGCCGGGGCGGACGGCGATCGCGCCGGTGGTGGCGAGGACCAGCCGGGCCCGGTCGAAGCGGTCCTCGGCCAGCCAGGTCTGCAGCAGCTCCAGCACCCGGTGGGTGACGGCCCGGACCTGCTCCGCGGCGCTGCCCTCGGCCGGCGCCTCGATCCGCACCAGGACGGCCTCCGGCACCTCGGTGGGCAGCGCGTCCAGGCTGTCGGTGCGGAACGGCTCGACGGTCTCCTCGGGGAGCGGGACGGCCGTCCAGTCGAGCCGGAACAGGGCGTCGGGGGTGCCGGGCCGGGCGACGGTGCCGGGGGTGGCGATCGGGCGCAGCACGAAGGAGTCGGCGCTCGCCACCGGGGCGCCGGAGCGGTCGGCGGCCAGCAGCGAGACGCTGTCCGGGCCGGTGCGGCTGAGCCGCACGCGCAGCTCGGTCGCGCCGGAGGCGTGCAGGGTCACGCCGCTCCAGGCGAACGGCAGCAGGCCCAGGCCCTCGCCGCCGTCCACGTCGCAGCCCAGCGCGTGCAGGGCGGCGTCCAGCAGCGCCGGGTGCAGCCCGTAGCGCTCGGCCCGCGGCCGCTGGTCCTCGGGCAGCCGGACCTCGGCGTAGACGTCGTCGCCGTCCAGCCAGGCGGCCCGCAGGCCGCGGAAGGCCGGGCCGTAGCCGAGTCCGCCCTCGGCCAGCTTGTCGTAGTACCCGTCCAGGTCGACGGCGGTGGCCCCGGCGGGCGGCCAGGCGGTCAGGTCCTCGGTGGCGGTCCGGGCGGACCGCGGGGCCTGGGCGAGCCAGCCGCTGGCGTGCCGGACCCAGGGGGCGTCCAGCGGCGCGTCCTCCCGCAGGGAGTGGACGGTGGCCTCGCGCCGGCCGTTCTCGTCCGCCGGGCCGACCCGCAGCTGGAGGGCGACCCCGCCGGTCTCGGGGAGCACCAGCGGGCTCTCCAGGGCGAGTTCGTCGACCCGGTCGCAGCCGGCCTGGTCGCCGGCGTGGACGAGCAGGTCGAGGAAGGCGGTGCCGGGCAGCAGGACCGAGCCGAGCACGGCGTGGTCGGCCAGCCAGGGGTGGGTGCGCAGCGAGAGCCGGCCGGTGAGCAGCAGGCCGTCGCCGTCGGCGAGGGTGAGCGAGGCGCCGAGCAGCGGGTGGTCGGCGGAGCCGAGGCCGAGGTCGACGGCGTCGCCGACGGTGGTCGCGGTGGTGTCCAGCCAGAACCGCTCGTGCTGGAAGGCGTAGGTGGGCAGGTCGATCCGCCGCGCGCCCGGGAAGACGGCCGGCCAGGCGACGGAGCGTCCCCGGACGTGCAGGGCCGCGAGCGCCGTGCGGAACCGGCCGGGTCCGCCGTGGCCCCGGCGCAGGGTGCCGGCCGCGACGGCGGTGGCCTCGGCGGCGTCCAGGGTGTCCTGCACGGCGGAGGTGAGCACCGGGTGCGGGCTGACCTCGACGAAGAAGGCGTGGCCGTCGGCGGCGAGCGCGCGGACGGCCTCCTCCAGCCGGACGGTCCGGCGCAGGTTGCGGTACCAGTACGCGGCGTCCAGGGCCGCGGTGTCCAGCCAGGCGTCGTCCACGGTCGAGTAGAACGGCACCTCGGAGGTCCGGGGGGCGACCGGGGCGAGCAGGGTGAGCAGCTCGTCCTGGATCCGTTCGACGTGGGCGGAGTGCGAGGCGTAGTCGACGGGGACGCGCCGGTTGTGGACGCCCCGGGCGTCGAGGGCCGCCTGGAGCTCGTCGAGGGCGTCGGCGTCGCCGGCCACGACGACGGAGGCGGGGCCGTTGACGGCGGCGACGGAGATCCGCTCCTGCCAGGGGGCCAGGTCGATCCGCTCGGCGGGCAGCGAGACGAGCAGCATGCCGCCGTGGCCGGCGATGGTGGTGATGGCCTGGGAGCGGAGGGCGACGACGCGGGCGGCGTCGTGGAGGGTGAGGGCGCCGGCGACGGTGGCGGCGGCGATCTCGCCCTGGGAGTGGCCGATGACGGCGTCGGGGTGGACGCCGTGGGCGTGCCAGAGGGCGGCGAGGGAGACCATGACGGCCCACAGGGCGGGCTGGACGACGTCGACGCGGTCGTAGCCGGGTGCGCCGGGGGTGGCGCGCAGGACGTCGAGGAGGTTCCAGTCGGTGAACTCGGCCAGGGCGTCGGCGCATTCGGTGATGCGGGCGGCGAACACCGGCTCGGTGTCCAGGAGTTCGACGGCCATGCCCGCCCACTGCGAGCCCTGCCCGGGGAAGACGAACACGGTCTTGCCGGTCACGTCGGCCGTGCCGGAGACCAGCTGGGCGGGCTCCTCGCCGGCCGCGAACGCGGCCAGGGCGTTGGCCAGTTCGGCGCCGTCCTCGGCGAGGACGGCAGCGCGGTGGGCGAACTGCGCGCGGGAGGCGGCCAGGGAGTGGCCGAGGTCGGGCAGGGCGGCGGCGGGGGTGGCGGTCAGGTGGTCGTGCAGGCGCCGGGCCTGGGCGCGCAGGGCCTGGTCGGTCCGGGCGGAGAGGAGGAAGGGGAGCGCGCCCGGTGCGGCGGCCGCCGCGGCGGTCTCCTCGGCGGGCTGCTCCGCGGGCTGCTCGTCGGCCTGCGTCCCGGCGGGCTGCTCGGCCGACGGCTCGGCGGGCTGCTGCTCGGGGGCCTGCTCCTCGGGGGCCTGTTCGAGGATGACGTGGGCGTTGGTGCCGCTGACGCCGAAGGAGGAGACCCCAGCCCGGCGCGGGCGGCCGGTCTCGGGCCAGTCCCGGGCCTCGGTGAGCAGCTCGACCGATCCGGCCGTCCAGTCCACCTGGGAGGACGGCTCGTCCACGTGCAGGGTGCGCGGCAGCAGCCCGTGCCGCATGGCCAGCACCATCTTCATCACACCGGCGACGCCGGCGGCGGCCTGGGTGTGGCCGATGTTGGACTTGATCGAGCCCAGCAGCAGCGGGAGTTCACGCTCCTGGCCGTAGGTGGCCAGCAGCGCCTGGGCCTCGATCGGGTCGCCGAGGCGGGTGCCGGTGCCGTGCGCCTCCACGGCGTCCACGTCGGAGGTGGACAGCTGGGCGTTCGCCAGCGCCTGGCGGACGACCCGCTGCTGGGAGGGGCCGTTGGGGGCGGTCAGACCGCTGGACGCGCCGTCCTGGTTGACGGCGCTGCCACGGACCACGGCGAGCACCGGGTGCCCGTTGCGGCGGGCGTCGGAGAGCCGCTCCAGCAGCAGCATGCCGACGCCCTCGCCCCAGCCGGTGCCGTCCGCCGCCTCGGCGAACGCCTTGCAGCGCCCGTCCGAGGCGAGTCCGCGCTGCTTGGAGAACTCCACGAAGGACAGCGGGGTCGACATCACCGTGACACCGCCCGCCAGGGCGAGCGAGCACTCGCCGGAGCGCAGGGCCTGGACGGCGAGGTGGAGGGAGACCAGCGACGCGGAGCAGGCGGTGTCCACGGTGACCGCCGGGCCCTCCAGCCCGAAGGTGTAGGAGATCCGGCCGGAGACCACGCTGGCGCCGATACCGGTCGCGAGGTAGCCCTCGGCCGCCTCCGGGGCCCTGGTCACCAGCGCCGCGTAGTCCTGCCCGTTGGTGCCGGCGAAGACGCCGGTGCGGCTGCCGCGCAGCGACTGCGGGTCGATGCCCGCCCGCTCGAAGGCCTCCCAGGAGGTCTCCAGCAGCAGCCGCTGCTGCGGGTCCATGACCAGCGCCTCGCGCGGGCTGATCCCGAAGAAGCCGGCGTCGAACCGCGAGGCCCCGTACAGGAACGCGCCCTCGCGGACGTACGAGGCGCCGGTGCCGTCGGCGTTGCCGCCGAGCAGGCGGTCGGTGTCCCAGCCGCGGTCGGCGGGGAACTCGCCGACGGCGTCACCGCCGTCGGCGAGCAGCCGCCACAGGTCCTCGGGGGTGCGCACGTCGCCCGGAAAGCGGCAGCTCATCGCGACGATCGCGATCGGCTCGTGCTCCGCGGCCTCCAGCTCGCGGACCCGCTGACGCGTCCGCCGCAGGTCCGCGGTCACCTTCTTGAGGTAATCGACGACCTTGTCATCCGTCCGCATTGCACACCTTCCAGGCAGCGTTGTCCGCTCAGAGGCCGAATCAGAGGCCGAATTCCGCATCGATCAGGGAGAGCACCTCATCCACCGACGCGGATCGCAGTTCGAGGTCCGCCTCGACAGTGGCAGTCGCACCCGGGGCCGGGACACCCCTGACGGACACCCCTGCACCCCTGAACTCGCGCCACTTGCCCAGCAGGGTCTCCAGCCTGGCGGTGACCCGGCGACCGTCCTGGTCGTCCAGCTCGGCGGCGGTGAGCGCCGCCTCCAGCGCGTCCAGCCCGGCGAACACGTCCGCCTCCCCGGCGGCGTCCTCCGCCGGCGCCAGCCGCTCCGCCAGCAGGCGGGCCAGCGCCACCGGGGCCGGGTGGTCGAAGAGCAGCGTGGAGGGCAGCGGGAGGCCCGTGGCGCCGCCCAGCCGGTTGCGCAGCTCGACCGCCGTCAGCGAGTCGAAGCCCAGCTCAAGGAAGCCCTTCTGCGGTTCCACGGCCTCCGGCCCGCGGTGCCCGAGCACCTCCGCGGTGAGCCGCCGGACCAGCTCCAGCAGGATCCGCTCGCGCTCCGCCGGGGAGACGCCCGCCAGCCGTGCCGCGAGCGCCGTCCCGTCCTCGGCCGCCCCGCCCCCGGCCGACCCGGCCGGGCCGTCCCGGTCCGGGGCCAGCGCCCGGACGGCCGGGAGCTCGGCGAGCAGCCGGCTGGGCCTGGCCGCGACGAACCCCGGTGCGAACCGGGACCAGTCCACGTCCACCACGGCGAGCGCGGTGTCGCCCTGGGCGAGCGCGGTGTCCAGGGCGGCCAGCCCCGACTCCGGGGCCAGCGGGGTCACCCCGGTCCGCCGGGCCCGCTCCAGCACCTCGCCCCCGGCGGCCATGCCGCCCTCGTCCCACGGCCCCCAGGCCACCGAGGTGGCGGGCAGGCCGAGGGCCGCGCGCTGCTCGGCCAGGGCGTCCAGACAGGCGTTGGCGGCGGCGTAGTTGGCCTGCCCGGGAGCGCCGAGCGTGCCGCTGAACGAGGAGAACAGCACGAAGGCCGCGGGCTCCAGGTCCAGGGTCAGCTCGTGCAGGTGGCGGGCCGCGGTGGCCTTGGCCCGCAGGACGGTCTCCAGCCGCTGCGGCGTCAGCGCGTCGATCACGCCGTCGTCGAGCACCCCGGCGGCGTGCACCACCGCGGTCAGCGGGTGTCCGGCGGGGATGCCGGCCAGCAGGGCGGCCAGGGCCTCGCGGTCGGCGACGTCGCAGGCCGTGACGGTCACCGCCGCGCCGAGAGCGCCGAGTTCGGCGGTCAGTTCGGCCGCGCCCGGTGCCTCGGGCCCGCTGCGGCTGGTGAGCAGCAGCCGGCGGACGCCGTGCTCGGCGACCAGGTGCCGGGCCAGCCGGGCGCCGAGCGCCCCGGTGCCGCCGGTGATCAGCACCGTGCCCCCGGCGTCCCACCGGGGTGCCGCGCCGCGCCGCGCCGGCGGCGCGGGCAGCAGCCGCCGCCCGTACAGGCCGTCGGGTCGCACCGCGACCTGGTCCTCGCCGCCGGTGCCCCGCAGGGCCCCGCACAGCCGGTCCCCGGCCGGGCCGTCGACCTCCTCCGGCAGGTCCACCAGGCCGCCCCAGCGGTCGGGGTGCTCCAGTGCGGCCGCCCGGCCCAGGCCCCAGAGCGCGGCCTGCGCCGGGTCCGCGACCTGCTCGCCGACCGACACGCCGGCCCGGGTCGCGCACCAGAGCGGGGCGTCCACGGCCAGGTCGCCGAGGGCCTGGAGCAGCGCCACGGCGCCGGCCGTGACGGTGCGCTCGCAGGCGCCGTCCGCGAGGGCCAGCAGCGACAGCACACCGGCCGGGGCCGCGCCGTCCAGGGCCCGCCGGAGCGGGCCCGCCAGGGCGCCGCGGTCGAGGCCGTCCGGGCCGACCGTCACCCGCAGCAGGTCCGCGCCGTGCCGCTCCAGCGCCGCCAGGGCGCCCTCCACGGCCGCCGGGGTGCCCCCGGCCGGCAGCACGGCCAGCCAGCTGCCCGGCAGCAGGGCGCTCTCGGGCTCCGGAAGGAGTTGCCAGGCCGCCCGGTAGCGCCAGGAGTCGAGCCGCGAGGCGTCCCGCTTCCGGTGGCGCCAGGAGGACAGCGCGGGCAGCACCTCGCCGAGCGCGCGCCGCTCCTCCTCGGCCAGCCGCAGGCTCGCGCCGAGCGCGGCCAGGTCCCGCTGTTCGACGGCCTCCCAGAAGGCGGTGTCCACCGGGTCGGCCACCGGCGCGGGCCCGTCCAGCCAGAACCGCTCGCGCTGGAAGGCGTAGGTGGGCAGTTCCACCCGGCCGGCCGTCGCCCCGGCGCCGGCGAAGAAGGCCGGCCAGTCCACCGCGGAGCCGAGCGTGTGCAGCGCGCCGACCGCCCGGACCACGGACGCGGCCTCCGGCCGGTCCCGGCGCAGCGCCGGCAGCAGGGTGAGGCCGCCCTCGGACGGCGCCCCGGCCAGGCAGTCCCGGCCCATCGCGGTCAGCACGCCGTCCGGGCCCAGCTCCAGGAAGCGGGTCACCCCTTCAGCGGCCAGCCGGTCGAACACCTCGTGGAACCGGACGGCGCAGCGGATCTGGCCGGTCCAGTACTCCGCCGTGCACAGCTCCTCGGCGGTCACCGGGCGGCCGGTGCCGGAGACCACCGGGATCTTCGGCGCGTGGTAGGTCAGCGACTCGGCGATCGCGCGGAACTCCGCCAGCATCGGGTCCATCAGCGGGGAGTGGAAGGCGTGGCTGACCCGCAGCCGCCTGGTGCGGTGCCCGGCCGCGGCGAGCTCCTCGGCGATCCGCAGGACGGCCTCCTCCGGACCCGCCAGGACGACGGCGCGCGGGCCGTTGACGGCCGCCACGGCCACGGTCGACCCGTCGCCGAGCAGCGCCAGCACCTCGGTCTCGGCGGCCTCCACGGCCACCATCGCCCCGCCGGACGGCAGTTGCTGCATCAGCCGGCCGCGGGCGGCGACCAGTCGGGCGGCGTCGGCCAGCGACAGCACGCCGGCCGCGTGCGCGGCGGCCAGCTCGCCGACGGAGTGGCCGGCGAGGAAGTCGGGCCGCAGGCCCCAGGATTCGACCAGACGGTAGAGCGCCACCTCGACGGCGAACAGGGCGGGCTGGGTCCAGCCGGTGCGGTCCAGCGTTTCGCCGCCCTCGGCGATCACCTCGCGCAGCGGGCGCTCCAGGTGGCGGTCCAGTTCCGCGCACACCTCGTCGAAGGCGGCCGCGAAGGCCGGGAACGCCTCGCACAACTCGCCGCCCATGCCCTGGCGTTGGGCGCCCTGGCCGGTGAACAGGAAGGCCGTCCGCCCGGTCGTGACGGTGCCGCGCACCAGCTCGGGGGCCGGTCCGCCCGCCGCCAGCGCCTCCAGCCCGGCCAGCAGTCCGTCCGGGTCGGCGGCCACCACGGCCGCGCGGTGGGCGAACTGCGCGCGGGAGACGGCCAGCGAGCGGCCCAGGTCGGGCAGGGCAGGCAGGTCGGGGGCGGGGGTGACGGTCAGGTGCTCGCGCAGGCGCCGGGCCTGGGCGAGCAGGGCCTGCTCGGTCCGGGCGGAGAGGAGGAAGGGGAGCGCGCCCGGTGCGGCGGTGTCGCCGGGGTTCGGGTCGGCGGGCTGCTCCTCGGCGGCCTGTTCCTCGGGGGCCTGTTCGAGGATGACGTGGGCGTTGGTGCCGCTGACGCCGAAGGAGGAGACGCCGGCCCGGCGCGGGCGGCCGGTCTCGGGCCAGTCCCTGGCCTCGGTGAGCAGTTCGACCGATCCGGCCGTCCAGTCCACCTGGGAGGACGGCTCGTCCACGTGCAGGGTGCGCGGGACGGTGCCCCGGCGCATCGCCTCGACCATCTTGATCACGCCGCCGACGCCGGCGGCGGCCTGGGTGTGGCCGATGTTGGACTTGATCGAGCCCAGCAGCAGCGGGAGTTCACGCTCCTGGCCGTAGGTGGCCAGCAGTGCCTGGGCCTCGATCGGGTCGCCGAGGCGGGTGCCCGTCCCGTGCGCCTCCACCACGTCCACCTCGGCGGCCGACAGCCCGGCCCGGTCGAGCGCCTGGCGGATCACCCGCTCCTGGGAGGGGCCGTTGGGGGCCGTCAGACCGTTGGAGGCGCCGTCCTGGTTGACGGCGCTGCCGCGCAGCACGGCGAGCACCGGGTGCCCGTTGCGGCGGGCGTCGGAGAGCCGCTCCAGCAGCAGCATGCCGACGCCCTCGCCCCAGCCGGTGCCGTCCGCCGCCTCGGCGAACGCCTTGCAGCGCCCGTCCGGCGCGAGCCCGCGCTGCCGGCTGAACTCGATGAACGAACCCGGCGTCGACATCACCGCGACACCGCCGGCCAGGGCCAGCGAGCACTCGCCGGAGCGCAGGGCCTGGCTCGCCAGGTGCAGCGCCACCAGCGAGGAGGAGCAGGCGGTGTCCACCGACACCGCCGGGCCCTCCAGCCCGAGGGTGTACGCGATCCGGCCGGAGGCGACGCTGGCCGAACTGCCGTTGCCCAGGTAGCCCTCCACCTCCTCCGGGACGGTGGTGAAGCGGGCCGCGTAGTCGTGGTACGAGACGCCGGTGAAGACGCCGGTCCGGCTGCCGCGCGCCGACACCGGGTCCACGCCCGCGTGCTCGAAGGCCTCCCAGGAGGTCTCCAGCAGCAGCCGCTGCTGCGGGTCCGTCGCCAGCGCCTCCCGCGGGTTGATCCCGAAGAACGCCGCGTCGAACCCGGCGGCCTCGTACAGGAACCCGCCCTCGGAGGCGTAGCAGGTGCCGGGCTGCTCGGGGTCGTCGCTGAACAGCGCGGCGGTGTCCCAGCCGCGGTCCTGCGGGAAGCCGCCGACGGCGTCCCGGCCCTCGGCGACCAGCTGCCACAGCTCCCCGGGGCCGCTCACCCCGCCGGGGTAGCGGCAGCTCATGCCGATGATCGCGACCGGGTCCTCGGCGTCCACCGGGCCGGCGGACGGATCGCCCGGGGAACCGTCCGCGCCGAGCAGCTCGCCCAGCAGCCGGGCGGCCACCGCCTCCGGGGTCGGGTGGTCGAACAGCAGGGTGCTGGGCAGCCGCACCCCGGTCGAGCGGGTGAGCCGGTCGCGCAGCTCCACCGAGGTCAGGGAGTCGAAGCCCTGCTCCTGGAACGGGCGGACGGCGTCGATCCCCTCGGCCGTCGGGTGGCCCAGGACGTCCGCCGCGAGGCCGCTCACCAGCTCCATCAGGGAACGGGACCGCTCGGCGACCGGCAGGCCGGCGAGATCGGCCCGCAGCGCCGAGGCGGCGTCGTCGGCGGGAGCGGGCCGCTCCTCGGCGCGCTCCAGGTCCCGCACCTCGGCCAGCGCGCCCAGCAGCGGGCTCGGTCGGACGGCCGTGAACCCGGGGTGGAACCGCGACCAGTCGACCTCGGTGACGGTCACGGTCGTGTCGTCCAGGTCCAGCGCCTGCTGGAGGGCCGCGACCGCGAGGTCCGGCGCCAGCGCGCCGAGGCCCATCCGCTTCAGCGGCTCCTCCTGCCCGGCCGACATCCCGTCCCCGGCCCACGGGCCCCAGGCCACCGAGGTGGCCGTCAGGCCGCGCGCCCGGCGCCGCTCGGCCAGCGCGTCCAGGAACGCGTTCGCCGCACCGTACGCGGCCTGGCCCCCGCCGCCCCAGACCCCGGCGACGGAGGACATCAGCACGAAGGCGTCCAGCTCCCGCCCGTCCAGCAGCTCGTCCAGGTGCGCCGCTCCGGTCACCTTGGCTCCGCCGGCCTCGGCCAGCGCGTCCGCGTCGAGCTCGCGCAGCGGCCCCATCGCACCCGAGCCGGCCGCGTGCACCACGGCGCTCAGCGGACCGACGGAGTCCAGCAGACCGGCCAGGGCCGCGCGGTCCGCGACGTCGCAGGCGGCCACGGTGACCCGCGCCCCCAGGCCGGTCAGCTCGGCCTCCAGGTCGGCCGCCCCGGCGGCCGCACCGCCCCGACGGCTGGTCAGCACCACGTGCTCCGCGCCGTTCCCGGCCAGCCAGCGCCCGATCCGGGCGCCCAGCGCGCCCGTGCCGCCGGTCACCAGCACCGTGCCGCGCGGCCGCCACTCGCGGACGGCCTCACCGCCGGCCGCGGTGCCGCCGGCCGCCGTCCCGCCGGCCGCCCGGACCAGGCGGCGCGCGTACAGCCCGTCCGCCCGGACGGCGACCTGGTCCTCGCCGGAGCCGCCGGCCAGCACCGCGGCCAGCCGGTCGCCCGTCCGGCCGTCCACCGCGTCCGGGAGGTCGACCAGACCGCCCCAGCGCACCGGGCACTCCAGTGCGGCCACCCGGCCCAGGCCCCACAGCGCGGCCTGCGCCGGGCTCGCGACCTGCCCGCCGACCGACACACCGGACCGGGTCGCGCACCAGAGCGGGGCGTCCAGCCCGGCCTCGTCCAGGGCGTTCAGCAGCAGCACGGTGTCCGCCAGGGCGGCCGGCACACCGGGCCGCGCCTCGCGCTCGTCCAGGGCCAGCAGGGACAGCACGCCGACCGGCGCCGGCTCGCCGGCGGCGGCGCGCAGCCGGGCGGCCAGCCCGGCGCGGCCCTCGCCCTCGGCCGCCGCGAGGGTCACCACCCGCGCGCCGCGGGCGCGCAGCGCTTCCAGGGCGCCGCCGGTCCCGTCCTCCGTCCAGCCGGCCGGCAGGACGGCCAGCCAGCCGCCGGAGAGCACCGGTGGACCGGCCGGGTCGGCGAGCCGCTGCCACTCGACGCGGTAGCGCCAGGAGTCCAGCAGCGAACGGTCCCGGCGCTCGCGCCGCCAGGAGGACAGCGCGGGCAGCAGCTCGCCCAGGGTCTCCCGGCCGGCGCCGTCGATCCGCAGGGTCTGCGCGACCGCGGCCACGTCCTGCTGCTCGACGGCCGCCCAGAAGGAGGCGTCCAGCGGATCGGCGACGGCCTCGGCGGCGGGCGTGACGTCCAGCCAGTAGCGGCGGCGCTGGAAGGCGTAGGTCGGCAGGTCGACCCGGCGCGCGCCGGAACCGGCGAAGAACGCCGCCCAGTCGGCCTTCACCCCGCGCTGGTGCAGCGCCGCCACGGCGGACACGGCGGTCCGGACCTCGGCCCGGTCGCGCCGCAGCACCGGCACGAACGCCTCGTCGCCGGCGGCGGCGTGGGCCCGCCCCATGGCGGTGAGCACGGCGTCGGGGCCGAGTTCCAGGAAGGTGGTGACGCCCTTCTCCCGGAGGGTGTCCGTGGCCTGGTGGAAGCGGACGGTGTGGCGGGCGTGGCGGATCCAGTAGTCGGGGTCGGTGAGGTCTTCGGTGGTGGCGGTGGTGCCGGTGAGGGTGGAGACGAGGGGGATGGTGGGGGCGTGGAAGGTGAGTTCGGCGAGGGTGTCGCGGAACTCGTCGAGCATCGGTTCCATGAGGGGGGAGTGGAAGGCGTGGCTGACGCGCAGCTCGCGGGCCTTGTCGAAGTGCCGGGCGATGGCGCGGACTTCGGTGGCGTCGCCGGCGATGACCAGGGAGTCGGGGCCGTTGACGGCGGCGATCGAGACCCGTTCGGTGAGCAGGGGTTGGATGTCCTGCTCGGTGGCGCGCAGGGCGATCATGGCGCCGTCGGAGGGCAGGTGCTCCATCAGGCGGGCCCGGGTGGTGACGAGGCGGGCGGCGTCGGGCAGGGACAGGACGCCGGCGGCGTGGAAGGCGGCGATCTCGCCGATCGAGTGGCCGGCGAGGAAGTGCGGCCGCACGCCCCAGGATTCGACCAGTCGGTAGAGGGCGACCTCGACGGCGAACAGGGCGGGCTGGGTCCAGCCGGTACGGTCCAGCGTCTCGCCGCCTTCGGCGATCACCTCGCGCAGCGGGCGCTCCAGGTGCCGGTCCAGTTCCGCGCACACCTCGTCGAAGGCGGCCGCGAAGGCCGGGAACGCCTCGGACAACTCACGGCCCATACCCGCCCGTTGGGCGCCCTGGCCGGTGAACAGGAACGCGGTCTTGCCGTTCACCGTCGCGGTGATCCCGTCGCCCTCGGCCAACGCGGCCAGCCCGGCGGCGAGTTCGGTGCGGTCCGCGGCGACCACGGCGGCCCGGTGCGCGAACCGGTCGCGGCCGGTGGCCAGCGAGTAGGCGAGGTCGGTGAGGTCCAGCCCGGGGTCGGCGTCCAGCCGGGCGCGCAGCCGGGCGGCCTGCTCCCGCAGCGCGGGGACGGTCTTCGCCGACAGCAGGTGCGGGACGAGCGCGGGGGCCGTCCCGGTCGGGCCGGCGGGCTGCTGCTCGGGGGCCTGTTCCTCGGGGGCCTGCTCGACGATGACGTGGGCGTTGGTGCCGCTGACGCCGAAGGAGGAGACCCCGGCCCGGCGCGGACGGCCGGTCTCGGGCCACTCCCGGGCCTCGGTGAGCAGCTCCACCGCGCCCGCCGTCCAGTCCACCTCGGGCGTCGGCTCGTCCACGTGCAGGGTGCGCGGGACGGTGCCCCGGCGCATCGCCTCCACCATCTTGATCACGCCGCCGACGCCCGCCGCGGCCTGGGTGTGGCCGATGTTGGACTTCAACGACCCCAGCAGCAGCGGCCGTTCGCGGTCCTGGCCGTAGGCGGCCAGCAGCGCCTGGGCCTCGATCGGGTCGCCGAGGGTGGTGCCGGTGCCGTGCGCCTCCACCACGTCCACCTCGCCGGCCGCCAGCCCGGCGCTCTCCAGCGCCTGCCGGATCACCCGCTGCTGAGCGGGGCCGTTGGGCGCGGTGAGCCCGCTGCTCGCACCGTCCTGGTTGATGCCCGACCCGCGGACGAGAGCCAGCACCGGGTGCCCGTTGCGGCGGGCGTCGGAGAGCCGCTCCAGCAGCAGCATGCCGACGCCCTCGCCCCAGGCCGTGCCGTCCGCGGCGGCGGCGAAGGACTTGCAGCGCCCGTCCGGCGCCAGCCCGCGCTGCCGGCTGAACTCCACGAAGCCCGCCGGGGTCGAGAGCACCGTGACGCCGCCGGCCAGGGCCAGCGAGCACTCGCCGGAGCGCAGCGCCTGGCTCGCCAGGTGCAGTGCCACCAGCGAGGAGGAGCAGGCCGTGTCCACGGTGACGGCCGGGCCCTCCAGGCCCAGCGCGTACGCCACCCGGCCGGAGGCCACGCTGCCGGCGCTGCCGTTGCCGAGGTAGCCCTCGACCTCCTCGGGGACGGACTGGAACCGCGCCGCGTAGTCGGCGGTGGCGATGCCGGCGAACACCCCGACCCGGCTGCCGCGCACCGAGGTCGGCGCGATCCCGGCCCGCTCGAAGGCCTCCCAGGAGGTCTCCAGCAGCAGCCGCTGCTGCGGGTCCATCGCCAGCGCCTCGCGCGGGCTGATCCCGAAGAACGCCGGGTCGAACTCGTCGGCCCGGTGCAGGAATCCGCCCTCGCGGACGTAGCTGGTGCCCGGCTTGTCCGGGTCGGGGTCGTACAGCGCCTCGACGTCCCAGCCCCGGTTGGCCGGGAAGCCGGAGATCGCGTCGACGCCCCGGTCGACCAGCTGCCACAGCTCCTCGGGCGAGGTGACCTCGCCCGGGTAGCGGCAGGCCATGCCGACGATCGCGATCGGCTCACGGCCGGCGTCGGCCAGCTGCCGGTTCTCCCGGCGGAGCCGCTGGATCTCCTTGAGGGAATCCCGGAGTGCCGCGACGACTTCCTGGGGTGCTGCGTTCATCACAATCTCCGTACGTCAAGCTCAGGTTCGGGGTCGGGAGCCGACGATCCGCGCCCGGGATCGGGGCGCGGACCGTCGGAGCCCTAGGAGTCGTCGCGGGCCAGGCGGAGCAGCTCGGCCAGGTCCATGTCGTCGATCTGCTCGTCGTCGACCGCCTCGGCGGTGCCGGCCGCCTCGCTGCCGGCCGCCTCGCCGCCGCCGCTCGTGGACGGTCCGAAGCCGGGCAGCTGCGGGTCCAGCGAGGTGCGCAGCTCCTTGGCGAGGGCGGCCGGGGTCGGGTAGTCGAAGATCAGCGTGCTGCTCAGCCGCAGGCCGGTGGCGTCGGTGAGCAGCTTGCGCAGCTCGACCGCGGTCAGCGAGTCGAAGCCCTGCTCCAGGAAGCCGCGTTCGGGGTCGAAGCCGGTGCGCGGAGCCTCGCCGAGCACCCCGGCGACGCACTCCTCGACCACCTCCAGCAGCAGCTCGTCGCGCTCCGGCTCGGTGAGTCCGGCGAGCCGCTCCCGCAGCCCGGCGGCCCGGTCCGGCCGGCCGCCGTCGCCCGGTGCGTCGGCACTCGACGCGTCGGCGGTCGGCGCGTCGGCCGGCCGCGGAGCGGGGACGGCCTCCCGGGCGGCGCGCCGCCAGGCGGCGAGCAGCGGCAGCGCGGCCCGGAGCTCGGACGGGAGGGCCCCGTCGCCGGCCGGCCCGTCCGGACCGCCCAGCCCGTCCAGCCCGTCCAGCCGCAGGACGGAGGCCAGCGAGGCCTCGTCCTGCTGCTCGACGGCCGCCCAGAAGGAGGCGTCCAGCGGATCGGCCGCCTCGGCTCCAGCCCCGGATCCGGCCTTCGGCTGGACGACGTCCAGCCAGTACCGCCCGCGCTGGAAGGCGTAGGTCGGCAGGTCGACCCGGCGCGCGCCGGAACCGGCGAAGAACGCCGCCCAGTCCACCGGCACGCCCCGCAGGTGCAGTGCGGCCAGCGCGGACGCCACGGTGAACTCCTTGGAGCGGTCCCGGCGCTGCGCGGCGACGAAGGCCGCCCGGCCGCCGTTCTCCGCACCGTCCAGGCACTCCTGGCCCATGGCGGTGAGCACGGCGTCGGGGCCGAGTTCCAGGAAGGTGGTGACGCCCTCAGCGAGGAGCGCGTCCATGGCCTGGTGGAAGCGGACGGTGTGGCGGGCGTGGCGGATCCAGTAGTCGGGGTCGGTGAGCTGGTCCGTGGTGGCGGTGGTGCCGGTGAGGGTGGAGACGAGGGGGATGGTGGGGGCGTGGAAGGTGAGTTCGGCGAGGGTGTCGCGGAACTCGTCGAGCATCGGCTCCATGAGCGGGGAGTGGAAGGCGTGGCTGACGCGCAGCTCGCGGGCCTTGTCGAAGTGCTGGGCGATGGCGCGGACTTCGGTGGCGTCGCCGGCGATGACCAGGGAGTCGGGGCCGTTGACGGCGGCGATCGAGACCCGTTCGGTGAGCAGGGGTTGGACGTCCTGCTCGGTGGCGCGCAGGGCGATCATGGCGCCGCCGGAGGGCAGGTGCTCCATCAGGCGGGCCCGGGTGGTGACGAGCCGGGCGGCGTCGGGCAGGGACAGGACGCCGGCGGCGTGGAAGGCGGCGATCTCGCCGATCGAGTGGCCGGCGAGGAAGTGCGGCCGTACGCCCCAGGATTCGACCAGGCGGTAGAGGGCGACCTCGACGGCGAACAACGCCGGCTGGGTCCAGCCGGTGCGGTCCAGTGTGTCGCCGCCTTCGGCGATCACCTCGCGCAGCGGGCGCTCCAGGTGCCGGTCCAGTTCCGCGCACACCTCGTCGAAGGCGGCCGCGAAGGCCGGGAAGGCGTCATACAACTCGCCGCCCATACCGGCCCGTTGGGCACCCTGGCCGGTGAACAGGAAGGCCGTCCGGCCGGACGTCGCCACCGACCTCAGCACCCCGGCCGCCCGCGGCGTCCCGGCGGCCAGGGCCCGCAGCCCGGTCAGCAGCCCGTCCCGGTCCGCGGCGACCACGGCGCCCCGGTGCGGGAACTGCGAGCGGGTGGTGGCCAGGGACAGCCCGAGGTCGGCCGGGTGCAGCTCCGGCCGCTCCTCGACCAGCTCCAGCAGCCGTTCGGCCTGCCCGCGCAGCGCCTCCTCCGACCGGCCGGAGAGCACCAACGGCCGTACGGTCGGGCCTCCCTGGGTCCGCTCGGGGTCCGTCGGCGCCGGGTCGCCCTGCTCCAGGACGAGGTGGGCGTTGGTGCCGCTGATGCCGAAGGAGGAGACGCCGGCCCGGCGCGGGCGGCCGGTCTCGGGCCAGTCCCGCGTCCCGGTGGCGAGCTCCACCGCACCGGCCGTCCAGTCCACGTGCGGCGAGGGCTCGTCGACGTGCAGGGTGCCCGGCAGGACGCCGTTGCGCATCGCGAGCACCGTCTTGATCACTCCGGCGACGCCCGCGGCGGCCTGGGTGTGGCCCAGGTTGGACTTCACCGAGCCCAGCAGCAGCGGGAGTTCGCGGTCCTGACCGTAGGTGGCCAGCAGTGCCTGGGCCTCGATCGGGTCGCCGAGCCTGGTACCCGTGCCGTGCGCCTCCACCACGTCCACCTCGCCCGCGGCGAGACCGGCGGCGGCCAGGGCCTGGCGGATCACCCGCTCCTGCGCGGTGCCGTTCGGGGCGGTGAGCCCGTTGGAGGCGCCGTCCTGGTTGACGGCGCTGCCGCGCAGCACCGCGAGCACCGGGTGCCCGTTGCGGCGGGCGTCGGAGAGCCGCTCGACCAGCAGCATGCCGATGCCCTCGGAGAACCCGGTGCCGTCGGCGCCGGCCGCGAAGGCCTTGCAGCGGCCGTCCTCGGCGAGGCCGCGCTGCCGGGCGAACTCGATCAGCAGCTTCGGCGTGGACATCACGGTCACACCGCCGGCCAGCGCCAGGTCGCACTCGCCGCGCCGCAGGGCGGCCGCCGCGAAGTGCAGTGCCACCAGCGAGGAGGAGCAGGCCGTGTCCACGGTGACGGCCGGGCCCTCCAGGCCCAGCGCGTACGCGACCCGGCCGGTGGCGACGCTGGCCGCGCTGCCGTTGCCGAGGTAGCCGTCGACCTCCTCGGGCACGTCCCGCACCCAGGTCGCGTAGTCGTGGTAGACCATGCCGGCGTAGACGCCGGTCCGGCTGCCGCGCAGGCCGAGCGGGTCGATGCCGGCCCGCTCGAAGGCCTCCCAGGAGGTCTCCAGCAGCAGTCGCTGCTGCGGGTCCATCGCCAGCGCCTCGCGGCGGTTGATCCCGAAGAACGCCGGGTCGAACCCGGCCACGTCGGTCAGGAAGCCGCCGGTACGGGTGTAGGTGCGGCCCGGGGTGCCCGGCTCGGGGTGGTAGATGCCCTCCAGGTCCCACCCGCGGTCGGTCGGGAACTCCGAGAGCACCGACCCGCCCTCGGCCAGCACCTGCCAGAGCGCCTCGGGGGTGGCGATCCCGCCGGGGAAGCGGCAGCTCATCGCGACGATCGCGATCGGCTCGTCGGGGTCGGCCGCGGCCGGCACCGCCGCGGTGACCGGCGCGGCGGCGTCCGCCTGCTCGCCGAGCAGCTCGACGAGCAGGTGCGCGGCGAGCGCGCGCGGCGTCGGGTGGTTGAACACCAGGGTCGCCGGAAGGCGCAGTCCGATCGCGGAGTTGAGCCGGTTGCGCAGCTCCACCGCGGTCAGCGAGTCGAAGCCCAGCTCCTTGAGGGCCTTCTCCTCCTCGACGGCGTCGCCCGAGCCGTGCCCGAGCACTCCGGCGACGTGGCCGCGGACCAGGTCGAGCACGGTCCGCCGGCGGTCCTCGGCGGAGAGTCCGGCCAGGCGCTCGGCCAGGCCGCCCGCCGGGGCGGTGCCCGGGGCGCCGGCCGTGCGGCGGCCCGGGCCGCCGGTGGCCAGGCCGCGCAGCAGCGCGGGGACGGTGGCCGCCCGGCCGCGCAGCTGTGCCCGGTCCAGCTGGATCGGCACCAGCACCGGCTCGCCCGAGGCCACGGCCGCGTCGAACAGGGCCAGTCCGGTCTCGGCGCTCATCGGCACCGCACCGCCGCGCACGATCCGCCGCAGGTCGGAGTCGTCGAGGCGCCCGGCCATGCCGGACCGCTCCTGCCACAGGCCCCAGGCCAGCGAGACGGCCGGCCGGCCCTGGGCCCGCCGGCGCCGGGCCAGGGCGTCCAGGAAGCTGTTGGCGGCGGCGTAGTTGGCCTGCCCGGGGTTGCCGAGCACCCCGGCCGCGGCCGAGAAGAGCACGAAGCTGCCGACCTCGCCCGCCAGTTCGTGCAGGTTGAGCGCACCGGTGACCTTGGGGGCGAGCACCCGGTCGAACTGCTCGGGGGAGAGGGAGAGGACGATGCCGTCGTCCACCACGCCGGCGGTGTGCACCACGGCGGTGAGCGGGTGTTCGGCGGGGACGCCGGCCAGCAGGGCGGCCAGGGCCTCGCGGTCGGCGACGTCGCAGGCGGCGAGGGTGACCTCGGCGCCCGAGTCGCGCAGTTCGGCGAGGAGTTCGGCGGCGCCCTCGGCCGCCGGGCCGCGCCGGCTGGTCAGCAACAGGTGCCGGGCGCCGTGGGCGGCGACCAGGTGGCGGGCGGTCAGCTCGCCGAGGCCGCCGATCGCGCCGGTGACCAGGACGGTCCCGGAGACGTCCAGCGTGCCCGGCTCCCCGCCGTCCGCGGCCGGGAGAGCGCTCGGCGCGGCGCCCGGCGCCTTGGCCAGGCGCGGGGCCAGCAGGGCGCCCTGCCGTACGGCCAGCTGCGGCTCGGTGTCCACCGGCAGTGCGGCCAGGGGAAGTTCACCGCCGTCGTGGTCGACCAGGACCAGCCGGTCCGGGTTCTCCGACTGCGCGGAGCGCACCAGGCCCCACACGGCGGCCAGGACCGGATCGGGCGCTCCGCCCTCGCCGGTGGCGACCGCGTCGCGGGTCAGCACGGCCAGTCGGGCGTCGGTGAACCGCGGGTCCACCAGCCACTCCTGGACCAGGCGCAGCACCCGCCCGGTCGCCTCGCCCACCGCGGCGGCCAGCTCGCCCGCCGCGTCGGACCCGCGGTACGGGGCGAGTTCCACCGCGACCACGTTGGGCACGGGAGCGCCGGCGTCCACCGCCGAGCCCAGTTCGGCCAGTCCGGCGTGGCCGTCCGTGCCGAGGACCGTCCAGGAGCGGGCGGTCGGGTCACCGGCCGGCACCGGCAGCCAGTCGATCCGCAGCAGCGACTCGCGCACGGCCCGGTCGGCGGTGCGCAGCCGCTCGCCGGAGACGGGCCGCAGCAGCAGCGAGTCCACCGAGGCGACCGGCGCGCCGCCGAGGTCGGTGACGGTCAGCGTCAGGGTCTCCGGCGCGGTGCGGGCCAGCCGGACGCGCAGCGCGGTCGCGCCGCTCGCGTGCAGCCGGATCCCGCCCCAGGAGAAGGCGAGCCTGCCCTGCTCGGCGTCGGGCACCAGGCCCATCGCGTGCAGAGCGGCGTCCAGCAGCGCCGGGTGCAGCCCGTACCGGGCGGCCGCGGCCTGCTCGGAGGCGGGCAGGGCGACCTCGGCGAAGACCTGGTCGCCGTCCCGCCAGGCGGCCCGCAGGCCCTGGAAGGCCGGGCCGTAGTCCACGCCGGCGTCCGCGAGCCGCCGGTAGGCGTCGGAGACGTCCAGCGGGGAGGCCCCGGCCGGCGGCCACTCGGTGAGGTCCGCCCCCGGCTCGTCGGCAGCCGTGGAGAGCGCCCCCGTGGCGTGCCGGGTCCACGGCTCGTCCTCGGCGGCGTCGGCCGGGCGGGAGTGGATCCGCAGCGGGCGGACGCCGTCGTCCTCCGCGCCCACCAGCACCTGGATCCGGACGCCGCCCCGTTCGGGCAGGACCAGCGGGGCTTCCAGGGTGAGTTCGTCGAGGCGGTCGCAGCCGACCTCGTCGCCGGCCCGGACGGCCAGCTCCAGGAACGCCGTTCCGGGCAGCAGGGTGGTGCCCATGACGGTGTGGTCGGCCAGCCACGGCGTGCTGTGCCGGGAGAGCAGCCCGGTCAGCAGGTGGCCGTGGCCGTCGGCGAGCGGGACGGCCGCGCCGAGCAGCGGGTGCTCGGGGGCGGTGAGGCCCGCCGTGGTGACGGCGGCCGAACCGGCCACGGTGTCCAGCCAGTAGCGGTGGCGCTGGAAGGGGTAGGTGGGCAGGTCGATCCGTCGGCCGGCGGTGAGCAGGGGGGTCCAGTCGGCGGGGGCGCCGTGGACGTGGGCGTGGGCGAGGGAGGTGAGGAAGCGGCGGGTGCCGCCGTCGTTGCGGCGCAGGGTGCCGAGGGTGTGGGCGGTGGTGTCGTGGAGGGTGTCCTCGATGGCGCCGGTGAGGACGGGGTGGGGGCTGATCTCGATGAAGAGGTCGTGTCCCTGGTCGGCCAGCTGGCGGGTGGCGTCGGCGAGTTGGACCGTTTGGCGGAGGTTGCGGTACCAGTACGCGGCGTCCAGGGCGGTGGTGTCCAGCCAGGCGCTGTCGACGGTGGAGTGGAAGGGGATGTCGGCGGTGCGCGGGGCGATCGGGGCGAGGAGGTCAAGCAGCTCGTCCTGGATCCGCTCGACGTGGGCGGAGTGCGAGGCGTAGTCCACCTTGATCCGGCGGGCCTGGACACCGTCCGCGGCGCACCGGGACAGCAGCTCGTCCAGGGCGTCGGCGTCGCCGGCCACGACGACGGAGGCGGGCCCGTTGACGGCCGCGAGGGAGACCCGGTCGGACCACGGCGCGATGGTGACGGCCGCGTCCTGCGCGGACTGCGGGAGCGACACCATGCCGCCGTGGCCGGCGATGGTGGTGATGGCCTGGGAGCGGAGGGCGACGACGCGGGCGGCGTCCTGGAGGGTGAGGGCGCCGGCGACGGTGGCGGCGGCGATCTCGCCTTGGGAGTGGCCGATGACGGCGTCGGGGTGGACGCCGTGGGCGTGCCAGAGCGCGGCGAGGGAGACCATGACGGCCCACAGGGCGGGCTGGACGACGTCGACCCGGTCGTAGCCGGGAGCGTTGTCGGCGCCGCGCAGGACGTCGAGGAGGTTCCAGTCGGTGAACTCGGTCAGGGCGTCGGCGCATTCGGTGATGCGGGCGGCGAACACCGGTTCGTTGTCGAGGAGTTCGACGGCCATGCCCGCCCACTGCGAGCCCTGTCCGGGGAAGACGAACACGGTCCGGGGGGCCGTGGACGCGGTGCCCTCGATGACGGCGGCGCTCTCGGTGCCCTCGGCCAGCGCCCGCAGGCCGTCGGCCAGTTCGGTGCGGTCCGAACCGAGCACCACCGCACGGTGGTTGAACACCGAGCGGGTCGTCGCCAGCGAGTGGGCGAGGTCGATCGGGGCGGCCTCGGAGTCCTGGAGCTGCGCGGCCTGGGCCCGCAGCGCGTCCGCCGACTTCGCGGACAGCAGCAGCGGCAGCACGCCGTGCGCGGCAGGCTCGCCCGCCGGCTCCTCCACCGCGTCTTCCACGAAGGGCTGTTCGAGGATCACGTGGGCGTTGGTGCCGCTGACACCGAAGGAGGAGACACCCGCCCGGCGCGGACGGCCGGTCTGCGGCCAGTCCCGTTCCTCGGTGAGCAGCTCCACGGCGCCCGCCGTCCAGTCCACGTGCGGGGTGGGCTGGTCCACGTGCAGGGTCCGGGGCAGCACCCCGTGCCGCATGGCGAGCACCATCTTGATGATGCCCGCCGCGCCCGCCGCGCTCTGGGTGTGGCCGAGGTTGGACTTCACCGAGCCCAGCAGCAGCGGCAGTTCGCGGTCCTGCCCGTAGGTGGCGAGGAGCGCGTGGGCCTCGATCGGGTCGCCGAGCGTGGTCCCCGTCCCGTGCGCCTCGACGGCGTCGACCTCGGCGGCGGTGAGACCGGCGGTGGCCAGGGCCTGGCGGATGACGCGTTCCTGGGCAGGGCCGTTGGGGGCGGTGAGCCCGTTGGAGGCGCCGTCCTGGTTGATCGCGGTGGACCGGACCACGGCCAGCACCGGGTGCCCGTTGCGGCGGGCGTCCGAGAGCCGCTCGACCAGCAGCACGCCCACGCCCTCGGCCATGCCGAAGCCGTCGGCGGCCGCCGCGAAGGCCTTGCAGCGCCCGTCCTCGGCCAGGCCGCGCTGGCGGCTGAACGCCACCAGCCCCTCGGGGGTGGCCATCACGGCCGCGCCGGCCGCGAGCGCCATCGAGCACTCGCCGGCGCGCAGCGCCTGGACGGCCAGGTGGAGGGCCACCAGCGAGGAGGAGCAGGCGGTGTCCACGGTGACGGCCGGCCCTTCCAGGCCGAGCACGTACGAGATGCGGCCGGAGACCACGCTGGCCGCGTTGCCGGTGACCAGGTAGCCCTCGTTGCCGGGCGGGGCGGCGGCCAGCAGGTTGCCGTAGTCCTGGCCGTGGGTGCCGACGAACACGCCGACCTGTTCGCCCCGGACGGAGGCCGGGTCGACGCCGGCCCGCTCGAAGGCCTCCCAGGAGGTCTCCAGCAGCAGCCGCTGCTGCGGGTCCATGGCGTGCGCCTCACGCGGGCTGATCCCGAAGAACGCCGCGTCGAACTCGGCGACGTCGTACAGGAATCCGCCCTCGCGGGTGTACGAGGTGCCGGCCCGGTCCGGGTCGGGGTCGTAGAGGCCGTCGAGGTCCCAGCCGCGGTCGGTCGGCAGGGCGCCGACCGCGTCCTGCCCGGCGTGGACCAGCTCCCAGAGGTCCTCCGGGGTGCGCACCCCGCCGGGGAACCGGCAGCCCATGCCGACGATCACGATCGGGTCGTCGTCCCGCGCCGGTGCGGCGGTGGCCGGGGCCGGTGCGGCCGCCGGGAGCCGGTCGCCGAGCAGCTGCTCGCGCAGGTGGCCGGCGAGGGCCTTCGAGGTCGGGTAGTTGAAGATCAGCGTGGCGGGCAGGCGCAGGCCGGTCGAGCCGTGCAGGCGGTTGCGGAGTTCGACGGCGGTGAGGGAGTCGAACCCCAGCTCCTTGAAGGTCCGTTCGGGGTCCACCGCGGTGCCCGCCGCGTACCCGAGCACCGTCCCGGCCGTGGCCCGGACGAGGTCCAGCAGTTCGCGGTCGCACTCGGGGCCGGTCAGGGCGGCCAGCCGCTGGGCGAGCGCGGAGCCGCCGGCCCGGTCGGCCGGCCGCCGACGGACCGGGCGGCTGCGGACGAGGCCGCGCAGCAGCGGGTGGACGGCGTCCGACTGGGCGCGCACGGCGGCCAGGTCGAGCCGGATCGGCATCAGCGCGGGTTCGCCGACCGCGCGGGCGGCGTCCAGCAGGTCGAGGCCCTCCTCGGCGGAGAGCGCCGCGGTGCCGACGCCGGCCATCCGGCGCAGGTCGGTGCCGGTGAGCCGGCCGCCCATGCCGTTGCGCTCCGCCCACAGGCCCCAGGCCAGCGAGACGGCCGGCCGGCCCTCGGCCCGCAGGTGCCGGGCGTAGGCGTCGAGGAAGGCGTTGGCGGCGGCGTAGTTGGCCTGACCGCCGGCCCCGAACACGGCGGCGGCGGAGGAGTACAGCACGAAGGCGGCCAGGTCCGTGCCGCGGGTGAGCTCGGCCAGGTTGAGCGCGCCGGAGAGCTTGGGCGCGAGCACCCGGTCGAACTGCTCGTCGGTCAGCGTCTCGATCACGCCGTCGTCGACGATGCCGGCGGTGTGCACCACGGCGGTGAGCGGGTGTTCGGCGGGGATGCCGGCCAGCAGGGCGGCCAGGGCCTCGCGGTCGGCGACGTCGCAGGCGGCGAGGGTGACCTCGGCGCCCGAGTCGCGCAGCTCGGCGAGGAGTTCGGCGGCGCCCTCGGCCTGGTCGCCGCGCCGGCTGGTCAGCAGCAGGTGCCGGACGCCGTGGGCGGTGACCAGGTGGCGGGCGGCCAGTCGGCCGAGGCCGCCGGTGGCCCCGGTGACGAGGGCGGTCCCGTTCGGGTCGAGCGCCGGAGCGCCCTGTTCGGCGGGCCGCACCCGGGTGAGCCGCGCCGCCCGTACCGAGCCGTCGCGCAGCAGCAGCTGCGGCTCGTCGCCGGTCAGGGCCGCGGGCAGGGCGCGGTACGAGGCGTCCTGGGCGTCCAGGTCGACCAGGACGACGCGGTCCGGGTGCTCGGACTGGGCGGAGCGGACCAGGCCCCACAGCGGAGCGGTCACCAGGTCCGGCAGGCCGTCCCCGGCCACCGCGCCCCGGGTCAGCACGACCAGCCGGCTCTCGGCGAACCGCTCCTCGGCGAGCCACTGCCGGAGCAGGCCCAGCAGCGTGTGGGTGGCCGCCCGGACGGCGGGGACCAGCTCGGCCGCGGCGGGCGGCGCGAGGGGCAGCAGGACGGTGTCGGGGGTACGGCCGTCGGCGGCGGCGAGGGCGGCCAGGTCGGCGTGCGCGTCGACCGTGCTGCCCGCCGCGGTGAGCCCGGCGGCCAGGCCGAGGACGTCCTCGCCGACCAGGGCGTAGCGGCCGGTGACCGGGGCGACCTCGGGCAGGTCCGTCCAGTCGACGCGGAACAGCGAGTCGTCGCCGTGCCCGGCGCGGACCGCGCGCAGCTGCTCGGCGGAGACCGGCCGGACGGCCAGGCCCTCCACCGAGACCACCGGCACGCCGTGCTCGTCGGAGGCCTCCAGGGCGACCGAGTCCAGGCCGGCCGGGGAGAGCCGGACCCGCAGGGCGGTCGCGCCGGCGGAGTGCAGGGAGACCCCGCTCCAGGCGAACGCCAGGTGGCCTTCGGCGGACTCCTCGCGGTGCCGGACGGCGCCGAGGTCCATCGCGTGCAGGGCGGCGTCCAGCAGCGCCGGGTGCAGCCCGTAGCGGTCTGACCGGTCGGCGACCTCCTCGGCCAGCACGACCTCGCTGAACACCTCCTCGCCGCGCCGCCAGGCCCCGCGGACGCCCTGGAACGCCGGCCCGTACCCGGCGGGCAGCCGCTCGTACAGGTCCTCGACCGGCAGCGGTTCGGCGCCGGCCGGCGGCCACTGGGTGAGGTCCGCCGGCGTGGCCGGGGCGGCGGGGGAGAGCGTGCCCGCGGCGTGCCGGGTCCAGGGGCCGGACGCGGCGGCGTCGTGCGGCCGCGAGTGCAGGCCGACCGGCCGCGCGCCCGTGGCGTCGGCCTCGCCGACCACCACCTGGACCTGGACGGCACCCTGCTCGGGCAGGACCAGCGGGGCTTCCAGGGTGAGTTCGTCGAGGCGGCCGCAGCCGACCTCGTCGCCGGCCCGGACGGCCAGGTCCACCATGGCGGTCCCGGGCAGCAGGGTGGTGCCCATGACGGTGTGGTCGGCCAGCCACGGGTGGGTGGTGCGCGAGATCAGGCCGGTCAGCAGGTGGCCGTGGCCGTCGGCGACCGGGACGGCCGCGCCGAGCATCGGGTGGTCGGCGGCGGCCAGACCGACGGTGGTCACGTCCGAGGCGGCGGAGGACGCCTCCAGCCAGTAGCGGTGGCGCTGGAAGGGGTAGGTGGGCAGGTCGATCCGTCGGCCGGCGGTGAGCAGGGGGGTCCAGTCGGCGGGGGCGCCGTGGACGTGGGCGTGGGCGAGGGAGGTGAGGAAGCGGTGGGTGCCGCCGTCGTTGCGGCGCAGGGTGCCGAGGGTGTGGGCGGTGGTGTCGTGGAGGGTGTCCTCGATGGCGCCGGTGAGGACGGGGTGGGGGCTGATCTCGATGAAGAGGTCGTGGCCCTGGTCGGCCAGGTGGCGGGTGGCGTCGGCGAGTCGGACCGTTTGGCGGAGGTTGCGGTACCAGTACGCGGCGTCCAGGGCGGTGGTGTCCAGCCAGGCGCTGTCCACCGTCGAGTAGAACGGCACCTCGGCGGCGCGGGGGGAGAGCGGCGCGAGGAGGGTGAGCAGCTCGTCCTGGATCCGCTCGACGTGGGCGGAGTGCGAGGCGTAGTCGACCTTGATCCGGCGGGCCTGGACACCGTCCGCGGTGAACTTCCCGACCAGGTCGTCGAGGGCGTCGGCGTCGCCGGAGACCACCACGGAGGCGGGGCCGTTGACGGCGGCGACGGAGACGCGGTCCTGCCAGGGGGTGAGGTCGAGGTCGTTCGCCGGGAGGGCGACGGAGACCATGCCGCCGTGGCCGGCGATGGTGGTGATGGCCTGGGAGCGGAGGGCGACGACGCGGGCGGCGTCGTGGAGGGTGAGGGCGCCGGCGACGGTGGCGGCGGCGATCTCGCCCTGGGAGTGGCCGATGACGGCGTCGGGTTCCACACCACGGGAGCGCCAGAGGGCGGCGAGGGAGATCATGACGGCCCACAGGGCGGGCTGGACGACGTCGACCCGGTCGTAGCCGGGGGCGCCGGGGGTGCCGCGCAGGACGTCGATCAGGTTCCAGTCGGTGAACTCGGCCAGGGCGTCGGCGCATTCGGTGATGCGGGCGGCGAACACCGGTTCGTTGTCGAGGAGTTCGACGGCCATGCCCGCCCACTGCGAGCCCTGTCCGGGGAAGACGAACACGGTCCGGGGGGTCGTGGACGCGGTGCCCTCGATGACGGCGGCGCTCTCGGTGCCCTCGGCCAGCGCCCGCAGGCCGTCAGCCAGTTCGGTGCGGTCCGAACCGAGCACCACCGCACGGTGGTTGAACACCGAGCGGGTCGTCGCCAGCGAGTGCGCGAGGTCGATCGGGGCGGCCTCGGAGTCCTGGAGCTGCGCGGCCTGGGCCCGCAGCGAGTCCGCCGACTTCGCGGACAGCAGCAGCGGCAGCACCCCGTGCTCGTCCGACGCTTCCGCCGGCTCCTCCGCCTCCGCCGCTTCGATGATGACGTGGGCGTTGGTGCCGCTGACACCGAAGGAGGAGACACCCGCCCGGCGCGGACGGCCGGTCTCGGGCCACTCCCGCTGCTCGGTGAGCAGCTCCACGGCGCCCGCCGTCCAGTCCACGTGCGGAGTGGGCTCGTCCACGTGCAGGGTCCGCGGCAGCACCCCGTGCCGCATCGCCAGCACCATCTTGATGATGCCGCCCACCCCGGCGGCCGCCTGGGCGTGCCCGATGTTCGACTTCAACGAGCCCAGCAGCAGCGGGAGTTCGCGGTCCCGCCCATAGGTGGCGAGGAGCGCGTTGGCCTCGATCGGGTCGCCGAGGCGGGTGCCGGTGCCGTGCGCCTCGACGGCGTCGACCTCGGCGGCGGTGAGGCCCGCGACGGCCAGCGCCTCCCGGATGACGCGTTCCTGAGCCGGGCCGCTGGGGGCGGTGAGCCCGTTGGAGGCGCCGTCCTGGTTGACGGCCGTGCCGCGGACCAGGGCCAGCACCGGGTGCCCGTTGCGGCGGGCGTCCGAGAGCCGCTCGACCAGCAGCACACCCACGCCCTCCGCCCAGCCGGTGCCGTCGGCCGAGGCGGCGAAGGACTTGCAGCGCCCGTCCTCGGCGAGGCCGCGCTGGCGGCTGAACTCGACGAACACCTCGGGCGTCGCCATCAGGGCCACGCCGCCGGCCAGCGCCAGGTCGCACTCCCCGCGCCGCAGCGCCGCGACCGCCAGGTGCAGGGCCACCAGCGAGGAGGAGCAGGCGGTGTCCACGGTGATCGCCGGGCCCTCGAAACCGAAGGTGTACGCCACCCGGCCCGAGGCCACGCTGCCCGCGGTACCGGTGCCGAGGTAGCCCTCCACCTCCTCGGGCACCCGGGGCAGCCGGCTGGCGTAGTCGTGGAACATCACGCCGGTGAACACGCCGGTCCGGCTGCCGCGCAGCGCCTCCGGGTCGATCCCGGCCCGCTCGACGGCCTCCCAGGAGGTCTCCAGCAGCAGCCGCTGCTGCGGGTCCATGGCGAGGGCCTCACGCGGGCTGATCCCGAAGAAGTCCGGGTCGAACTCGGCGCTGTCGTACAGGAATCCGCCCTCCCGGACGGAGGAGGTGCCGACGGAGCCGGGGGCACCGCCGAACAGGGCCTCGGTGTCCCAGCCGCGGTCGGCCGGGAACTCCGAGACGGCGTCCCGGCCCTCGGCCACCAGCTGCCACAGGGCCTCGGGCGAGACCGCCCCGCCCGGGTAGCGGCAGCTCATCGCGACGATCGCGATCGGGTCCCGGTCGTCGTCCCGGTCCGCCGCCGAGCGGACCGGGACGGCCGGAACGGGTGCCTCGTCCAGGAGTTCGGCGAGCAGGAAGCCGGCCAGCCGGTCCGGGGTGGGGTGGTCGAAGACCACGGTCGCCGGCAGGCGCAGGCCGAGCGCGGACCGCAGCCGGTTGCGCAGCCGGACGGCCGAGGCGGAGTCCACCCCGAGGTCCTTGAAGGCCCGCCCGGGTGCGATCGTCCGGGGCAGCCCCTGGCCGAGCACGCCGGCGGCCTCGGCCCGCACCAGACCGAGCAGCGCCTGCCGGGCCTCCGCCCGGGGCAGCGCGCGCAGCCGTGCGGCGAACACGGTGTCCGCCGCACCTTCGCCGGCGGTCGGGCTGTGGAAGAGGACGCCGGTGGTGTTCCGGGTGGCGACCACGGGGGTGTCGGCGCCGCGCAGGGCGGAGTCCAGCAGCGCTCCGAACTCGGCCTCGGACACGGCATCCGCGTCGGTGGTGTCCCAGGCCAGCGAGACGGCGTGCCGTCCGCCGGCCCGGCGGTGCTGGGCCAGCGCGTCCAGGAACGCGGCGCAGCCGCCCTGGTCGCCGTCGTCCGCGCCGCCCAGCAGGGCCTCGGTGGAGGAGACCAGCAGGAAGGCCGTCAGGTCGATTCCGGCGGTGAGCTCGTGCAGGACCACCGCACCGTCGATGCCCGTGCGCACCCAGCGGTCGGCCTGCCCGCCGGCGGTCAGACCGGGGGAGCCGGCCGCGTGCACCACCGCGGTGAGCGGGTGCTCGGCCGGGATGCCCGCCAGCAGGGCGGTGACGGACGGACGGTCGGCGGCGTCGCAGGCGGCCAGGGTGACGTCCGCGCCGGACTCGCTCAGCTCCACGGCCAGCGCGGCCGAGTCGGGGGTGGTGGAGGCCAGCACCAGGTGCCGGACGCCGTGCTCGGCGACCAGCCGGCGGGCGATCGCGGCGGCGGCCGTCCCGCCGGCACCGGTGATCAGCACGGTGCCGTCGACGCGGCGCCCGGCCGCGGCGGCGGCGACCGGCACCAGGCGGGGCACCCGCAGCAGCCCGCCGCGGACGGCGAACTGCGGCTCGCCGGTGGCCAGCCCGGCCGGCAGGGCGGCCGACGAAGCGGCCTCGCCGTCCAGGTCGGCCACGGTGAACCGGCCGGGGTGGGCGGCCTGCGCCGCGCGCAGCAGCCCCCAGACCGGAGCCTGCGCCAGCCCGGGGACCTCCTCGCCCGGGTGCACGGCCAGCGCGCCCCGGGTGAGCACCACCAGCCGGGTCTCCCGCAGCCGGTCGTCGGCGAGCCACCGCGTCAGCAGCTCGGAGGCCTCGCGGGCGGCACGCCGGGCCGCCTCCGCGACGGGCTCCGCGGCCGCGCCGGGCTCGGTGTCCGCGCCGGGCCAGGGCAGGTAGACGACCTCGGGCACGGACCCGGCCGCGGTCAGCTCCGTCAGGTCGGCGTACCGCGCGGCCGCCGGCCCGTCCAGCCCGTCCCCCGCGTCCAGCCCGTCCCCCGCGTCCGGCCCGTCGGATGGCCCGTCGGACGGGCTGCCGAGCACCGCCGCGCGCAGCGGTTCCACCGGCCCGGCGGGCACCGGCACCCAGTCCACCCGGTACAGCGACTCCTCCAGGGCACCCCGCGCGCCGATCAGCGTGCCGGGCTGCTCGAACAGCCGGTGCCGGGTGATCTTGCCCGAGGCGGTGCGCGGCACGACGGCGATCGCCCGGACCTCCTGCGGCACCTTGAACCAGGACAGCTGCTCGGCGCAGGCGGCGAAGACCAGTTCGGCGTCGACGCCCTCCGGAGCGGTGACCACGAACGCGACCGGCACCTCGCCGAGCACCTCGTCCGGCCGGCCCGCCACGGCGACGTCCAGCACGCCGGGCACCGAGCGGACGACGTCCTCGATCTCGCCCGGGTGGATGTTCTCCCCGCCCCGGATGATCAGCTCCTTGCGCCGCCCGCTGATCGTCAGCTGGCCGCCGGGTGCCCGGACCGCCAGGTCACCGGTCCGGTACCAGCCGTCCCGCAGCGCCTCGGCGGTGGCCTCCGGCCGGTTGTGGTAGCCCTGCATCAGGCTCGGTCCGCGCACCCACACCTCGCCCTCCGTCCCGGGGTCGGTGTCGATCCCGGTCTCCGGGTCGACCACCCGCACCTCCAGTCCGGGGACGGGCAGGCCGCAGGAGCCGGAGACCCGCTCGGCGCCCGGCGCCTCGGTGGCGATGGCGCCGCAGGTCTCGGTGGAGCCGTAGCTGTTGAGCAGCGGGATGCCGAACGCGTCCTCGAAGTCCCGGGCGAGCGAGGCGGAGGTCACCGCGCCGGTCGACAGGCAGACCCGCAGGTCCGGTGCGTCCAGCCGGCCGGCGCCGGCCTCCCGCAGCAGGTGGTGGTAGAGGGCGGGCACCCCGGCGAGGAAGGTGTACGCGTCGCCGCGCAGTTCGGCCAGCACCTCGTCCGCGGAGAAGCCCGGCATGATGTGCGCGGTCGCGCCGGTCGCGGTGACCCCGACCACGCAGACGATGTGCGCCAGGCTGTGGAACAGCGGCAGCGGCCACAGCACCCGGTCGCGCTCCGAGAGCCCGAGCACCGGCGCGTAGCAGGACGCCACCGTCCACAGGCAGCTGCGCTGGGTCGACAGCACGCCCTTGGGCGCGCCGGTGGAGCCGGAGGTGTAGAGCATGAAGGCGGTCTCGTCCAGGCCGAGGTCGTCACGCGCCGGCACCGGGGGCTCGACGGTGGCCAGGGTCTCGAAGGACGGCAGGTCCCGCGGGGCCGGGGCCGCAAGGTCTCGCGGGGCCGGGGCCGCACCGGAGACGATCACCAGCAGCCCGGCCCGGTCGGCCCGCAGCCGCTCCACCTGCTCCAGGTGACGGGTGTCGGTGACGACCACGGTGGCCCCGCTGTCGTCCAGGAGGTGGGCCAGCTCCTCGTCGCTGGAGTGCGGGTTGACCGGGACGGCGACCCCGGCGGCCCGGACGACCGCCAGGTAGGTCTCCACCACCTCGACGCCGGCGTCCAGGTGGATCGCCACCCGCTCGCCGCGCCCCAGGCCCAGGGCCGCCAGGTGCCCGGCGAGCCGTGCGGTCCGGCGCTCCAGCTCGGCGTAGCCCACGGTCCGCCGGCCGTCCCGGAACGCCGGCTTGTCGCGGAGCGATCCGGCCTGGGAGCGCAGCAGTTCGGACAGCGGCCTGATCAGCTCGGTACGCGGCATGTCAACGGCTCCTTGGGCGCGCGGAAACACACGGGAGGCTTGGAAGTCCCGGACAACAGAGAGGGGTGGGGCATCATGCGGTATCCCGTGGAAGTCTCGTCCAGCGGTCGGCGCGGGCCGCACCCCTACGGTTCCCCTACGGGCCCTTGTCCCGGCCGGGCCCACCGCAGCGAAGCGGGGGCGGTGAGCTGAGGGGTTGTCCGGCCGCCCGGCCTGCTCCAGCCTCGGAGTGGGGAGGACCCGCCGGTGGGGCGGGGGCCCCGCTCAGAAGGGACCACCGGAGCACGATGACGCTCACCGACACCGCGGCCGACAGCTGGATCCGCCGCTTCCACCCGGCCCCGGACGCCCGTGTCCGCCTGGTCTGCCTGCCCCACGCGGGAGGGTCGGCGAGCTACTGGTACCCGATGTCCGCCGCCACGGCGGCCGGGATCGAGGTCCTCTCGGTCCAGTACCCGGGCCGGCAGGACCGGCGCCACGAACCCTGCGTCGAGACCGTCGAGGCGCTGGCCGACCGGGTCACCGAGGCGCTGCTGCCGCACCGCGACCTGCCGCTCGCCCTGTTCGGCCACAGCATGGGCGCGGTAGTCGGCTTCGAGGTCGCCCGCCGCCTGGAGGAGCTCGGCACCCCGCCGGTCGCCCTGTTCGCCTCCGGCCGCCGCGCACCCTCCCGGCACCGGGACGAGGACGTCCACCTGCGGGGCGTCGACGGCATCGTGGCGGAACTGCGCAAGCTGGACGGCACCGACCCGCGGGCCCTGCAGGACCCGGAGCTGCTGCGGATGATCCTCCCCGCGGTCCGGGCCGACTACCGGGCCGTCGAGACCTACCGCTACCGGCCGGGCCCGCCGCTGTCCTGCCCGGTCCACGCCCTGGTCGGCGACAGCGACGACAAGGCCACCGTCGACGAGGCCGGCTCCTGGCGCGACCACACCACCGGCGAGTCCACCCTGCACGTCTTCCCCGGCGGCCACTTCTACCTGGCCCACCACCAGAGCGAGATCGTCCGCCTCGTCACCGACCGCCTCCTGCCGTAACGGCCCCGCAGGCGCCCGTTCACCCCGGCCCCGTACCCGCCGCCCGCCCGGGCCGCGGGTGCGGGGCCCTCGGCATGCGGGCGGCCCCCCGGGGGGCGGTCCGGCCCGGAACGCGGACAGGGACCGGCGCCGGGTGGCGCCGGTCCCTGTCGGGCCGCGGGGGCGGATCAGCGATCGGAGGGTTCCGACCGGAGGCCGGTGATCAGAGTCCGGTGATCAGAGGCTGCTGGTGATCATGGTGCCCGCGTGGTTGCCGGGGATGCTGGTGAGGTTGAGGCTTTCGGGGTTGGCCCAGGTGCCGTCGGCGTGGCGGGCGGTCAGGAGGATCCTGTTGTCGTTGGTGGTGACGGCGAACTGGGTGTCGGTGTCGACGGGGGCGGAGCTGATGCCGGTGCCGGTGATGTTGCCGACGACACCGACGAGGGAGGTCATGGGCGACCAGCTGCCGCTGGCGTAGCGCATGGTGTGGTACTGGCCGTCACTGGCGATGAGCGCGAGGTTGAGGTCGTTGTTCTGACGGGCGATGGTGACGGCGGACACCGGCCCGGTGGCGCCGGCGGCCTCGCCGACCGACCCCCAGCGCGACCAGTTCCCGTCGGCGGCGCGCCGGGTGTGGTACACCTTCCCGCCGGACACGGCGGCGATGTGCAGCTCACCGCCGGCGGCCCCGGCGGCGGCGATCGAGGTGATGCCGTTCAGCGGCCCGGTCACGTCGGTGACGACGTTGAAGTTGCTCCACTGGCCGTTCGCGGAGCGGACGCTGTGGAACAGGATGCCGTCCGCGACGACCACGACGTGCAGGTCGTTGCCGACCGGGGCGATGGCGACCTGGGTGATGTTGCCGAGGTCGGAGACGGTGGTGTTGACGTCGATGAACTTCTGGCCCCAGCCGCCGTTGAGGCCGCGGATGGCGTGGTGCAGGTGCCCGTCGCCGCCCAGCGCGATGACGTGGGTCTCGGCGTTGATGCCGGCCGAGGAGACCGCGCGGACGCCGCCGATGTTGCCGGCGGTGGCCTGGACGTCCTCGTACGGGGTCCAGGAGCCGTCGTACAGGCGGGTCGCGAAGTAGAGGTTGGCGTCGCTGCGCACCAGGGCCTGGGTCTTCCAGCCCAGGGCCTTGGCGCGGGTCTGCTGCACCCAGCCGGCGACGTTGTCGACCCGGGCGTTGTGGGCGCCGGTGCGGGTCTCGGTGGCGGGGACGCCCAGGCAGCCGCCCTGCCAGGAGCGGGAGGCGACGGCGACCAGCTCGGCCTTGCCGTTGACCTCGCGGATCACGGGGGCGCCGGTGTCGCCCTTGCAGACCGCCGAGCCACCGGTGCCGGTGGTGGCGATGCCGGCGGCACTCACGCTGTCGAGGCTGAACGTGCCGGTGTGGAGCTTGAGCGGCGCCCACTCGTCCTTGGTGCGCCCGTACGCGGGCACGCGCAGCGTCTGCCCGGCCGTCGGCGCGGCGGTGGCGACCGCCAGCGGCGCGATGCCGTCGATCGGCGTGGCGAGGCGGGCCATCACCAGGTCGCGGTCGGCGTTCGGCACCACCTCGGAGACCTCGGCGGTCTTGCCGGCGCCGGTGGTCAGGTCGGTGCGCCCGACGGTGACCGTGGTCTTCCACTTCGGCGCGCCGGCCGCCAGGGCCTGCGGCTGCGCCGGGTCGTCGGCGAAGCAGGAGGCGGCGGTGAGCACCCAGCTGCGGTCGACCAGGGCGCCGGTGCAGGCCCGCAGGTTGTCACCGATCGCCAGGTGCGCGGTGAAGGCATAGGTGCCGTCGGCGGCCGTGCTGCCGGCCACGGCGCCGGCCGGGGGCGTGGCGAGGGCGGTCAGGGCGCCGGCGGCGAGGACGGCGGTCAGCACACCCGCCCGCAGGTTGCGGGGCGAGGAGTTGCGAGGCATGAGGTGTTGCTCCCAACGTGAAGGGTGGATCCGGGTGGTGCTGGTCAGCC